>JAQTZL010000001.1:0-300000 GCA_028687755.1 Candidatus Nanopelagicales bacterium
TACGAGAGGACCGGGTTGGACGAACCTCTGGTGTGTGAGTTGTTCTGCCAAGAGCACTGCTCATTAGCTACGTTCGGAAGGGATAACCGCTGAAAGCATCTAAGCGGGAAACCCGTTCCAAGATAAGATTTCTCACCGGGTTAACCGGGTAAGGCCCCCAGCTAGATGACTGGGTTGATAGGCCGGATGTGGAAGCATGGCAACATGTGGAGCTGACCGGTACTAATAGGCCGAGGACTTGCCTTTAACTTAACTTTTTTGTTCGCGTCCACTGTGTGGTTCCCGAGATTCGGTCGGGAACAAAGCCCAATTGAAATCTCAATAGAGTTTCGGCGGCCATAGCGAAGGTGAAACGCCCGGCTCCATTCCGAACCCGGAAGCTAAGACCTTCAGCGCCGATGGTACTGCACGGGAAGCTGTGTGGGAGAGTAGGACGCCGCCGGACAAATTTTGTGAAATGGCCACCCCTCGGGGTGGCCATTTCCATTTCTTCCCCAATGTAACTGCACACGTGTGTGTGCGAGAGGATCAGCTCATGGCAGAACGCAATGACCGCGGTGGAGCCCGGTCAAGTCGACCATCAAGTGGTGGCCGGTCAGGATCATCACGTCCAAGCAGTGGCGGCAGAAGCGGAAGCGGCCGTCCTGCATCCGGTGGTTCAGGGCGCCCAGCTGGAGGTCGTCCAGGCAGCTCACGTCCAACTGGTGGTTCCAAGTCATACGGATCCTCTGATCGTCCAAGTGGCGATCGCCGAAATTCAAGCCCTCGTTCAGGTTCCTCTGATCGTCGTGATGATCGTCCGCGTTCCTCAGATGCGCGTAGTTCGTCCCCTCGTTCCGGTGGTTATGCCCGGGCACCAAGCCGGGATCGTCGTGATGACCGTGATGATCGTCCGCGTTCCTCAGATGCGCGTAGTTCGTCCCCTCGTTCCGGTGGTTATGACCGGGCACCAAGCCGGGATCGTCGTGATGACCGTGATGATCGCCCGCGTTCCTCAGGTCCTCGTAGTGCAGCTCCTCGGTCTGGTTCTTCTGATCGTCGTGATGATCGTCCGCGTAGCAGTGCTCCGCGCAGCGGTGGTTATGACCGCGCTCCAAGTCGCGATCGTCGTGATGACCGTGATGATCGTCCTCGTTCCTCAGGACCTCGTAGTGCAGCACCTCGGTCTGGTTCTTCTGATCGTCGTGATGATCGTCCGCGTAGCAGTGCTCCGCGCAGTGGTGGGTATGACCGGGCACCAAGTCGCGATCGTCGTGATGACCGTGATGATCGCCCGCGCAGTTCAGCGCCACGTTCGGGCGGTTACGACCGCGCGCCAAGCCGTGACCGCCGCGATGAGCGCGGACGCCCAGATGGGCAGCGCAGCGACAATCGCAATACTTCGGGTCGCCCAAGCAATAACCGCCGCGACGACCGTGGCGCGCGCGAACAGGTCAACCGCCGTGACGAGGGTTATGAAATCCGCGATCCGCGCATCCCCGATGACATCACACCTGATGACTTCGACAAGGGGATGTTGCTTGAGCTTCGTTCCCTTCCAGAAGGGCTGCAGATTCTCGTTGCACGCCATTTAGTAGCGGCGGAACGCGCTATGGCCGATGACGATCTCGCTCTCGCAACAGAACATGTGAAGGCAGCACGACGTCGGGCATCGCGAATTGCAATGGTGCGCGAAGCATGCGGAATTGTTGCTTATCAGGCGGGTCGATTTGGTGAAGCCCTCACCGAATTGCGTGCCGTTCGTCGTATGAACGGCGGAGATCAATACATTCCGATGATCGCCGACTGCGAACGTGGGCTAGGCAAGCCGCAAAAGGCTTTGGACTACATCCGATCTATTGATACAAAAAAGATGGAAGCGGAAACTCGCGCAGAAATGATGATCGTTGCGGCAGGTGCACGTGCCGACTTAGGCGAACTCGATGCAGCCATCGTCACATTGCAAATTCCCGAGTTAACTCGATTAAAACCAGGAGACACCCGGGCACGTCTGCAATACGCCTACGCAATGTTGCTTCAAGATGCAGGCCGCAAGAACGATGCGCGCGAATGGATGGAACGCGCTGCTGGTTCTGACATTGATGGTGCGACGGACGCTGAAGAACAATGCAACATCATGGATGGAATTGAATTCTCTGACGAGAATTGAGTTTTCCACAGGTCGTGATTATGTGGGTTCGTATCCACCGATGGAAATCGGTAGGTGCGAACCCACACTTATGTGGCCACCATGTGTTTCATGACAAATATTCAAGATTTACACGGCATCAACGAGGTTCACCTCATCGGAAAATTAGGGCAGCAAGTCTTCACTAAAGAATTGCCAAGCGGCGATGAGATCACCACGTTCACGGTGATCGTCCCGCGCACGAGCAAACCTCGAGTCGGCAACCAGAAAGTTGATTCATTGGCTTGCCAAACACTTAAACCCGCAATTCGGACGAAAGTGGAATCGTGGCCAGTAGGTACTTGGGTTGAAATCCAAGGGGAATTGCGTCGCAGATTCTGGCAAAGTGGCAAAGGTCTAGGTAGTTCCACCGAGATTGAAGTGCGAAGTTTGGTTCGCGTGCGAGAATCTACGAGTGTCAAACGCTGATTCATTCACCAGTGATCATTCTGATGAGGTGTATTCGTGGTACCAGCGTGCGCGTGAACTGCTCGAAACCGGAAATCCGCACGCAGCACTTCTTTTGATCGATCGCATCATGTCGGCTGAACCGCAGTCGGCGTCAATCATGGAGATGTATGCCCGGGCACTGTTCGACACCTCAGACTTCCGTGCTGCGTCAATGGCATTCGATGTTTTGATTCAGTTACAGCCAGATAATGACTATGCGCACTTCGGCAAAGGCCTGTGCTTATGGCGAATGCAGCAGTTCATCCAAGCGCGCGACGAGTTAGGTATGGCTTCAGCCATGCGACCTGAGCGGCTGGAGTATGCCCGCGCATTCGGGCAAGTGAAGGCGACGCTTCGTGCTCGCATCGCTGACAACCTTCCACTCAATGGCCCCATTGAGAATCAGGAAAGTCTCAAACGAATTCTTGGTGAAGAGCTATGAGTATTGGTAATCACGATGTCTTGCTCTTTGATCTGGATGGAGTGGTGTACATCGGTCCGAATGTGGTTCCTGGTGCACGCGAAGGCATTTTGAGTGCCATTGCACAGGGTGCTCGGTGCGTCTACGTCACCAACAACGCTTCAAGAACAGCATCTGACGTTGCAGCGCACTTGCGCGAATTGGGAATTCCAGCAACTGAAAAAGACGTGGTGACATCTTCGATGGCTGGTGCCACGTTGGTGACATCGTTCGTTTCCTGCGGAGATGTTCTAGCCATTGGAGGAGAGGGCGTGGCAGCTGCATTACGTGAACGAGGATTTAATCCGGTTCGCACATTTTCGGATTCGGTCGTCGCAGTGATGCAGGGATATGGATCCAATGTTGGTTGGTCAGATCTTGCCGAAGCCACATTTGCCGTGCGCGCTGGTGTTCCATGGATAGCTACCAATCTTGATTCCACCTTTCCCTCGGTTCGAGGAATTGCCCCAGGCAATGGGGCCTTGGTTCAAGTAGTGGCTCAAACAGCTGGTCGAGGCCCTGATGCGGTCGCAGGAAAGCCAGAACCAGCCCTCCTGCACGAAGCGATAGCCCGCACCGGCGCCCGGAGCCCGTTGATGATCGGAGATCGCCTTGATACCGATATCGCAGCAGGGTCTCGTTTAGGTATCCCAACCTTGCTCGTTGGTACGGGAGTCGCCACCCTTGTTGAGGGCCGATCAGCTCAGGGCCAGGAGCGACCGACTTTTGTTGCTGACGACCTGACCTGCCTGTTACCCAACCAGGCCTGGGACGAAGTAGCCTGAACCCATGCTTAATGACCTGCGTGGATATCTGCAATTAGCCAATGGCCTCAGTGACGTCACCAAAGCCAAAGCTAAAGAAATTGCCATGGAGTTGGTGAGTCAAGGAATTCAACTGTCCACCAAAGCTCCTGACATCAAAGGTCAAGTGCAGGAATTGGCTGATGAATTGCTTTCAACGAGCCGAAACAACCGTGAGATGTTGCTCGGGCTGGTTACTTCAGAGGTAGACCGCGCTGTGAGTCGCATGGGTTTCGTTCGTGAAGATGAATTGGCCGCTGTTCGTCGTCATGTTCAACGTCTTGAAAAAGAAATCGCCGAAATCAAGAACATGAAAGCACCGGTAGCCGACAAGTCGGCAACAGTTCAGCCAGTCAAGAAGAGTGCTGCGAAGAAGTCACCGGCAACGAAGGCTGCAGTGAAGAAGGTTGCAAAGTGAGCGAAAATTTCGAGGAATTCGCCGATGATGTCGAAGCATTTGAATCTGAGCCATCTGATTTTGTACAAGGCGACACCATTGAAGTTGATGGCGTAGATGCGGCGCTGGTGGAAGAAATCAATCGCGATGAAATTGAAGCTGAAGTCGTTGAAGACTCCATTGATTCAGTCATGGTCTTGGCAGAACATGACAATGCGCTTGTGCTTGCCGTATGGGAACCCACAGGTGATGCTGAAGTAGACATCGCTCTTGAAGAACTCGCGACGCTTGACGATCGCGATATTCATGATCATGCCGAAGTGTTCACGTCTGTGCATGGTCGCTTGCATCAGCGACTATCTGACCTTAGCGCGTAAGTATTGTGGCGCGCAGGCGTCTTGACGCAGAACTCGTTCGCCGCGGATTAGCGAGATCAAGGGAACAGGCTCAAGAATTCATAAGTGCCGGTGTCGTAACGGTGAAAGGGGCTGTTGCGACTAAGGCGGCGACCCAAGTCGAAACGTCTGATCCGGTTGAGGTTGTCGTTGCCGAAGGTCATGGCTATGTTTCACGCGGTGCAGTAAAACTCAATGGTGCCCTTGATGCATTTCCTGCTGTCGATGTGACAAACAAATGCTGTCTCGACGCGGGCGCCTCGACGGGTGGCTTTACGCAAGTGCTACTTGAAAGAGGCGCAGCCAAGGTTTTGGCAGTCGATGTTGGGTACGGGCAATTGGCCTGGCCAATTCGTACCGATGACCGAGTCGTCGTGATGGAGCGCACCAACATTCGCACGCTGACTGCCGATGATGTCGAATTCCTGGCGGAGCTTGTCGTCGCTGATCTCTCGTTTATTTCATTGGCACTTGTGCTGCCAGCCATGGTGGCTTGTACTGCGAATAATGCAGATTTCGTCATCATGGTCAAACCCCAGTTCGAAGTTGGACGCGAGGCGGTTGGCGATGGGGTCATCAGAGATCCTCAGGTGCGCATGGGTGCGGTGTTGGCTGTGGCCGAGCGAGCAATTGCTTTGGGGCTTGGAGTAGCCGGAGTAGCCGCCAGTCCACTCCCTGGCCCAAGTGGCAATGTCGAGTACTTCCTATGGCTGCAGCGCGGGTTGGGCGCGAAGCCTGTGGATGAAGCCCCACGCCCGTCGTATCTACGAGATGATGACCTCCGTCAAGCAATCACCACGGCAGTTGAGGAGGGCCCGCAATGAGTGAAACGCGTCGCGCGCTGCTCGTGCTCAATACGCGCGCACCTCAGGCTCGTGAAGCAGCTGTAGGAGTCATCGCGGATTTGCAGGCTGCACACTTCCGGATGCAAATTGCCGCCGATGATGCTTTGGATTGGGGATCGGGAATCCCTAACGATGTTGACGTCGTTGCTGCGGATGAAACCGCAGCGAATGGGTGCGAGGTCGTTGTCGTGCTCGGTGGCGATGGAACGATTCTTCGCGCAGCTGAACGTGCACGAGCGGCAAGCGTTCCCATTCTTTCGGTGAATTTGGGTCACGTGGGTTTCCTAGCTGAAGCAGAGTCTGAAGATGTTCATGCTGTGACTCATGCAATCGTGAATCGTCGTTGGCATGTAGAAGAACGCATGGCGTTGGATATTCGCGTACTTGAAGGCGAGCGTGAAGTGTTGCGCACGTGGGCGCTGAACGAGGTGAGCTTGGAAAAAGCGACAGGCTCTCGCATGATCGACGTCCTCGTCGCTGTTGATGGTCGTCCACTTTCGCGTTGGGGTTGCGACGGTGTCGTTGCGTCCACTCCGACAGGTTCAACTGCTTATGCTTTTTCTGCTGGTGGCCCAGTGATGTGGCCAGAAGTCGAAGCGATGCTGATCGTGCCGTTAAGTGCTCATGCACTGTTTGCTCGCCCACTCGTGGTCGGCCCGTCAAGCGTCATTGTGTTTGAAATTTCCCATGAGTCGGCCTGTCTATTAGCCGCTGATAGCCGTCGCACTAGCGAAATTTCCGGTGGATCTCGCATTGAAGTGCGCAGAAATTCCAACCCAGTTCAACTCGCCCGCCTAGCGGATGCGCCGTTCACAGACCGGCTAGTAGCGAAATTTGCCCTGCCTGTCGATGGCTGGCGGGCGTAAATGATTACCGGTCTGCGTATTCAGGGGATGGGCGTTATTGATGACGCCCACATGGAGTTTTCTCCCGGTCTGACCGTAATAACGGGTGAAACTGGCGCGGGAAAGACCATGGTGCTGACCGGTTTGAGCCTGTTGGCGGGTGGCAAAGCTGAGAGTTCCATTGTTCGTCGTGGCGCGTCTGAGGCTTGTGTCGAAGGTAACTGGCTTGTAGCGTCGAACAGCGAGAAGTTGATTTATCGACTCCAAGATGCTGGTGCACCACCAGATATCGATGCAGATGCGGCCGAAATTATTTTGACTCGAACTGTGCCAACTGAGGGTCGCGGTCGAGCAGTAGCGTGTGGCCGCACCGTTCCGCGTTCATTACTTGAAGAAGTTTCGGGTGAATTAATAGCAATTCATGGACAAGCTGATCAATGGCAATTGCGGTCACCAGATCGTCAGCGCGAGATGCTAGATCGCTTCGCGGGTGCGCCATGTCATGACGCTCTACTGGAATTTCGCAGCGCCTTTCAATCATGGAAAGCCAGTGTTGCAGAACTTGAGGATCTCACTACTCATCGTTTAGATCGGGAACGTGAAGCTGAACAATTACGTATTGGTTTGGAAGAAATCAACGCGGTGAATCCTGAAGTGGGTGAGGATGAAGCGCTCGATGTTCAAGCTGCACGATTATCGAATGCAGGGGCGCTACTTGAAGATCTGACTCTTGCGCATGACACGTTAGTGGGAAACGACGTTGGTGACGGCGTTGTAGGCGACGTTGCGATTGCACTGAAAGCAGTTGATCGGCTGTCGACCATCGATGCCTCCTTGGGTGAAATACGCTTGCAACTTCAGCAGGTCAATGCACTCCTCGCTGATGCTGGTGCTGAAATGGCCAGTTACTTAAGTGACCTCGAGGCCGATCCAGCACGCCAAGCCTGGGTTGAAGAACGCCGCGCTGCCCTCCGGAAATTGCTGAAGTCATACGGGCCTGAAATTGACGATGTGCTGGTGTGGCGCACTGCAGCTGAGCGCACACTTTCGAGCCTGGATGGGGGAGATGAGCGTGTTGAAGAGCTACGTCAACTTATAGAAGTGAGTCGGCAGGGTGTGGTTGAAGTTGCAAGTCGGTTAACCGAAATTCGCAGGCATGCAGCCAATGAACTGGCGGATGCAGTGAGTCATGAATTGCGATCCCTTGCGATGCCTGACGCGCAGCTGGTCATCGACATCGCTTCGAGCGCGAATATTGAAGACTTCAATAGCAATGGGTCAGATGCCGTTTCATTTCTGCTGCGACCGCACCCAGGTGCTGACCCTGGGCCGGTGACCAAAGCAGCCTCTGGCGGCGAACTCTCGCGCGTGATGCTGGCCATTGAAGTAACCATGGCAGGCCGCCATTCGGTGCCCACCTTTGTTTTTGACGAGGTCGATGCCGGCATTGGAGGGCGCACAGCGGTTGAAGTGGGCCGGCGCCTTGCAAAGTTAGCCATGGAAGCTCAGGTCATTGTGGTGACCCATTTGCCGCAGGTCGCAGCCTTCGCCGATCGTCATCTGGTCGTTGAAAAGTCCAGCGATGGGGTCATCACGGCGTCCAGTGTTAAGGATGTGACGGGAACACATCGGGCCGCGGAACTCGCGCGCATGCTTTCGGGCCTCGATGAATCGGATTCGGGCCTGGCACATGCCGAGGAACTCCTTGCCATGGCAGCGGCAGAGCGCACTCGCTGATAGTCTGGTCTTCCATGAGTGCCCAGCGCCAAACCAAGCATCTGTTCGTTACTGGAGGCGTCGCCTCTTCACTTGGCAAGGGGCTCACTGCCTCAAGTCTGGGTAACCTCCTGAAGTCACGTGGCCTTCGCGTCACGATGCAAAAGCTGGATCCGTATCTCAACGTTGATCCAGGAACGATGAATCCGTTCCAACATGGTGAAGTGTTTGTCACCGATGATGGCGCGGAAACCGACCTAGACGTTGGTCACTACGAACGCTTCCTTGACACCGATCTACACGGTTCTGCAAACGTCACGACGGGTCAGGTTTATTCAAACGTGATCGCTAAGGAACGACGTGGCGAATATTTGGGCGACACCGTCCAGGTGATCCCGCACATCACCAACGAGATTAAGTCTCGTATTCGTCGAATGGCTGGGCCTGACGTTGATGTGGTGATCACTGAAGTTGGCGGCACCGTTGGCGATATTGAATCTCTGCCATTCCTCGAGGCGATTCGCCAGGTACGCCATGAAGTTGGTCGAGATAACACGTTCTTTCTCCATGTATCACTGCTGCCTTTCATTGGTCCTTCAGGTGAATTAAAAACAAAGCCAACGCAGCATTCAGTTGCGGCTCTTCGCAACATCGGTATTCAGCCAGATGCGATTGTTCTTCGTGCTGATCGCCCGGTTCCATCGGCGATTAAGCGCAAGATCTCATTAATGTGTGACGTGGATCTTGAGGCAGTAGTTGCGGCCACTGATGCGCCAAGCATCTACGACATTCCAAAGGTTCTGCACGCTGAAGGTCTTGATGCCTATGTTGTGCGTCGTCTTGATTTGCCATTCCGCGATGTTGATTGGACAAGCTGGGACGCGTTGCTCAAGCACGTTCATAGTCCAGCGCACGAAGTCAATATTGGGCTTGTCGGAAAGTACATTGATTTGCCTGATGCCTATCTTTCAGTTACTGAGGCGCTGCGTGCCGGTGGTTTCCATCACAGTACGAAGGTGAATATTCATTGGGTAGCTAGTGATGATTGCGCAACTGAAGCTGGCGCTGAGCAAGCTATTGGGCATTTGGATGCAATTTGTGTTCCTGGTGGATTTGGTGTGCGTGGGCTTGAAGGAAAGCTTGGTGCATTGACGTATGCACGCACGCATGGCATTCCGACCCTTGGTTTATGTCTTGGATTGCAGTGCATGGTTATCGAATATGCGCGAAATGTTGCTGGTCTCACTGATGCAAATTCACTTGAATTTGATGAGTCAACTCAACATCCTGTTGTGGCAACGATGGCCGATCAGCGCGATGTGATCTCAGGTGATCGCGATATGGGTGGCACGATGCGTTTGGGGCTTTACCCAGCGAAGTTACAAGAAGGATCAGTCGTCGCTGGCGCCTACGGTTCTCCGTATGTTGATGAGCGCCATCGTCATCGCTATGAAGTCAATAACGCATATCGACCACAACTGGAAGAAGCTGGTTTGGTGTTTTCTGGTACTTCGCCAGATGGTCGCTTAGTGGAATTTGTTGAGCTACCCGCTGATGTTCACCCGTATTACGTTTCTACCCAAGCTCACCCAGAATTCCGCTCGCGTCCAACACGCGCGCATCCACTATTTGCGGGTCTTGCAGCAGCCGCACTGGTGCGTCAGCAGCAAGCAGCAGTCACCGCTTAGTTGAAGCAATGACTGACGAACATTGGAATGGACCGGTCGCCGATGGTGGCGGGTCTTTTCCAATTGTGAATTCGTCTGCCCAGTTCGAGGGCAAGGTGTGGAGTATTCGTCGTGACACCGTTGACTTTGATGGTCGTTTAATCGAACGCGACATCGTTGTCCACCCAGGTGCGGTTGCAGTGATTGCGATTGATGATCAAGACCGCGTTCTTTTAATTCGTCAATATCGTCACCCAATTGCTACATATATTTTTGAACCCCCTGCTGGGCTACTTGATGTAGCAGGCGAAGCGCCGGAAATCACCGCTCAACGTGAACTTGCTGAAGAGTCCGGTTACCAAGCACACAGATGGCACACGCTGGTTGATTTCTTGAATTCGCCGGGAGGGTCGAGCGAAGCAATTCGCATCTATCTCGCGCGCGATCTGCACGAGCTTCCTGGAGGCCGTCCGTTAACTGGTGAAGCCGAAGAAATGTATCTGCCCCGCACGTGGGTTGATCTTGATCAAGCAAAGGATCTCGTGTTGTCCGGAGCAATAAGCGGACCTACGGCGGTAGCTGGAATATTGGCGGCCTGGGCGTACCGAGAGCAAGGCTGGCGTGGTCTACGCGATGCACGTGAACCATGGGTCATGCGCGATGCCCTGGTACATGAAGGCCGCATCCCATTGAATTTCAATAAGAAAGATCAGCACTAGTCGTGCAGATCGATCGCGAAATTAGCGGATACCTCAATCACCTTGCTATCGAGCGGGGGCTTGCTGCAAACACGTTAAGCGCCTACCGCCGTGATTTGGCCAGATATGCACAATGGTGTGAATCGCGAGCACTACTCAGTGCACAGTCCGTTTCGGAAACCGATGTTTCTGATTTCGCTGCCTCACTACGAGATCCATCCCTTGGGGTGCCCCTTGCTGCATCCAGTGCTGGGCGAACGTTGATCGCCGTGCGAGGGTTTCATCGCTTTGCCGTTGATGAAGGTATGGCTACTCAAGATCCAAGCCACCTGGTGACGCCTGTATCAAGTGGTAAGCGACTTCCCAAAGCCTTGACCATTGAGCAGGTCAGCGCTCTATTGGAGGCAGCCGGAAACATTGACACTCCAGGTGGACTGCGAGATCGATCCCTCGTGGAACTCCTGTATGGCACGGGTGTGCGCATAAGTGAAGCCATTGGCATTGATCTTGACGACCTCAACATCCCGGATCGTTCAATCGTGGTAACGGGCAAGGGAAACAAGCAGCGGCTGGTGCCCTTAGGCGACTTTGCCATCACTGCCCTGGAGGAGTACTTCGTTCGTGGCAGGCCGGCCCTGATCATGAAAGGCAAGGGGACACCCGCAGTATTCGTAAATGCGCGTGGATCGCGGTTATCTCGACAGAGTGCCTATGCGGTTGTAAGCCAGGCCGCGGTTAAGGCCCATTTGGACGTAGAAGTCAGCCCCCACACTCTTCGACACTCCTATGCCACCCATTTGCTCCAGGGTGGGGCAGATGTTCGCGTGGTGCAGGAGCTCCTGGGCCACGCCTCGGTCACGACCACGCAGATCTACACCGCAGTCACAGCCGACACGCTCCGTGAGGTGTATGCCACGAGCCATCCGCGCGCTTAGGCCTTAGCCCATTAGGCTGGGGCGTTGGTTCGTGAGTGATTGTCGAGAGGGATGGCCATGAGTTCGGAAGAGCAGTCAGCAGCCGCATCGGCGCCTGCCGCAGTCTCAATTCCTGAGCCTGCTCCATTGACCTCGCACGGCCCGGCCCGGGTGATCGCCATGGTCAATCAAAAAGGTGGCGTAGGAAAGACCACTTCCACGGTTTCCCTGGGAGCAGCCCTTGCCGGCTACGGCCGCAAGGTCCTCCTCGTGGATTTCGATCCACAGGGTGCACTGTCAGTCTCGTTTGGCGTAAACCCAAATGAAATGGATCTGACGGTCTACAACGTTTTAACGGATCATGAATGCAATGTGCGCGATGTCGTCATTCATACAGACGTTGAAAACCTGGATCTACTTCCCAGCAACATTGACCTCTCGGCTGCCGAACTCCAACTGGTAAGCGAGGTTGGTCGCGAGTACGCACTTGGTCGCGCCATCGCGCCCCTCATGGCTGAGTACGACATTGTCTTGATTGACTGCCAGCCATCGCTTGGCTTGCTTACTTTGAACGCTTTAACAGCAAGTACCGGCGTCATCATTCCCATGGAAACTGAATACTTTGCCCTTCGCGGCGTTGCGTTGCTTCAAGACACCATTAACAAAGTCAAAGCTCGCCTGAATCCAGGACTCGTCATTCTTGGTGTGTTGCCAACGATGTATGACCCCCGCACCTTGCACAGTCGTGAAGTACTTCAAACGGTGCAGCAGGCTTTTGGCGATCAAGTATTTAAGACCGCAATTAATCGCACAGTGAAGTTCCCTGATGCAGCAGTTGCTGGTGAGCCAATCACTCAATTCGCTCCGACCAGCTCAGGTGCCGACGCATACCGTCAATTGGCGCGCGAGGTATTAGCCCGGTGACCGGGACGCAAATTGCGCAAGAAGTCGTAGAGCCTGACGAATCCGCGCCTGAGATTACTTCGACGCAAGCACCCGCTCCTGAAGGGTTTTCTGTTCGCGTTGGTGATTTTGATGGTCCGTTTGATTTACTGTTGTCGCTTATTTCAAAACACAAACTTGAAGTTACAGAGCTGGCTCTACACACAGTTACCGATGAATTCATCAAGTACATCCGCGAACAGGGAAAAACCTGGGATCTCGATGAAGCAAGCAGCTTCCTCGTAGTTGCAGCTACCTTGCTGGATCTCAAAGCAGCTCGACTATTGCCAAGCGGTGAAGTTGAGGATGAAGAAGATCTCGCACTACTGGAAGCGCGCGACCTGCTGTTTGCTCGTTTGCTCCAATATCGGGCATACAAGGAAGTATCAGCAATATTTGCTGATCGCATGGCGAATGCCAATAAGCGTTTCCCTCGTACGGTTGGTCTGGAAGCGCAATTCTCGGCGTTACTACCAGAGGTGCTGTTGGGGCTAGGCCCGGACCAATTCGCTGCACTGGCTGCGAAGGCGCTGGCGCCAAAGCCTGTTGAAGAAGTCGGTGTCGGGCACATTCACGTGCAAAAGGTCAACGTGCGTGAACAAGCACAAATCATCATTGATCGATTGCGCCGGGTACGCACGAGCACGTTCCGCGCACTCATTGCAGACTGCGATACGACCATGTTGGTTGTTGGTCGATTCTTGGCATTACTTGAGCTTTACAGGGAAGCTGCGGTTGCCTTCGAGCAGATCACGCCACTTGGTGATCTCACCATTCGTTGGACGGGCAACGACACTGATGAAATCAGAGTCACCGATGAATTTGATGAGGAACGTCCCATTGATCTCGTGGCGCCAGTTGCTGAAGCCGTATCCCAGGCTGAAGCCCATGAAATTCAGGCAACTGATCTCGATGAAAGTGACATGAAGGAGCAAGGCGATGAGTGACGTGCAAGAAGACGTGCAGTCCAACGAGGCTGTCCTTGACGAAGGCATTCAGGAAGAACTTGACGCGACGGATGCCGCCGAAGAACCTGAGGAACTAGGTGCTCCAAGTCTTGCTGCGGCTATCGAAGCGTTGTTGTTGCTCGCAGATGAGCCAATGAGTGTTGTTGCATTGGCTCAGGCCACTCGTCAAACCACTGATGAGGTTGAAGAGACCGTTCGCGCCTTGGTTCGGGATTATGACGAAGCAGTACGTGGATTTGAACTTCGAGAAATTGCTGGTGGATGGCGTTACTACACGCGCGCTGAATGTTCGCCTGTTGTTGAGCGCTATGTACTTGACGGTCAACAAGCTCGTTTGACTCAGGCTTCGCTTGAAACCTTGGCTGTGATTGCATATCGCCAGCCTGTTACCCGAGGTCGCGTCGGCGCTGTGCGTGGAGTCAATGTTGACGGTGTGATTCGTACCTTGGTGGCTCGTGGCTTGATCGAAGAAGCGGGTCATGAAGAAGAGTCACAGGCAATTCTGTATCGCACAACGTCGACCTTCCTTGAGCGTCTTGGTATTGCATCACTCGATGATCTCCCACCGCTTGCTGAACATCTTCCTGATCTTGCCGATCTTGAAGATGTTCTCGATTCCGTTGCTTTTGGTGACTAATGACTGAACAGCAACCTGAGCTCGATACGGAACTGCGGTTACAGAAGGTTCTAGCGAAAGCCGGTATCGGTAGTCGTCGTCGATGTGAGCAGTTAATCGAAGAAGGTCGGGTAAGTGTTAACGGCAGCGTTGTCGAAGAACAGGGCATGCGCATTGATCCAACGACGGCAGTCGTTCACGTTGACGGCAAGCGAATTCCAACGGCACCCGACAATATTGTGTTAGTGATGAACAAGCCTCGCGGCGTAATTACGACGATGGACGATGAGCAGGGCCGCCCATGTGTTGGTGACATGTTGGCCGATCGCCCTGAGCGTGTGTTCTACATCGGTCGGCTCGATGCTGATACCGAAGGTTTGTTGCTCTTCACGAATGATGGTGAACTTGCCAATCGTGTGGGTCACCCTGCGCACGGTGTTGATAAGACATATGTCGCAACGGTCGAGGGCATGGTCACGCAGCAGACTTTGCGATTACTCAAGAGCGGCGTGGAGTTGGAAGACGGTCCGATGAAGGTGGACGCAGTTCGCATCATTCAGCAGGCTAAAGACCGCGCCATGGTGGAGTTAGTGATTCATGAGGGTCGTAACCGTATTGTGCGGCGCCTGATGGACCACGTGGGCCATCCCGTTATTGATTTGGTGCGGACCCGCATTGGGCCCTTGTATTTAGGCAACCTCAAGCCAGGTGAGGTCATTGAGCTCACGGGATCGGACTTGCACGCCCTCTATACGGCCGTTGGTCTGTAGGCTGCCGCCATGCGTGCAATCAGGGGAGCGGTGTGCCTCACCAAGGACGATTCCGTTGAGATGACCGAGGCTGTAGGTGAAATGCTCACCACCATCTTGGTGCGAAATCAGATCACTACAGATGACGTTGTGAGCGTCCTTTTTACGTGCACCCCAGACATTCACTCGGGCTTTCCGGCTAAGGCTGCACGAGAATTTGGCTTTGGTGAAGTTCCATTGATGTGTGCGCAGGAAATTGACGTACTTGGGGCGCTTGCTTTGACCGTGCGAGTCATGCTTCATGTTGAAATCGATACCCCGCGCACAGAAATTCGCCATGTGTACTTACGCGGTGCAGAGGTTTTGCGCCCGGACGTGAAGTCGTGAACGAATCTGAGCCACAAGCAATTCAAGGTCCCGTCTTAGTTATTGGAGCGGGGCTCATTGGTGCATCAATAGGGCAGGCTCTTGCGCGCGCCAACGTAGATGTGTGGCTGCGCGATGTTGATCAGTCGCAGGTCAATACCGCCGTTGATATGGGTGCTGGTGTGCCATTTGACGCGATGAAACGTGAAGGGCAAACACCGCAAATGGTCGTGGTCGCTGTTCCACCGCGGTTTGCAGCACGAGTCATTGCCGATGCGAGTATTGAATTCCCTGAAGCAGTGATTACCGATGTTACGAGTGTGAAAAGCAATATTTTGCGGAAAGCAATTGCTTTTGGCGCCGATGAGTCACGCCTCGTTGGTGGCCACCCAATGGCCGGTCGGGAAGTTGCTGGTGCAGCGGCGGCGCGTAAGGATCTCTTCGATGATCGTCTGTGGATCATTACTGCGCTTGGTTCATCGTCGGATTTATCGCAGGATCTTGTAGAGCAGCTTGCGCTTACCTGTGGTGCGATTGCAGTGAAAATGACAGTGCAAGAACATGATCAAGCCGTTGCATTGGTTTCACATGCGCCACAAATTTTGAGTAGTGCGCTTGCTGCACAACTGTTACCGGCTAATGAACACCACATCGCTGTAGCTGGGCAAGGTTTGCGTGACATGACACGAATCGCCGCTTCCGACAACACGCTTTGGGTGGACATTCTTTCGGAGAATGCTGCACCGGTTGCTGAAGTTATCGGTGGGTTAGTGGCTGAATTGCAAGAGGTTTTGCACGCGCTTCGGGAATTGGCCAATGGGGATGAAGATCACTCAGAAATTCTTGATGCAACATTACGTGCTGGGGCAAAGGGTCGAGCAAGAATCCCAGGTCGCCATGGAAATGTCGAAGCTGCATTTAGTCAAGTAGCGGTGCTTATTGAAGACAAGCCAGGCGAACTCGCGAGGCTTTTTGTTGCAGCGGGTGACGCGGGAATTAACTTAGAAGACGTTCGTATTGAACACGTATTGGGAAGGCCTAGCGGATTGGTTGAGCTTTCAGTGCGGCCCGATCGTTCTGAAAATTTAGTTGATGCTTTGGTGTCGAGAAAATTTGATGTTAAAGGTGTCTTGTGAATCCGCTTGTGATTGCTGTTGATGGCCCTGCGGGATCAGGAAAATCAAGCGTGTGTCGAGGAACTGCACGGGCCTTGGGGTGGCGATATCTGGATACCGGAGCGATGTACCGGGCTATGACGTGGGCTGTGCTCAATGCAGGAATAGACCCGAACGATGCCGAACACGTTGCGCAGTTTTGTGAAGTCCCCGCACTTATGAGCGGGGTAGACCCAACTGAGTCAACAATCGAAGTTGATGGTGTTGACGTAAGTTCTGCAATACGCGATGAACGCGTCACGAGCGCAGTGAGCGCGGTGAGCGCCGTGCCAAAGGTTCGTGAACTTCTCGTTGAATTGCAGCGCATTCAAGCGCGTGAGGCATTGCAAGCAGGAACTGGCATTGTGGTTGAAGGCCGAGACATCACCACGGTCGTACTTCCAGATGCTCAAGTCAAAATCTTCCTCACTGCGCGTCCTGAAATTCGTGCACTGCGACGAGCGAAAGAAGATGCTGGATCCGCTGAGGCGAGTTCACAAGAAGTTAAGGCGACTCAGGCAGCCCTTGAGCGTCGCGACCACCTTGATTCAACTCGTGCAGCAAGCCCACTGACGCAAAGCCAGGAAGCCTATGAACTCGACACGAGCGACCTGACGTTGGATCAAGTCATCGCTGAAGTGATTTCCCGAGCACAAGCTGCGAGCTAATGGGTGGCTTTTCTCGGGCCGCCACCCTTCGCAATTTCACGGCTCCCGCGCTCAAAGCTCTGTACTCCTTAGAAGTGCAGGGAGCCGAGAACGTTCCATTGACCGGCCCGGTCATTTTGAATGTTTCGGGGTTGGGCGTACTCGTCGCACCGATTGTGAATATTTGCTCGCCTCGCCCGGTCAATATGGTCATTGATGGTGCTCTTCGGGAAGTGCTGTCGAAAAAGACCCGGTATTTAGGTGGAGATATCCCCTTCGAAGAGCCTGGTTTTGGGGCAATGCGCCAAGCGCTGGACCTTCTGAAAGTTGGTCAGGCAGTCGGATTCATGGGGAAATCGCCCTCATTGGGGTACTTAGTAGCGGCCACGGGGGCTGCGGTGATTCCGGTGATGGTGACGGGGGCAAGTGGCAAGGTCGCCACCGACCCGCCAAGACCACGCTCGAAGATCGGTATCCTGTTCGAAGCACCGATTCAGATTTCGCCAAGTGGCGATCCTTGTGCGCTAGCCACTGTCCTCACAGTGAGCGAACAGGTGCGCCAAGCTCAGGCAGATGCTCGAGCTCGAATACGAAAGCAGGCAGGGCATGACTGACGGTTGGGTATCAATTGACACCGATGAAGGTGATGCCACCGAGCCGCAATTCGTTGAAGGCAGTGCAGAGATTGAGGAAATTGAGGACGAAGCTGCCCTCGAACTAGCGCTGGCCGCTGCTCGCGCTGAGTTTGGTGAGTTCGACGAGGATCTGGCCGATCTCACAGAAAAAAACAACACCGAAGGATGGCCAGTTCTTGCGATCGTTGGTCGACCAAACGTTGGAAAATCGACCCTGGTCAATCGCATTATTGGTCGCCGTGAAGCAGTCGTTGAAGACTTCCCAGGTGTAACACGTGACCGTGTGACATATGAAGCTGACTGGAATGGCAAACGCTTTATTTTGATCGATACCGGCGGATGGGATCGCAAGGTCAAGGGCATGGCGGCGGCAATTGCTGCACAAGCTGAACGGGCAATCAACGATGCTGATGCTGTGGCATTCGTTGTGGACGCAACGGTTGGTGCAACCGATACCGATGAAGCGGTCGTTGAAGTCCTGCGTCGTTCTGGAAAGCCCGTCATTCTTGTGGCCAATAAAGCAGATGACGCGCTACTTGAAATGGAAGCAACAACGCTTTGGTCACTTGGGCTAGGTGAGCCATATCCAGTTTCAGCCCAGCATGGCCGTGGTTCAGGTGACCTCCTTGATCAGATCGTCAAGGTGCTTCCTGAAGAAGGCAAAGGCCGCATGCGTGGGGTGGGGCCTCGACGAGTTGCCCTTCTTGGAAAACCCAACGTGGGCAAGTCATCGTTGTTGAACGCGATGGCTGGATCTGAGCGCGTTGTTGTTGATTCAGTTGCCGGCACCACGGTTGATCCAGTTGACGAACTTGTACAGCTAAAAGAAAAGTGGTGGTGGTTTGTTGACACTGCTGGAATTCGACGCCGCGCAAAGGAAGCAAGCGGTCACGAGTACTACGCAACGTTGCGTACGACTGCTGCCTTGGATCGTGCCGAAGTTGCATTGATCTTGGTTGATGCGTCTGAACCGATCAGTGAACAAGATGTGCGCATTATTTCTATGGCCGAAGAAGCTGGCCGTGCGATCGTCATCGCTTTTAACAAGTGGGACTTAACTGACGAAGAGCGTCGCCACTACCTTGAGCGCGAAATCGACCGAGATCTCGTGCAGGTTCCATGGGCGCCACACGTCAACGTTTCAGCAAAGACCGGTCGACATATTGAACGCCTTGAAGTGGCAATTGAGACAGCGTTGGCGGGCTGGGAAACGCGCGTTTCCACCGGCCGCCTGAACCAGTTCCTTGCGTCGATCGTGCAATCAAATCCACACCCGATTCGTGGTGGCAAGCAGCCCAGAATCTTGTTCGGTGCTCAGGTGGCAACGAGCCCACCGACCTTCGCGTTGTTCACAACAGGATTCCTCGAGGCCGGTTATCGACGATTTATTGAACGTAGGCTCCGCGAGGAATATGGCTTCGATGGAACACCTATACGCATCATGATGCGCGTGAGAGAGAAGCGTTCGCGCAAATAGTTCTATGGCAATAACTCTGTGCAGAGAAGTGTGATTGCACTAGCCTGTGGCTTTCTTTTACGTCGAGCGTGGGTGGAGCGGTCATGGCAATTGATGTAGGTCCATATTTGGATCCGGCTACCACTGCGGTACTAGTTGTGGAAACGCAGGCTCGTCTCGTCGATCCTGTAAACCCTCGGATTCCAGGCCTTGCCAAGAGTGCTATCGAAATGGATCTTGTTGGTCACATTGCCAAGGTAAATGTCGCTGCCCGTGCCGTGGGTGCGCAAATTATTTTCATCAACAATAGTTGGCGTAATGATGGGCTTGGTCGTCCTACGAACGATCTCATTCGCGGTCGCGAATCAGGCGGCGAATGGAGCGGTGGCTTAGGTCCAGTTGCGCCAGGGCTTGACCCACAAGAAAAAGACATCATCATCCAGCGCGAACTAGGGCTGACCTCGTTTGCTTCTTCGCCGTTGGATAACTACTTAAGAAACCTAGGTATCAAGTCAGTAGTCATCATGGGGATGTCTGCGAATCTTGCTGTGTTAGGTACCACGATTGAAGCCACAAACGCGGGCTATAAGTGCGCAGTGATTAGTGACTGCATTGCAGGTGATCCACCCGAGTATGTGCCTTATCTTCTGAAGTACACGATTCGCAATATTGCGTTAGTGACCACATCGGATGTTGTGATTGATCACTGGGCGTCGCTGAAGTAAGTGCGATCACTTGTCGTCTTGTAACGTCGCAAGAAATCGTTCAACAGCTTCCGTTGACCATTCTTCATCCGGCACGGAGTCGTCGTCTGGGTTTGCTGGCCTGATAGCTCCTTGGGTAAACCACAATTCATAATCACGGTCAAAGCGTCGGAATCGGACTAGGCCCGCACCGAACGTAACGCCGTGAGTGATGCCTTTAATCGAGCGCCAGGCAACCATTGATCCGGCGTATACCTCGCCTTGGTACTGCACAAATACTGGTTGCGGTTTCATGCTGAAATCAAAGCATGGTTTGCGGTAGCAGGCTTGCTTATCCAGGACCTATGCCGCGCCATCTTTCAGCTCGATAAATAGAGCGCGAGCTTCGGCTGTAAGTAGATCGCCGTGATAGAGCGCCGCGTAGGTGAAGCGCTTACGGCCCTCGATCTTTTCGAAGTGAGCGCGGACTTCAAGTTCAACATCTAATGGCGTTACGTTTTTGAAATCAACGTTGAGATAGGCAGTACGGCAAATAGGTCGTTCATAATTGGCTAGTTGCCCGAGCACTTGATCAAAGAGCAGTGGAATTGCTCCACCGTGCACCGCTCCATTACCGCCGAGGTAAAAGCTCCCGAAAGTGACGGTTGCCCTAAATGTTTCCTTGGTGACTGATCTTGTGAGATACGGGGGATTGAGTGTTCGTGAACCGCGAGCCCTCTGGGTGTCATCCCACCCTTTGTCGCGTGCGGCGACATACCGATCCGGTTCCAATAGGCCCACGACCTCATCGATAACAAGGGCGGCCCGCTCTGCCAATTCTTGGCTCGCGCCAGTTGCAGCTACATAGTCTTGCAATGTACGTAATGAACGACCTAAGTGGTTGATACCGGGCTCGCTATTGGACTCAATATTGTTGAACAGGGCCATGGACTCATGGTAGGCAGCGGGTTTTAGGTTCATACTCAAGGTATGACGATCGAAGAGATCGAATGGAATGCCAAAGTAGAAGGCGCCATGATCGAGGGTGACGCTGCGCAGTTGCTGCACCTCTATGAGCTAGGAACAAAGCTTTTTGGCTCTGAATTGGGTGTTCGGTGGGCTGCTGCAGTGTCCGGTTTCGATGCTTCAGCCGTAACAGGTTGATTTCATTGAGCTGAACTCAGTAGGCGCGCAAGTAACGTATATGAGTGGACGTTCGCCAATTATCAATATTTGCGTCAGGCGCACTTATTGCCGTGTGTTCAATAGCGGCGTGTTCAAATCAGGTCCCAGCAACAGAACCCATTCCCAATTGTGGCTGGGATACTTCCGTTGTTAAAGGGCAGCAGGCTCTGAGTCAATACCTCACGTCAACAGATAACTGGTTGAAAGCAAATCCAGGTGCAACACCACCAGCGCCGGTAAGTGAATATTGGATGGGCGATTGCCCTAATGATGGAACGAATGTTGGGCCACCAATTGATGAGGCTGGCGATTCGCACAGCGAATAAATACTTAAGAATTCAGTAAAGAAACGATAACCGCCACCACTGCGAACGCCACAGCGGCATAAATAAGAATGACGCCAATTGCTGCAATCCGCAACGGCGCACGCACCTCACCCACGGCATAGGTGAAGGCGTTTCGAAGGATCGTGGGGAATTTGGTTGCATCATTGCGTGCGTTGCCATGTGGATCGCGTTGTGACCAGTAGCCACGTTCACCATTGAGCCCCGTCCAGACAAAAGCCAAACCGAACAGACCCAAGACAACCGCGAAAGTCCACAGCACGATCACACCAGTATTCATGTCAGGACCGTATCGCGAAGAGATCCCTTGCCGTCGGATTGATCATGACGAGTACCGAGGACTAAATCTCATAAGCACAGTGCCCTCATCTGTCCGGACCTGCGTGTATTCACCTTGGATCTTGCCCAAGGACGAGGTAATCATGGTTGCTCCTCCGCCTAGGAGGAGTGGTGTCACAGTTAAGAGCAGTTCATCAAGAAGTTCAGATTCCAGTAGCGACGTGAGCAAAGCTGGACCACCCTCGCAGTGGATCCGATCCAGACCGCGGGCATGAAGTTCCTGGATCGCAATTGAAAGATCAACGTGTGTGTCACCGCAAGGAATGATCGTGGAGTGTGCAGCAAGCCATGAAGGTGCCTGGTCGGCAGCCGTTTGCGATGTGATGATTAAGGTCGGCGGAGTATCGCTGGTTGCCTGTGTGAAAACAGGCATGGATTGGTCAAGGTTCAGTCGGTTACTCACGAGAGCGATTGGCACAGTGGTTGGGCGGTAGCCCTCTGTGCGTGCGGTACCTGCACCAACCAAGATCACGTCGCTATCGCGCCGTACGGCGAGGAAGACCCTCTTGTCGGCGTCCGTGCCAAGACCAGCAGATTTACCTTCAGAGTCCACGACAGCACCGTCAAGTGACATCACCATATTGCAACGTACCCACGGGGCAGAGTGGCCAATTGCCGCCTCGGGCCATGAGTACAGATCAGGAATGTCGCGATGTGGCATGGACTGGACTGCGTCGCTGTTCGCCTGTGGCATGGATTGATCGTGCCATGTCCGGGCTAGGCTTCGTGCATCATGTCTGAACCTCGGGCCTTGGCTGATCGCAATCCTCATGTATCGGTTCAGCAAATGGTAGATGAACTTATTCCGCCACCACGGTTCTCCGAAGTGAGTTTTTCTACCTACATTCCAGCACCGGACCAACCCTCGCAAGTGGCAGCAGTGAGTGCCCTTGAGGCATTTGCTTCGCGTATTACTCGTGAGCCTGAAAAAAAGCGCTTGTTTAAGCGCGGTGCTCCGCCAGAGGGCCGGGCAGGTATCTACCTCGATGGTGGTTTTGGGGTGGGCAAGACGCACCTACTCGCATCTTTGTGGCACGCGGTTCCTGGTCGAAAACGTTTTGGAACTTTTGTTGAATACACAAACCTCGTAGGCGCCTTGGGCTTCCGAACTGCAGTTGAGGCGCTATCGCGGAATGATTTGGTTTGCATCGATGAATTCGAACTCGATGACCCAGGCGACACGGTGTTGATGTCTACCTTGTTGGGGGAACTTGTAAAGGCTGGCGTCAGCCTAGCTGCGACATCCAACACATTGCCGGACAAATTGGGTGAGGGTCGATTCGCCGCGGAAGACTTCTTACGTGAAATTCAAGGGTTATCTGCACACTTTGATGTTTTCCGGATAGAGGGTGAGGACTACCGACATCGTGGGCTTCCTGATGCGCCGCCACCTTTGAGTAATCAACAGATAGAAATAAGTCTGGCAAGTAATCAATTCGCCACTATTGATGAATTTTCGCGGTTAGAGCAACACTTAATAACAGTGCATCCTTCCCGTTATGGAAGTTTGCTCAATGGCGTTGCAGCAGTGGGATTCATGAATATTGAGCCGGTAACGGATCAGGCGACAGCTCTTCGATTAGTGGTGTTAGCTGATCGTCTCTACGACAGAGATATTCCAGTGCTGGCTTCAGGTATTAAGTTAGATGAGCTCTTTTCAGCGGAGATGCTTAAGGGCGGATATCGAAAGAAATACTTCCGCGCGATCTCACGGCTTGTGGCGTTAGCACGTGAAGGCGCAGCGTTGGTGAATTAACTTCTTGAAGGTTTGGTACGTATTCCTTTTTGTTGAACAATAAATCGCAGCGGGAATAGCAAAAACAAAAGCCAAAGCGCAGTACCGGGCCAGATGAGGCTAGCGACGAATAGCACTGCAAATGCGACTGCAAATACAAAACTGATGGAGAGCCAAAAACTCCACAACTTTGGGTCGACCAAGAATTCTGGGTGTCGTCGTCCCACCTGATAGATGAAGTGCAACAGCAAGGCATTTACGCACAAAGTCAGGCAGTAGAGCCAACTCGCGTCAGCGCTGTTGTTGCCCATATCGATGAGTTTGCTGGGCCAGGGTAGAAAAGCAACTGTGGCAAGCCAACCCGCATTCAGCCACATGATGGAGTTATTGATTGCCGAGAAGTTCTCAAATACTCGATGATGACCTTGCCAAAATATAAAGAGCATGAAAAAGGTCACGACAAAAGCTGTGAGTTGCCCTGAGTTTGCTTGGATTACGTCGAGCATTGATTGATTCTGTGACGGGCCATCAATGGAAACAACGGGCAGAACTAACACAGTGATTGCGACGGCAACAACCGCATCAGAAAAATTTATGACCCGGTCAAGTGATCGGCCTGTAATGATTCGATTATTCGCGGCTTGCATAGGAGCATCGTTTCATAAGGGATAGATCAGCGAGGCAAAATAAAGAACGGGAACCTGGGGTACAGATTCCCGTTCATTTCGAGTGGTCGATAAGGGACTCGAACCCCTGGCCTCTTCCATGTCAAGGAAGCGCGCTAACCAACTGCGCCAATCGACCTAAGCAGCGCAAAGACTACAGGTGTGCTGTATGAGTTGTGAATCCGGCTATTGGAGACTTCGTCGAGACGAGCACAAGGCAATTGCAATCAATTGCTTTGACCGCAACAGAGATGGAGGTGGGTACCGGATTTGAACCGGTGTAGAGGGATTTGCAGTCCCTTGCCTCGCCTCTCGGCCAACCCACCCTGAGCTCGCCCGAGGGCTTACTGCCTGCCCGTGGGCACTTGCGAGCGGACGACGGGATTCGAACCCGCGACCCCAACCTTGGCAAGGTTGTGCGCTACCAGCTGCGCTACGTCCGCGTGGCCATGATGACCGATTGAGAACATTAGCCGACCACGTATCGGAGCGCGAAACTGGGTGACCGAAAAGCGGCACAATGTCCCTGTGGAACCAGTCCCAGACGCTGACCTTGCCTACGCAGGGGGGCTGTGGGCCACAGACCTGGTGGAGTCATCAACTGACCCGCTTGTGCTTGAACGTGGCGGAAGATGGATCGTGGTGTACCCGTATGTGGGTACACCAATATTTTTGCGCTTTGCCGATTGGAGCGTTCAGCCACCACATGAGCTCGTGGGCTCATGGAGGGGCCCAACTGTTGATTCGTGGAGTTCCTCGATGGACGTCGATGCGTATTGCGATGCGGTTGAAGCAACGCGGTCAGCAATTGCTGAAGGCACCGTGTACCAAGCAAATATTTGTCGAGTGATGCGCGCAAGAATGGCTAGCCCAGAGCGAGATATTGCCAGATTGCACGCGCTGCTAGCGAGTGGGAATCCAGCACCGTATTCAGCAATGGTGCGAGTTGCTGGCCTAGATCTTGCAATTGCATGTGCCAGCCCTGAACTCTTTCTTGGACGCAACGGGAGCACGTTAACGTCTGGACCGATCAAAGGTACGGGAAAAACTCGATTCGATCTTACGGAAAAGGATCGTGCTGAGAACGTGATGATTGTCGATCTCGTTCGCAATGATCTGGCTCGGGTGTCAGAAGTCGGCACAGTAGAAGTTGAAGGATTGTTGCGCGAAGAAGAGCATCCTGGTCTTGTACATCTCGTCTCGCACGTTAAAAGCGAGCTGCTCGCCGGAACCACGTGGTCTGAGATCTTCACCGCGACCTTCCCTCCTGGTTCAGTTACTGGCGCGCCGAAGATTGCTGCACAGAAACTCATAGAAGAACTTGAGTTGGCTAATCGCGATGTTTACTGCGGTGCAATCGGCTGGGTTGATTCGGATACTCAGCAGGCGCAATTGGCAGTGTCGATTAGAAGTTTTTGGCTTGATGGTGATGAGTTGTGTTTTGGTACCGGTGCCGGAATTACCTGGGGATCTGATGCAATGCGTGAATGGCGCGAAACTGAATTGAAGGCCAGTCATCTCATCGATATTGCAGCGCAGGAATGGATCCAAACACAGGGGAGTCAAGCATGATCTGGCTGGGAACCAATGATGGCGGCGCACTCATCGAAGATGCGACGGCACTTATTAGCGTTGATGATCGAGGTCTAACTGTGGGTGAAGGGGTCTTTGAGACTGTTGCGGTTTATGGCGGCCAGCCCTTTGCGATAGATCGGCATCTGGCTCGCTTGATTCAATCAGCTGAGATTCTCGAACTCCCTAATCCAAATCTTCAATTGATACGCGAAGCAGTGGATCAAGTACTCGCAGCAAATGCCAGTGTCATCGGTGATCTTGGGAGACTGCGCATCACTTTCACTGCGGGTCGGAAGTCAACGCTGCCCACGATCGTTGTTACGTGCATGGGTCAACCTCAATGGCCCGATTCAACATCTGTGATCACCGTGCCATGGGTGCGAAATGAACGGTCACCAATCGCTGGTGCAAAAAGCACGTCCTACGCAGAGAACAGCACGGCACTGAAATTCGCACAGGCTCAAGGCGCGAGTGAAGCAATCCTGGCCAACACGGTCGGGCACCTTTGCGAAGGAACCACATCGAATGTATTCGTGGTGATCGATGGCGAAGTACTCACGCCGCCCTTAACGTCTGGATGTTTACCTGGTGTCACTCGTGGACTTGTTATTGAATTGTTCGATGTGAAAGAGCGTGATATCCCGTATTCGGCTTTAGGCGACATCGAGGAGCTTTTCCTAACCTCTACGACTCGAGGAATCCATCCGGTCACATCACTCGATGGAAGATCCATTGATGTTGGATCGATTTCACAAGATCTGCGTCGTGCATTTATCGCTCAGCGGCATGAAATGAGCAATCCCTAAGGTTCGGGATACAAAGACACATACGTAAGGCCCCGCCGAAGCGGGGCCTTACGTATTACTGCTGAAGTGTTACGCGCCTTGGTAGGTGCGCTGGAGCACGAATGGTGCCCACTGACCTGGAATGCCAGGAGCAGTTGCGGTAACCGTGCAGAATCCGCGGGCCTTGAACTTCAGGTTCACGGAGCCATCTGCAGGGAACACGAGAGCACAGACACTCTTACTCTTCTTTGCAACAGTCCACATCACGTTCTGATTTGCATTCGTGGTGCCTTGTGCTGGAGTTTCAAGCTTGATGACCTTCTTGTAGTTCACCTTGCCTGAGTTAGGTGCTGCAAGGGCGGCGGTTTGAGTGCCAAGCCCAGCAGTCACGGTGTAGCCCTGTGATGCAGGTGCGTACCCGTTACCACCGTTGGTAGCAGCCTGAATGTTGCACTGGCCGCCGGTTGGAACAGTCAGGGTGTAACCGCTCCATGAGCATGGACCTGATTCACCAACGCGAACCTGAGCTCCCGAAAGGGAGGTTGCAGTGAACTGGTAGGTGCCAGCACCAAGGGTGTATGAGCCGTTAGGAGCCCAAGGACCAGCCCCGACCTGCGTCAAAGTGATGTAATCCTTAGTCACAGGGCCAGCGATGATCGTCAGTGGCTGGCTAGTGGAACCAGATCCACCCTGATTAGTGGTGAAGCTGGCTCCCAGAGTCACATTGCCTGCACCTGTTGGTGTCCAGAGGTAACTTGCGGCACCGTTCACGAGTTGCACTGAGGCACTAATCGCTGCGCCATTGATGGTGAAACCGACTGAACCTTGTGTTGAATGTGGGTAAACATTGGCAGTCAACGTCACCGGCACACCTGCGGTTACCTGTGATGGTGCACTAATCGAGATGTTACCGCCAGAAGGCGTGACGATCATGAGGTCCTGAGGTGATACCGATGTTCGTGCATTTGTGTCACCGTTGTATGTCGCAATGAAGACCACGTTGCCTGGATTCGTGGCGGTGTAGCGCCAGTACGCGTATGACTGGCCGTTGCCAGATCCTGGCGTCAGACCAAGCGTTGTGATGGTCGCGCCTGTTGCGTCACGAACAGTGACAGTTCCCGTTGGTACATAGTTACTTGGGCTCACTGAATTCACCGTGACGGTCACCTGGGTAGCGACGCCAACCTGTGCCGTATTAGGTGCTGAAACCACTGTGCTCGTGGGTGTGGTTGCAATATCTGCTGTGTATGAACCAGCCGCACCATCAGTGGACGATGTCAGAGTTGCCCGGCCAAGATGGTTGGGAGTCCAGACTGCCTGATCAGCGGCGCCAGTTGAGTAAAACGGAATCACATCAGTTGCACCGTTTGGGTAAGTTGCGAGCAAGGGACTGCCGCAACCCATTTCACTCAGAGTTTGAGGCACGCCGATGGTTCCCGATCCAAATCCGGAAATCGTGCAACCACCTACTGCGTTTGCGGGGGCTGATGCCAGCCCAATCGTGCCAATTACGAGGGCGGCGGCCGCAGCAAAGCGGATGCCCAGGCCTCGCCGATTGCGAGGTTCAGTCATGTTGTTCTCCTTGAGTAAACGATTTTCACCAAAGATAAAGGCTGATGTCTGTCATTTCGTGGACGCTGGGCCGCATAAGCGTCCCGAAAGTGCACTTGCCTCCTCACGGGGTAGGCTTCGCTGCGTTCAGGTCGATTGGCTCAGTGGTTAGAGCACTCGCTTCACACGCGAGGGGTCACTGGTTCGAATCCAGTATCGACCACCAATCCGGGCGCTTTGGTATGGCGACCGGCTATCAAGAGGAGCACACGTGGCAACAACCGCCTTCGATCTGGTGGGCGGTGACCGCTCAGTGGTTGTCGCTCGTATTAACGGCGAACTTCGTGATCTCAGTACTGAGGTCACTGACACCGATGTCGTAGAGCCTGTCTCCGTCGATTCCCCTGAGGGTTTGGCGGTGTTACGCCACTCCGTTGCGCACGTACTTGCGCAGGCAGTTCAAGACACCTTCCCTGATGCCAAATTAGGGATTGGCCCGCCAGTCAAGGATGGCTTCTACTACGACTTCGATGTTGAAAACCCCTTCACGCCTGAAGATTTGGTTGAACTTGAAAAGCGCATGACCACAATCTTGAAGAGTGGTCAACGCTTCGAACGACGCATTGTCACCGACGCTGAGGCTCTCGTAGAGCTCGCCGATGAGCCCTACAAATTGCGCTTGATCGGTAGCGAAGGTGGCGC
Organism: Candidatus Nanopelagicales bacterium; assembly: GCA_028687755.1. Taxonomy (NCBI): domain Bacteria; kingdom Bacillati; phylum Actinomycetota; class Actinomycetes; order Candidatus Nanopelagicales; species Candidatus Nanopelagicales bacterium. Next base: position 28,455 of record JAQTZL010000001.1, read on the forward strand.
AGAAGTCATGGAGGTCGGCGGTAAAGACCTCACTATTTATGACAACGTCAATCTCAAGACAGGGGAGCGCTGCTGGGGCGACCTTTGTCGCGGTCCCCATGTTCCAGATACGCGCTACATCCCAACGAACGCCATCAAGCTCATGCGTACAGCAGCGGCTTACTGGCTCGGCGATCAAAAGAATGAGCAACTCCAGCGCATTTACGGCACTGCATGGCCTTCAAAAGATGAACTCAAGGCGTACCTGACCTTCTTGGAAGAAGCTGAGCGCCGTGATCATCGTCGCCTAGGCGCCGAACTGGATTTGTTCTCGTTCCCTGAAGAAGTGGGGTCAGGGTTGGCGGTGTTTCATCCCAAGGGTGGCGTAATCCGTCGCGTCATGGAGGACTACTCGCGTAAGCGCCACGAAGAAGGCGGTTACGAGTTCGTGACCAGCCCGCACATCACCAAGGGTGCACTCTTTGAGAAATCTGGACACCTTGATTGGTATGCCGAAGGCATGTACCCACCAATGCAACTTGACACCGAGTACGACGCCGAAGGCAATATTCGCAAGCAGGGTGTTGATTATTACCTCAAGCCAATGAACTGCCCTATGCACAACCTGATCTTCAGTGCACGTGGGCGTTCATACCGTGAACTTCCACTTCGCCTTTTCGAATTCGGCACGGTGTACCGCTATGAAAAATCGGGTGTAGTTCAAGGGCTCACCAGAGCTCGCGGTTTCACTCAAGACGACGCGCATATTTATTGCACCAAGGATCAAATGGGGGAAGAGCTCGACTCCTTGTTGACCTTCGTTCTTGATCTCCTGCGCGACTATGGCCTCACTGATTTCTATCTTGAGCTTTCAACGCGTGATCCAGAAAAAAGCATCGGCACTGACGAAGAGTGGGCAGAAGCTACAGAGACGTTGCGCATTTCAGCAGAAAAGCAAGGCTTAGAACTGGTGCTGGACGAAGGCGGAGCAGCGTTCTACGGACCCAAGATTTCTGTGCAAGCCAAAGATGCGATCGGTCGCACTTGGCAAATGTCCACCATTCAGGTCGACTTTCAATTGCCTCAGCGTTTCGATTTGGAGTATCAAGCATCTGATGGCACCCGTCAGCGCCCAATCATGATTCACCGTGCGTTGTTCGGCTCCATTGAGCGATTCTTTGCAGTGTTACTCGAGCACTATGCAGGAGCCTTCCCGCCATGGTTGGCGCCAGTGCAGGTTGTGGGTATTCCGATTACAGAAGAGCACAATGAATACCTCGCTCAGGTTGCGGCAAAGTTACGGTCTCTGGGTGTTCGGGTTGAGGTCGATACTTCAGATGAGCGCATGCAGAAGAAGATTCGTAATGCTCAGCGCAGCAAAGTTCCTTACATGCTGATTGCTGGAGACGAAGACGTTGCTGCTGGCGCAGTTTCATTCCGTTACCGCGATGGAACTCAAAATAATGGAGTTTCTATCGATGCAGCTGTAGATGAAATTGTCGCAGCGATTTCGTCGCGCATTCAGGTCTAAACGTGAAAACGCCATGGGATCGGCTTTGGACTCCACACCGAATGAACTACATCAGGGGTGAAGGAAAGCCAACGCACGCGGACGAAGGAAATGACTGTCCGTTCTGTCGAGCACCTGGTTTGAGTGACGAAGACGGATTAGTCATCGTCCGCGGGAAGACCGTGTATGCGTTGTTGAACCTATATCCGTATAATGCCGGTCATTTGATGGTGTGTCCGTATCGGCATATAGCCGACTACACGGAGATGACTGCAGAAGAAGTAGCCGAACTCGGAGCATTCACCCAACGCGCCATGGAAGTCATACGCGAAGTCTCGAATGCACATGGATTCAACATCGGCATGAATCAAGGTGGAATTGCCGGAGCGGGAATTGCAGCACACCTACATCAACACGTAGTCCCGCGATGGGGTGGCGACACCAATTTCATGCCGGTTATCGGTGGAACAAAAACAATGCCGCAATTACTTGAAACTACGCGGGAGTTACTCGCCACGGCTTGGTAAAGCTGTGTTGGTTAGACGTTAACGTCCTGAATGATGAGCGGCTTTGACGGCTGCGAGATTGTGGCCAAAGGCTTCAAAGGGCGGTCAGTGGCGATCCACACAAGATTCGTGGTCATTTCAGTAACTTCCTGAATTTCAACCATTCCATTATTGGTATGGATTTGCTTACGCAGTTCGCCTGAGTAGATGCGAACAAGCGACAACGAGTCAGCATCAGCATGAATCACTTCAGCCACCAAAGGACTACTTGGATCTGCCTCGATCGGCAACTGAGCTGATCCATCTGGACTTGCAACCACTGGTGTTAGGCGCAGGCTTGGATCTGGAAACGCGTCAACAATGAGATCAAGGATGAGTTCGGTTCCAACGGTAATGTCATTCTCACGCAGACCATGACCGACTATTAATTGCGCATAGCCACCAATGCTTGCTTCTTCAACCGCGCCAACAATAGTTTCGATGGAAGGTTGCATCCCGAGAACAACGCTGTTCGTGAGCCCGTCACTTTCACTGATCATTGCAATATCAGCAATGAGTTCCTCGCGAGCTTCTGCGATGAGACCAATGTGTTCAGGGTCAGAGTTCACAATTGAAAGTTCTGGAGTGGTCCAGTCCCAAATTTCTGTGGTTGCAAGATCGATAAAACCGGCAAGGTTTTCGTCGTCGTCAAGTACAGGCATAGTGAGGCGAAGTAATTCAGGGCCTTCGCTGAACAAGCGTCGAAGTACGGCGACAGTTTCATCCATATCTGCCCTTGGGTCATCAAGTTTGGTGATGACAACAAGCCGCGGAATTTCCTCTTCAACGCAGCGGTGCCAAAGCTCTGCAGTATGTGCATCAACGCCATCACTTGAGGCAATGACAAAAATGAGCGCATCTGCTGCATGAAAGAGCGCTTCTTCATCGAGGTTGTCCATGAGAGCGATGTCGATATCGCGCCAGGTAACTACGCCGACCGAGGGGTCACCTTGATTGTCTTCTTGTAACAACCGCTCGAGGTCTTCTGGGTCGGTCCCTAGGAGAGCGTTCAGGAGAAAAGTTTTGCCGGATCCTTGAGGGCCAACGAGCCCAATGATGCGTTCGTTACTCCAAGGATGCGTCATAGGCACAGCCTGTCGGGAAGTGGGCCATAGACGCAAACCGGATCAGGAGGTTTACCGAGTAAGCCCGCTAGGCTCAAGGGGTGCTAAATAACGCAGATGCGCGCAAAGTCGTGTCAGGAATCCTCCTGCCTCCCGCCCGTTTGCTTATTCGGCTGCATGTCTCACCTGACGCAATAACCGTTCTTGGCACACTTGCAGCTGTACTCACTGCCCTTATTTGTTTTCCGCAGGGCTATTTCGTGGCTGGCACATTGTTGATCACCTTTTTTGCGCTCGCAGATCTTCTTGACGGCACGATGGCCCGTCTTTTAGGTACAAGTGGTCCGTGGGGAAATTTTCTCGATGCAACATTGGATCGAATTGCAGATGGAGCCATCTTCGCTGGATTCATTTGGTGGGCGCTCAATAATGACAATGTTTGGGTAGGTGTCGCTGCGGCATTGGCGCTGGTGACCGGTCAGGTGACTTCATACGCGAAGGCGCGAGCTGAGGCGGTAGGTGCCACGGCCAACGTTGGCATCGCTGAGCGCGCAGAGCGGCTCATCATTATCTTGGCTGCGGCGTTCTTTACCGGGCTTGGAGTTCCGTATGTGCTGCCAATTGCACTGTGGGTTATCGGCGGTCTGGGAGTGATCACAGTTGTACAGCGCATCGTGCACGTTCGCGGGCAACTTCGAGTATGAGCGGACACTTACGCGATTGGCTCACGGCATTTGGTTTTCGGGTAGCGTGGTTTGGAATTCGTCATCTGCCTGAATCTTGGTCTCGTAAAGTATTTGATCGCATTGCTGATCGCACCTACCGAAAGAATGGGCGCGGGGTACAGCAGTTGCGGGTCAATCTGATGCAGGTTGATTCAACTCTGGATGCTGTTGCGCTCGAAGAATTGGTTCATGCCGGTATGCGTAGCTATTTGCGGTATTGGGTAGAAGCGTTTCGGCTTCCCGCCTGGTCAATTGAGCGTGTGCGTGCTGATTTCCTCCTCGACAACGTAGATCTGCTTGATCATCACGTGGAACAAGGCAAAGGCGTGATCTTGGTGCCTGCGCATTTAGCGAACTGGGATCTTGGCGGCGCCTGGGCTGCAAATCGTTACGGTGGATTCACCACGGTTGCTGAGCGGCTCAAACCAGAATCGGTATTTGATCAGTTTGTGAAGTATCGCGAGACCTTGGGAATGCACGTGTTGCCACTGGGTGAACCCGATGTCATCCGGGCATTGGCCCGCGTGCTGAAGGCCGGGGGTTTTGTTGCGCTCCTTGGTGATCGCGATATTGGTGGTAACGGGATCGAAGTAGATCTTCTAGGAGCCCAAACCAAAATTCCTGCTGGGCCAGCGTTGCTGAGCCTTATGACTGGTGCGCCGGTGTTGGTTGTCGGACTTTGGTTCGACGGTGACAAGTGTCGAGGGCATATCTATCCACCAATTTTTGGTGACGCAGCGAACGAGCGCAGTGGGGAATTGCAGGCGATGACCCAAGCAGTGGCCAATAATTTGAGTCATGCAATTGCCGCCCATCCACAAGACTGGCATGTGCTGCAGAAAGTTTGGTTATGAGTAGCGGCCAATTACGTATTGGAATGGTGTGCCCGTATGCATGGGATGCACCTGGCGGCGTGCGTTCACATGTGGCGGATCTCGCTGAAGAACTGCGGGCACGTGGTCATTACGTCAATATCTTGGCGCCCGTTGATGATCCTTCACTTATCGCTGAAGGAGAGGTAACGAATGGTGGCAAGTCAATAGCGATTCCCTATAACGGATCCGTAGCTCGATTGAATTTCGGTTTGCGTGCCACGCGTCAAGTGCGCAAATGGATTCAAGAGAATGATTTTGACCTTGTACACGTGCATGAACCGATGGCTCCGGGCTTGTCGCTTTTAACGTTGTGGGTTGCTGATGGCCCGATTGTTTCTACTTGGCATTCTTCGAACCCCCGCTCTCGCGTTCTTGCAAGTCTTAACCGTGTTGTGCAAACGGCGATGGAAAAAGTAAGTGGACGCATTGCGGTGAGTGAAGATGCACGTCGAACGTTGGTGAGTCATCTCGGTGGGGATGCGGTACTCATCCCTAATGGTGTGCGAATTAAGTCGTTTCAATCATTAACTAGACATCCGCTCGTAATTCAGTCAGCGCCCTCAGTTCTCTTTCTCGGGCGACTTGATGAGTCTCGTAAAGGACTCGACGTATTCCTTGCCGCGTTGCCAAGACTGATTGGTTCAGTTCCTGATCTACAGGTCTTTATTGCAGGACCCGGCGATGTGGAAGACATTCGAAAGAATCTCGAGCCGGCCGTTGATGAGCACATCACGTTTCTTGGTCGGATCAGCGATGAGGAAAAGGCACAAATTCTCGGTTCGGTTGATATTTATGTCGCCCCCAACACTGGTGGTGAATCATTCGGCATTGTGCTGATTGAAGCAATGGCTGCCGGTACTGCAGTGCTGGCGTCGGACCTGCCCGCATTTAGTCGGGTTCTTGATGGTGGCGTTGCTGGTGCAATGTTTGTTAATGAAGACAGTGATGATCTTGCGGACCTAGCGATTACTTTGCTTGGTGACCCACAACGTCGCGCAGAGTTAGTAGCCGCGGGTTCACAACGTGTGATGCGCTTCGATTGGGATCACGTTGTCGATGATGTACTCGCCGTATACGACAGCGTGACAATTTCTGGTGAGCGAGTACATGAAGATTTGCGCGGACAAATCATTGGTCGCTTAAGTTCGGGAATACCGGGGTTACGTTGATATGAATTGGTATTGGTTTGTCATCATCGCAGTGCTGATTGCGCTCTTTGGTTGGTACCTGAGTTCCACCGCTGGTCGCTTAGATCGACTGCATCGTCGAATAGAGACGGCAACTTTTGCTCTGGATTCACAACTCCTGCGGCGCTCATCGATCGCGATTGAACTTTCAGTTGCCGGAGTCTTGGATCCAGCCTCGTCGGAAATCTTGGCGGAGACAGCCCACGATGCTCGGTTGGCTACTGATTCACCGATGGAACTACGTATCCCAATTGAATCGGCGCTCTCTGAGGTGTTGATTCAAGCGCTTGATGACACCGAGGAGGTCGGTTTCCTTCGCCAGGATCCGCTCGCTGCAGACCTCATCGATGAACTCGAATCCGCTATTCGACGAGTGGAGTTATCCCGTCAGTTCCTCAATGATGCGGTGGATGCTTGCTTGAGAATTCGTGATAACAACCTCGTGAATTGGTTTCGATTGGCCGGTCACACTCCGTTGCCACAGGCTTGGGTCATGGTGGATCGCATGCCCGAAGGCCTGACCTATTCGGGTGCCTAGATACTCAATGACCAGCGAGATCGTGGCCGCTCTACGATAGGACTCCGTCAACGCCGCAAGCCGGCCAAGTTTTAGGGGTGGTGCACGTGTCTGCAGAGCCATTAGTCGGAACCGATCGCGTTAAGCGCGGAATGGCCGAAATGCTCAAGGGCGGCGTCATCATGGACGTAGTCACTCCTGAGCAGGCCAAGATCGCTGAAGATGCAGGTGCTGTGGCTGTTATGGCCCTTGAGCGAGTGCCCGCTGACATTCGTGCCCAAGGCGGCGTGTCACGCATGTCTGATCCCGACATGATCGACGGCATCATTGCCACCGTCTCGATTCCGGTCATGGCAAAGGCTCGCATCGGGCACTTTGTTGAAGCACAGGTCATTCAAGCGCTCGGTGTCGATTACATCGATGAGTCCGAAGTGTTGACCCCAGCCGACTACACCAACCACATCGACAAGTGGGCGTTCACCGTCCCGTTCGTATGCGGTGCGACCAATCTTGGCGAAGCACTTCGCCGCATCAATGAAGGTGCGGCGATGATTCGATCGAAGGGTGAAGCGGGCACAGGAGATGTTTCCAATGCTGTGACACACATGCGCACCATTCGCAAAGAAATCAATCGACTTTCCTCAATGGCTGAAGATGAGCTTTACGTTGCAGCTAAAGAGTTGCAGGCGCCTTACGCGCTAGTAGCCGAAGTTGCTAAGCGCGGGTCCTTGCCTGTGGTGCTCTTCACCGCGGGCGGCATCGCAACCCCTGCCGACGCAGCGATGATGATGCAACTTGGGGCCGATGGCGTCTTTGTTGGTTCGGGAATCTTCAAGAGTGGCAGTGGCATGGCCACGCCAGAAGATGCATTTAAGCGTGCTTCGGCAATCGTTCGCGCAACTCGACACTTCAATGAACCTGAGGTCATTGCGGAAGTGTCACGCGGACTTGGTGAAGCAATGGTTGGCATCAACGTTGCTGATATTCCAGTTCACCATCGCCTGGAGGATCGAGGCTGGTGAAGTCAGCCCCGATTATTGGGGTTCTTGCCATCCAAGGTGGTGTTCGAGAACACCTCGCTTCCCTTGAAGTAGCTGGCGCAACTGCGGTTGCCGTGAATTCAATTGCTGACTTGGACGCTGTTCAAGGATTGGTGATTCCCGGTGGCGAGTCAACGGTGATGTCAAAGTTAGCGATTCACGATGGGTTGCTTGATCCACTGCGAAATGCACGCGCGGGTGGGATGCCGATGTATGGATCCTGCGCCGGAATGATCATGTTGGCCGATCGCGTATCCGATGCGCGACCAGATCAAGAATTCATTAGTGGTTTGGACATTTCTGTGCGCCGCAACGCTTTTGGCCGGCAGGTTGATTCATTTGAAATGGACCTCGAAGTGCAAGGAATCGGTGGAACCCCCTTTCCTGCGGTGTTCATTCGTGCTCCATGGGTTGAGCAGGTAGGGGAAGCGGTTCAGGTCCTCTCTACCATCAACTCTGGGCCTCGAGCAGGTACCATTGTGGCCGTTCAGCAGGGTCCGCTTCTTGCCACGTCGTTCCATCCGGAACTCACAGGTGATGTTCGAATCCACGCAACCTTCGTCGAAATAGTGAGGCAATACGCATGAGCGGCCATTCCAAATGGGCGACTACCAAGCATAAGAAGGCCGTCATCGATGGTCGTCGCGCAAAGTTGTTCGCTCGGCTTATCAAGAATGTCGAAGTTGCAGCCCGTCAGGGTGGCCCAGATGTTGATGGCAACCCAACGTTGTACGACGCGATTCAAAAGGCTCGCAAGAGTTCCGTGCCACTGGACAATATTGAACGTGCTGTTAAGCGTGGTGCAGGTACCGAAGCTGGCGGCGTTGACTACCAAACCATCATGTACGAAGGCTATGGCCCCAGTGGTGTAGCGGTGTTGATCGAATGTTTGACTGATAACCGCAACCGATCTGCATCTGAAGTTCGCGTAGCAATGACGCGCAATGGTGGCTCGATGGCTGATCCCGGTTCAGTTTCCTACCTGTTCCATCGCAAGGGGGTAGTGATCGTAAGTAAGACAACGGGCGCTACCGAAGATGATCTTTTGATGACTGTGTTGGATGCTGGAGCCGAAGACGTCAATGACCTAGGCGAAGCCTTTGAAGTTGTGAGCGAAGCAACCGACCTCGTTGCGGTACGCACCGCGATTCAAGCTGCGGGCTGGGACTATGACTCTGCTGACGCGACGTTTTTGCCAAGCATGCACGTGGACCTCGATGAAGATGGCGCAACGAAGGTGTTCAAACTCATGGAAGCGTTGGAAGAATGTGACGACGTTCAGAATGTCTTCGCAAATTTTGACGTCTCTGACGAAGTAATGGCAGCCCTCGACTAGTTCGTCAGATTGAGCGCGCCAATACCCAAATTTTGGCGTCACCCACCACTAGGCTGTTCGAACTGGTGTTCGATAGCGTGGGCATCAGTTGAGAGCCGACAACTGTGAGGAGGTGCCATGCGAGTTCTTGGAGTGGATCCAGGCCTTACCCGCTGTGGCGTCGCCGTCGTTGAAGGCGGAGTCGGGCAAAAACTCAGCGCCCTGCACATTGGCATCATCGGTAGTGCGCCAGACGAAGAGCTCGCTGACCGACTCGTGAATCTCGAGGCAGGGTTAGAACTCCTGATCGCACAGTTTGCGCCAGATGCGGTGGCAATTGAACGTGTCTTTTCGCAACACAATGTTCGCAGTGCGATGGCTACGGCCCAAGCAGCTGGCATTGCGTTATTGGTCGCCGGCCGGCACAAGATCCCGGTTTCGATGCACACGCCCACAGAAGTGAAAGCAGCAGTTACAGGTTCTGGGCGAGCCGACAAAGCTCAAGTGACATTCATGGTGACCAAGGTATTGGGATTGCAGGTTGCTCCCAAGCCAGCGGATGCGGCAGACGCACTTGCCATTGCGATTTGCGATGTGTGGCGCGGTCAAGCGAAGCGACGTTTAGCGGCCGCTGTGAAGGGTGCCTAGCATGATTGCTTTCATTAAAGGCACGGTGCAAGCGGTAAGCCACGATTCAGTAGTTGTCGATATTGGCAGTGTTGGCTTGCAAGCAACATGCACCGCTCCAACAGCATTGTCCCTTCGTGTCGGTGACCGCGTAGAACTCCTCACTTCGATGGTCATTCGTGAGGATGCATGGACGTTGTATGGATTCACTGACGCAGATGAACGCTCAATTTTCGAACAAGTACAAACAGTTACAGGCATAGGCCCACGTATTGCGCTTGCTGTGTTGAGCACGATGAACCCAGATGAAGTTCGTAGTGCGATTGCGCATGAAGACCTCAACGCATTGGTAAAAATTCCCGGTATCGGGCGTAAAGGTGCGCAGCGTTTAGTTCTTGAGCTAAAAGACAAACTCGGTGTGATGTCAGGGGGAGTCGCACAGCGAATCAACAGTGCGCCCATGGGTTGGCAAGCATCTGTTGTTGCCGGTTTAATGTCTCTTGGTTGGACTCAACGCGAAGCGGAAAGTGCCGCTGATGCGGTTGCCCCAATGGCTGTTGAATTTGGTGACAATCCTGATATTGGAGCGCTACTCAAGGCTGCATTGCGAAGTTTGGATCGCGCATGACCGAACGAATTGTTGACGCTGAACTTACGCCTGATGAAGTAGCGATCGAAGGTGCGCTTCGCCCGAAGCAGTTGAGTGACTTCGTTGGTCAAGACCGCGTCAAGCAGCAACTTGGTCTTGTGCTCGAAGCCGCGAAAATGCGCGGGCGACAAGCCGATCATGTGTTACTCAGCGGCCCACCAGGGCTTGGTAAAACCACGTTAGCTGGCATTATCGCCTCAGAGCTCAATGCGCCATTGCGCATCACGTCAGGTCCAGCATTGCAACATGCAGGTGATGTCGCGGCAATTTTGTCGTCATTGCAGCCTGGTGAAGTGCTCTTTCTCGACGAGATTCATCGCACTTCTCGTTCAGCAGAAGAGATGCTGTATTTGGCGATGGAAGATTTCCGCGTTGATGTCATTGTCGGTAAAGGTCCAGGCGCAACTGCGATTCCATTGGAAATTGCACCTTTCACGTTGGTTGGCGCGACAACCCGAGCCGGGTTATTGCCTTCACCACTGCGTGATCGTTTTGGCTTTACCGCCCATTTAGATTTTTATGATCCGCCTGATTTGGAAGTGATCATTATTCGGTCGGCGGCGCTGTTGGGTGTGCAGCTCGATAAAGAAGGTGCCGCTGAAATCGCTGGCCGCTGTCGCGGTACCCCTCGAATCGCAAACCGATTATTGCGTCGGGTTCGGGACTGGGCGCAAGTGCACGGCAACGGAGTGGTCGATTTGGCCACTGCTCATGCTGCTTTGGATCTGTATGAGGTTGACGCGTTAGGACTCGATCGCATTGACCGTGCGGCCCTAGAGGTTCTAGTCACTCGCTTTGGGGGAGGGCCAGTTGGTCTGTCTAATTTGGCGGTCGCCATTGGGGAAGAGCCAGAAACCATCGAAACGGTGGCTGAACCGTTCTTGGTCAGATTGGGCATGATCGTGCGCACCCCTCGTGGGCGAGTAGCCACTGCTGCCGCCTGGCAGCATTTAGGGCTCACGCCGACCGCTCCATTGCAGTCCACCCTCGACCTCGAGGGCTAAGGTAAATGGCTATTGCCGTTCATTTTTCGACTGGAGCACCGTGGACAACCCAACAGGCCTTTTTCTGCCAGTAATACTGGTGGTTGCCTTCTATTTCTTGTTCATCAAGCCCAATAAGGCACGGCGAAAGCAATTCGCTGAGATGCAATCAAGTGTTGTTCCAGGTGTCCGGGTGATGACCACGTCAGGCATTTTCGGAGTCGTCACGGCTGTGAATGAGGCAAGTGTTCTTGTGGAGATCGCTCCGAATGTCACGATCGAATTAGTGACTGCAGCGATTGGCCGGGTGATCGTGCCCGAATCAGCCGAAGCCACACAGCCAACGATCGAATCTCAAGAGGGTGAACACTGATGGCTCCACGCACAGCAAGTCGCCCGATGCGCTCATTAATGGCACTTGGCATCATCTTGGTGGGCTTACTGGTCTGGGCGTTTTTCCCGGGCACTGACCACACCATTAAGTTAGGTCTTGATCTTCAGGGCGGAACGCAGGTGATCTTGGTACCCAAGCCTGTGAAAGCCGGCGCGGAGATCACTGACGATCAATTGCAACAGACCGTCACGATTTTGCGCCAACGTGTTGACAGCCTCGGCGTTGCCGAAGCTGAGGTAACGACACAAGGCAGCGGTTCGGGTGCGGCAGTCGTGGTGTCAGTGCCCGGCGCAAGCCCTGAACGTCTTGTCGATCTTGTTTCCAAAACGGCATTGTTGGATTTCCGCCCCGTGTATTCATTGCTGCCAGGGAATGCAACGGTGAGCAAAGGTGAAGCAAAGGGCACCAAGCCAGTTCAAGCAGCGCAACCTGACGCCGCGTTCCAAACTGCAGCACTTGCTCTTGACTGTACAAATCCCGCCTCATACGCAGGTGGCACTCCAGACGATCCAACACAGTGGTTGGCTACGTGTAATAAAACAGGCGGTTCAAAATTCGTTCTTCAACCTGCCTTTATTAAGGGCACCAACGTCACAAGTGCCACAGCTGCATTGCAACAACAAGGTGTGGGCTGGGTAGTCAATCTTGGCTTCGACTCCGAAGGTGCCAACGCATTAGCGGATGCATCTACCTCACTTTCGAAGTTGCCGGACTGTTCCGTTGGTGGAGCCTCTCCATGTAATGCATTTGCGATCGTTCTCGATGGTGTGGTGAGTTCTGCACCACGGTTCAATGAACCAATCCTTGGTGGAACGGCACAGATTGAAGGCAACTTCAACGCCGATTCAGCCAATGACTTGGCCAACGTACTGAAGTACGGCGCATTGCCAGTAACCCTTGAAGCTGTTGACATCACTTCAGTGTCAGCAACGGTGGGTGGAGATCAGCTACGTGCAGGCATCATTGCGGGAATGCTCGGCCTTGGCCTTGTCATGCTCTACCTGCTGTTTTATTACCGAGCCCTTGGCGTCATTGCAATCCTCTCGCTGGCTTTGGCGGGTGTGATCGTGTATCTCACGCTTCTGGTGATGAGTAAAACGATCGGTCTTACTCTGACGCTCGCTGGCGTAGCAGGCGCGATCGTTGCGGTTGGTATCACGGCCGACTCGTTCATTGTGTACTTCGAGCGCATTCGCGATGAGATTCGCGATGGGCGTACGTTGCGCCAAGCGTGTGAGTCTGGTTGGTTGCGCGCACGCCGCACTCTTTTGGCAGCCGACTTCATCTCGATTCTCGCTGCAGTCGTGTTGTACATGCTCTCCGTTGGCGGTGTGCGCGGTTTTGCATTCGTACTTGGATTGACGACTGCGATCGATATCTTGGTCGCGTTTATGTTCACCTATCCACTCACGGTTCTCGTTGGTCGCAATTCTTGGATGCAACGGAGTTCAAAGCTCACGGGTCTAGGGCATGCGTCGATAGAAAAGCGTGGGCCAGTAGGTCTCTCAGAGACTTTGGCGTCGAAGCGTCGAAAAGCTAAGGAATCTACTGAGGAGGTGTCGTCATGAGTCGCCTTGGAAATCTTGGTCAACGGTTGTACGACGGGAAGTCTTCGATTGACTTCGTCGGAAAACGTAAAACTTGGTATGTCGTATCGACATGCATCTTGATCGTGGCTATCGGATCGTTATTGATTCGTGGTTTGAATCTTGGCATCGAATTCCGTGGCGGCGCCGATTTCAGTTTGCCTAACGCATCCTGCTCGGTAGAGCAGGCGCGAGCCGTAGCGGAAGCGAAAACAGGTGCTCAGTCAATTGTCACAGTTACCGGCAACGGCACTGTGCGTGTGCAAACGGAGCCGATAACGACAGCGGAAAGTGCAGAAGTTGCATCCGCCCTGTCAAAAACCTGCAGCGTTCCAGTTGATCAGATCAAGATCCAAGTTGTAGGGCCAACTTGGGGTAGTGAGATCAGCAAAAAGGCGATTCAAGGCCTGATTGTGTTCATTATTTTGGTGACACTATTTATGTCGATCTATTTCGAATGGCGAATGGCGGTCGCAGGTCTCATTGCTCTTGCTCACGACCTCATCATCACCGTGGGTTTGTATTCACTCTTCGGCCTTGAAGTTACGCCGGCAACGGTGATCGGAATCCTGACCATCTTGGGTTACTCCTTGTACGACACGGTTGTGGTGTTCGACAAGGTGAAGGAAAACACGGCGAATATCTCTGGCCAATCAGTGCTGACGTATAGCGAGGCTGCAAACCTTGCTGTGAATCAAACGCTTATCCGCAGTATCAATACATCGATCGTTGCGTTGCTTCCTGTTCTCGCAATCATTGTGGTGGGTGCTGGTTTACTAGGCGCCGGAACACTGCTTGACCTTGCTGTTGCTCTTGCAATTGGTATGGCTGCCGGCGCCTACTCATCGATCTTCGTTGCCACTCCGTTCCTTGCGCAACTCAAGGAAAAGCAACCGTCAATGATCGCGCTCACGAAACGCGTTCAGGCTCGTCGCGCGCAGGCCCAAAAGAAAGTCGAAGATGGTGGCACCGAAGAGTTCGATGCTAATGGCCATGCAATCACGACCTTGGTTGATGCCGGCGTTCGTGCTCAACCTAAGAAGCTGCCGCGCTCTAAGCGACCGAAGAAGTAATCGTGCAAGCTGAAGTCGAAAAGTTACTGCGGGCCAATATCCGACTGATTGAAGATTGGCCAATGCCTGGCGTGAAATTCCAAGACCTGACTGGGCTTATGTCAGATGGTGCCGCATTTAGAGCCGTCATCGATGAAATCAATCGTGAACTCAATGGAGATCACATTGATCAAATCGTTGGCATCGAAGCCCGAGGGTTTCCCTATGGTGCTGCCCTCGCTGCCAGTCGTGGAGCGGGTTTCACCACCGCCCGCAAACCTGGAAAGCTCCCTCCAGAGGTATTCGCTCTGGACTATGAACTTGAGTATGGAACTGCCACATTGGAATTACATACGCACGCTCTGGGGCTTGGTAGCAAAGTCGTTATCGTCGACGATGTGTTGGCTACAGGTGGTACCGCGGGTGCGTGTATCGATCTGGTCCGACAAACGGGTGCCGAAGTGATTGCTCTCGTTGTAATTATGGAGATCGAGTTCTTGCAAGGGCGGGCCAAATGTGATGAGCGCGGTGTGCCTGTGATTGCACTGCTACGCGACTAATCAATCTACAATCTGTAGCAAGTCCTATTTGAGGAGCGCCGTGAGCAAGGAAGCACCGCTTCCCACGGAGCTGACAACAGCTCCGGTTATTGCCGCGCCCGAGTCCAGCCGTGGCCGTTCGCGTTTACCAATTTTTGGTAATCAGCGACGAACGCACCCTGAACTTGATCGTCTTCTTCGCACGCTGCGCCAGTATCACCCAAAAGCAGATGCACGTTTGGTGGAGAGAGCGTATGAAACTGCTGCCTATCTTCATCGCGATCATCGTCGTCGCAGTGGCGATGCCTACATCACTCATCCGGTCGCTGTGGCCGAAATTTTGGCTGACCTTGGTTTGGGTGGAGCTACATTAGCCGCAGCTCTGCTCCACGACACCGTCGAAGACACAGGTTATTCACTTGAAACGCTTCGCGAAGATTTTGGGGATGAAGTCGCAGCTCTTGTTGATGGAGTTACCAAGCTTGACAAGGTGAAGTTCGGCGATGCCACTACAGCTGAAACAGTTCGCAAAATGGTTGTCGCGATGGCGCGCGATATCAGAGTGCTCATGATCAAGCTTGCTGATCGCCTCCACAACATGCGCACCCTGCGTTTCATGAGCGAGGAAAAGCAGCAGATCAAAGCTCGCGAAACCTTGGAAATCTACGCTCCTTTGGCTCATCGTTTGGGCTTGAATACAGTCAAATGGGAGTTAGAAGACCTCGCTTTCGCGACTCTGTATCCGAAAATGTACGAAGAAATTGTCCGTCTCGTGGCCGAACGAGCACCACAACGCGACCGGTATCTAGAAGAAGTCATAACTGACATCGAAGCTGATTTGCGGGCAAACAAAATCAAGGGCACGGTGACCGGCCGACCTAAGCACTATTACTCGGTTTATCAAAAAATGATCGTGCGTGGTCGGGATTTCGGTGATATTTACGATCTAGTTGGTCTTCGCATTCTCGTTGATGACATGCGCGACTGCTATGGAGTGCTGGGCGCAATACATGCCAAGTGGAGTCCAATGCCCGGTCGCTTCAAGGACTACATCGCAATGCCGAAGTTCAACATGTATCAATCGCTACACACCACAGTGATTGGGCCTGGCGGTAAGCCAGTTGAAATTCAAATTCGAACGTATGACATGCACAACGCTTCCGAGTTCGGTGTTGCTGCGCATTGGCGCTACAAGCAAGGCGGAGATCAAACAGGAAAACAGGGGCCAGACGATTACGGGTGGTTGCGGCAACTGGTCGAGTGGCAAAAGGAAACAGAAGATCCTGATGAATTCATGGATCAACTTCGTTATGACCTTGGTTCATCGGAAGTGTTCGTGTTTACGCCAAAAGGTGATGTCATCGCGCTACCGACTGGTGCAACTCCGGTTGATTTTGCCTACACGGTTCACACTGAAGTTGGGCACCGGTGTGTAGGTGCTCGGGTGAACGGCAAGTTAGTACCGCTTGAGTCTTCCCTCAACAATGGCGATGTCATCGAGATTTTCACTTCAAAAGCCGAAGGTGCGGGTCCAAGTAGGGACTGGCTTACCTATGTTGCATCAGCCCGAGCGAAAAGCAAGATTAAGGCATGGTTCTCTCACGCTCGTAGAGATGAAGCTATCGAGCAAGGTAAGGATGCCATTGTCCGCGCAATGCGTAAGCAGGGGCTTCCACTGCAACGGATGATGAACACGCAGTCGCTCAACGCTATTGCTGTTGATCTACATCTAAGTGACATCACAGATCTTTATGCAGCCGTGGGCGAGAGCAAGATCAGTGCTCCTGCGGTTATTCAACGGTTGATTGATGCTGCTGGTGGCGTTGACCAAGCCGCTGATGATGCTGCTGAGGCTCTCACACCAACTCGGGCTCAGCGTCGAGAGGCGCGCAGTGCCAACGATGTCGGCATCGTGGTTAATGGCACAGATGATGTGTGGGTAAAACTGGCAAAGTGCTGCACCCCAGTTCCGGGTGACGAAATTCTGGGTTTTGTTACTCGGGGAAGCGGTGTTTCCGTTCATCGAACTGATTGCATCAACGTGCCTAGTCTGCGCCAACAACCTGACCGACTTGTTGATGTGTCATGGGCGCCCACGGCAAGCAGTGTGTTCTTGGTCAACATTCAAGTTGAAGCACTTGACCGTGCGCGACTTTTGTCAGATGTCACTCGAGCACTTTCCGACACACATGTAAATATTTTGAGCGCTTCGGTCACGACAACCCGTGATCGCATAGCGATGTCGCGATTCACATTCGAAATGGCCGATCCAAAGCATCTTGGATCAGTAATCAAGGCTGTGCGAAGTGTGGAAGGCGTCTACGACGCTTACCGCGTGTAAGTCTTAATTCGCTTAACTCTTGAATTCCTTGGCTGCAGCTGATGCTGCATCAAGTAAGGCCTTGGTGGACGCGATCGTTGCTTCAAGTTTCGTGACATCAGATGACTTACCTGCGGCTTTGGCGGCCGCCAATTGAGCTTCTAGTTTCGCTAATCCATCAGCAAAAGCATTTGCTGTTGATTCAGCACGTGCTCGTGACTCTGGATTGGATCGCTTCCAGCTGTTTGCTTCCTCAGACCGAATTGCGTCTTCGACTTTCTTGAGACGGCGTTCGAGGCGATCCCGATCTGCCTTGGGAAGGTCTCCGGCTTTATCCCAGCGATCCTGAATCGAACGCAAGGTTTGCTTGGAACCCTTGAGGTTTTCCGCAATGTTGATGGATTCAGCTTCTACGACAAGCGCTTCCTTAGCGGGCACGTTTACCTTGAGTTCTTCTTCGGCAGCACTTTCAACTGCAACCCGATTGGTATAGAACGCATCCTGAGCCGCCTTGAATCGTTTCCAGAGCTTGTCTTCATCGCGCTTTGACGTACGCGGAGCGTTCTTCCAGTCCTGCATCAAATCGCGCAGTTTCTTGGATGTATTCACCCAATCAGTTGAGGTTGCCAATGCTTCAGCGGATGCAATCAATTCACGCTTCTTTGATGTTGCATCTTTGCGTTGTGATTCAACCTCATTGAAATGTGCACGGCGACGTTTATCGAACGCTGCACGAGCAGCACTGATGCGCTTCCATATTTCTTGTTCGGAAGTGCGATCCATACGTGGCAACGATTTCCACTCTTCGATCATGGTTGCGAATCGTTCGCTCGTTGTCTTCCAATTTGTGCTATCTGCCAATGATTCAGCTTCAACGGCAAGAGCATCGCGCTGGGCATTAGCTGCCGCCTTCTGGGCCGCCTTTGCTGCTTGTTGCGCAACCTTGGCCTGCTCGATTGCACTTTCAAGCGTTGAAATCTTTGTGAGCAGTAGTGCCGTGTCGCCGACATAGGAGCGTGCAGTCACTGCTTCGCGCACATGGGTGAGAGCCAATGTTGCTTGCTCGGCGTTGGTATGACCATCTGACAAACGAGCTGATGTGAGATCAAGTTCCACGACGAGGTCATCAAATTTACGTCCGAAGAACGCCAAACCTTCAGCTGGAGGTCCAGCAACCCACTGACCTACAACGACTTCACCCTCAGGAGCCAAGAGCACCACAGTTCCATCAGCATCAACGCGACCGAACTTGCTTGGATCGCTGGCTGCTGGCGCCGCAACTACCGCCGCTGGCGTAGGGCGTCGCATTGCTGCAGGTGTAGGGATCGCACCTGGCAAAGGGTTGGTCATGTCGTGCCTTCCTGTGAAAGTCCCACGCTACCGGTGTGGCTATGTACCTTGGACGGTTGCCCGCTCAATCACGACTGGTTGAGCAGGTGCCCCATCGCTTGAACCCCCGGTAACGCCCACTGCCGCAATTTCCTGAACCAGATCAAGGCCAGAAGTGACTGTGCCCCAGATCGTGTAGTTGGGCGGCAAGGTGGTGTCTTGGTAGACCACGAAGAATTGTGATCCTGAGGTGCCAGGTCCTGCGTTAGCCATGGCAACAGTTCCGGCGGGGTAATTCACGCCAGCCCCAGTAGGGAGGTTTTCATCGGGAACCGTGTATCCAGGGCCACCCGAGCCAGAGCCAGTTGGGTCACCACACTGCAACACATAAATCCCGCTTGTCGTGAGGCGGTGACACGGGGTTTGGTTGTAGTAGCCCTTTTTGGCCAAGAAAATCTCTGATGCCACCGTGGCTGGTGCCTGCTTTGCGGAGGTAGCAATCACGATTGGTCCGCAGTTGGTCGTCAAAACGATTTGGGTGCCCTCAGCGATGGAACTGTCGGGCGTAGGTGCTGCCTGATAAGACTGTGGAGTGGTCGTGGTCGTGGTGGGCCCCGTGCATTCGAGCGCAGCAGCAGAGGATGACGAATCTCGCCCGACTAACACCCAACCCACGGCACCGATAACCAACACAGCAACCACGATTGCCGCGGCGATCTGCTGGTTACGGCGTTTGTGATGACCGGTCGAGCCATTGCGGGTTTGTTGACGTTCGTATTTGGCACGGGCCAGATCACGCTGGCGCTTATTGCTACTGCTCACCACTGGAGTGTAAATGCGCAATGGTGCGGCGGTAGGCTCGGGCGCGTGATTGTGGCGGGATTTCCAGCAGGTTCGTGGGGAACGAATTGCTTCGTTATTGCCCCCGCGGCAGGTGAGCCCTGTCTGATTATTGATCCTGGTCAAGACTCAATTTCTGGAGTCATGGAAATTGTCCGGGAAAACAAGTTAAAGCCCGCTGCCGTGCTGATCACCCATGGGCATATTGATCACGCTTGGTCAGTAGCCCCGCTGACTCACGACTTCGCAATTCCGGCATTCATTCATGCAGATGATCGCGCTCGATTGGCAGATCTGGCTGGATCAACAATTGCTGCAAATCGTGAGGCGTTACTTGCGATGACTAAGGGCGAGTTGGAATTAACTGAGCCAGAAGATGTTCGCCTGGTAACTGACGACGAAGTGCTCGACATGGCTGGACTCAAAATGCGGGTGCGCCATGCTCCCGGTCACACCGAAGGCTCCGTTGTTTTTGAGCGTGCAGGTGATGATGAAACTCCACCGCTGATGTTTGCTGGTGATTTGCTCTTCCAAGGAAGTATTGGCAGAACCGACCTTGAGGGCGGCTCCATGGCAGACATGCAGCGTTCACTGGAGCGCATTGTGTTGACTGCAGATGACCAAATGATTGTGCTACCAGGTCACGGTCCGCAAACAACGATTGGTCAAGAGCGGGTCTCGAATCCTTTTCTTCAAAAAAACAATCCATATTTTCCAGCCCGGACCGGTTTGTAGTCATGGCGCAGCTACAAGCACCTAAAGGTGTTCCTGAGTATTTCCCTGGACGCAGTTCAGCTTTTCTTGCCGTACGCGATTCGTTAAGCGCACCAGCACGCAAGGCTGGGTATGGATATGCCGAGTTACCAATGTTCGAAGACACGGCGCTGTATGTGCGCGGTGTAGGTGAATCAACCGATGTTGTGTCCAAAGAGATGTACACCTTCGAGGATCGCGGGGGACGCTCACTTTCACTGCGGCCTGAGGGCACAGCTGGAGTGATGCGCCTGGTCATTGAACACAGTCTTGATCGTGGGCAATTACCGGTAAAGCTTTGGTACGCGGGTGCATTCTTCCGCGCTGAGAGGCCGCAGCATGGACGCTATCGACAATTGCAACAGGTCGGTCTTGAAGCCATAGGAACAGACGATCCTGCCCTTGATGCTGAAGTTATTGCTCTTGCCGATGAAGGTTTTCGCTCGCTAGGGCTGACACAGTTCACCCTGCAATTGACATCACTCGGTTGCGTGCGATGTCGCCCGGCTTACCGCGAATTGCTTCAGGCATTTCTCGCCAAGCTTGATTTGGATGATGCAACGCGCGCGCGTGCTGCCGTGAATCCGTTGCGCGTTCTCGACGATAAGCGCGAGTCAGTGCAAGCCCAGCTTGCTGGTGTTCCTTACATGGTCAATCACCTGTGTGCTGATTGCCAGACTCATTACGACGACGTTCGCACTGCATTGCGCCTACTCAAGGTCGAATGGACAGAGTCACCTTCACTCGTTCGTGGGCTTGATTACTACACACGCACAGCATTTGAATTCACACACCATCTCCTTGGAACTCAATCCGGTATCGGGGGAGGTGGGCGATATGACGGGCTTATGTCATCCCTTGGTGGGCAGGATTTGTCCGGTATCGGTTGGGGACTAGGCACTGACCGGACTCTGCTGGCATGTGAGGCTGAAGGGCTCACTCCTGGATCCGGTCCACTCGTTGATGTGTTTGCGGTGCCGATGGGCGAAGAGGCCAAGGCTGTGTTGATTGCACTCAGTGGTGAGCTGAGGGCAAGTGGTATTCGCGTGGACTTGGCGTACGGCAATCGTGGGCTCAAGGGAGCCATGAAGGCTGCGGATCGCAGCGGAGCACCCTATGTTCTGATCGTCGGTGAGCAAGAAGTAGCCGACGGAACAGTGGTGGTAAAAAACATGTCGGCTGGCACTCAAGAGTCAGTGGCATGGGAGAGTGTGCAGTCGCTTCTGGCGGCACATCTACAGGAAAACGAAGGGAACAACTCGTGATTCGATCCGCCTATGCGGGCAATCTGCGGGCATCTGATGCCGGCTCAACCGTGACTCTTGCAGGTTGGGTTGCTAGCCGACGCGATCATGGTGGCGTTGCCTTCCTTGATTTACGTGACTCATCGGGTGTGGTCCAGGTCGTGGTGCACGATCCAGAAGTTGCTCACGGCCTTCGTGACGAGTACTGCCTCAAGATCACCGGAACTGTAGAAGTGCGCCCGGCAGGTAACGAGAACAACGACCTGCCTTCAGGTGCCATTGAAGTCATGTCAACCGACGTACAGGTGTTGTCGGTAGCGGCTCCATTGCCTTTCCCAATTGATGACCGCATCAGCGTCAACGATGAGATTCGATTGAAGTATCGCTACTTGGATCTGCGTCGACAGTCAGCTGGTGACGCACTGCGTATGCGTTCAAAGGTCAATCAGATCGCTCGCGATGTGTTGCTCAATCGTGACTTCCTTGAAATCGAAACTCCAACACTGACACGAAGTACCCCAGAAGGCGCACGCGATTTCTTGGTCCCTGTGCGTTTGCAGCCGGGTAGTTGGTATGCGCTTCCACAGTCACCGCAGTTGTTTAAGCAATTGCTGATGGTTGGCGGTATGGAACGTTACTTCCAAATTGCTCGTTGTTATCGAGATGAAGACTTCCGCGCTGATCGTCAGCCAGAATTTACCCAACTTGATATCGAGATGTCGTTCGTGGAACAAGAAGACATCATTGAACTTGGTGAAGAACTTGTTCGCTCACTTTGGCAAGGAATTTTGGGTCACACCATTGGTGAAATTCCGCGCATGACCTACCACGAAGCGATGCGTCGTTTCGGTTCAGATAAGCCTGACTTGCGTTATGGCATGGAACTGGTTGAACTGACTGACTTCTTCAAGGACACTCCATTCCGCGTTTTCCAATCCGAGTATGTCGGCGCAGTCGTTATGCCAGGCGGCGCTGATCAACCTCGTCGAGCTTTTGATGCATGGCAGGAATGGGCAAAGCAGCGCGGCGCAAAGGGTCTTGCTTATGTCACCGTTGATGCCAATGGTGAACTTGGTGGGCCAGTAGCTAAGAACATTAGCGATGAAGAGCGCGCGGGGATTGTTGCTGCCACAGGCGCGAACAATGGTGATTGCATTTTCTTCGCTGCAGGTCGCCCAAATGATGCGCGTCCACTGTTGGGTGCAACGCGTGATGAGATCGCGCGTCGCCTAGAACTCATCGAAGAAGGCACGTGGTCCTTCCTTTGGGTGATTGACGCTCCAATGTTTGAGATGACAGACGAAGGCACATGGACAGCAGTGCATCATCCATTTACTTCGCCAAACACTGAGTGGATTGACAACTTCGAAGAAGCTCCTGATCAGGCGCTGGCTTGGGCGTACGACATCGTGTGCAACGGCAATGAAATCGGTGGCGGTTCTATTCGTATCCACCAAGCAGATGTGCAAGAACGCGTGTTTGCTCTTCTTGGAATGAGTGAAGCAGAAGCAAACGACAAATTTGGTTTCCTTCTTGAAGCCTTTAAGTTCGGCCCACCTCCGCACGGTGGCATCGCTCTTGGATGGGACCGCATTTGCATGTTGCTCGCAGGGGCACCGTCACTGCGCGATGTCATCGCCTTCCCTAAGACTGGTGGTGGCCAGGATCCGCTCACGAGCGCTCCAACACCGATCACTGCACAGCAGCGCAAGGAAGCTGGCATTGATGGACCTCCAGTGAAAGCTGTGCCAGCAACCCCGCAGGCATAGGCAGTTCACATGACCCTCTTCGACGAAGGGCAAACGTTCGCACCGTTAGCGGTGCGTATGCGGCCCAACAGTGTTGAAGATGTGGTTGGACAAGAGGATGCGTTAAGAACGGGCACGCCATTACACAATTTATTGACGGGTAATGGCTCTGCAATTTCCGTGATCTTGTGGGGACCTCCGGGAACTGGCAAGACCACGCTGGCATCGCTGGTTTCGCTGGCATCGGGGCGAGCTTTTGCGGAACTTTCTGCGGTGACTTCGGGTGTTAAAGATGTTCGCGAAGTTATAGAGCAAGCTCGCAATCGATCGAGCATCAATGGGCAAGGCACGGTCCTGTTCATTGACGAAGTGCATCGCTTTAGCAAGAGTCAACAAGATGCACTGCTGCCGGCCGTTGAAAATGGTTGGGTCACGCTTATTGCGGCCACCACCGAGAACCCCAGTTTTTCGGTGATTTCACCATTGATTTCGCGCAGCCTTGTGGTCACGTTGCAGCCACTGGATGACGCAGCTATTTCAGTGCTGCTCATGCGAGCACTCACAGATTCACGCGGTTTCGATGGAAAATTTACGATCTCGCAAGAGGCTCTTGCCGACTTGGTGCATCTCAGTATTGGTGATGCTCGTCGAGGCCTCACCGCGCTAGAAGCAGCAGCAATTGCGGCTGACGCCGATGGTTCAACGCAGATTCAACTCAGTCACGTCGAGCAAGCAATTCAGCATGTTGCCTTGCGTTACGACAAAGATGGCGATCAGCATTACGACGTCATCAGTGCCTTCATTAAGAGCGTTCGAGGAAGTGATCCTGATGCGGCCCTTCATTATCTCGCGCGAATGCTTGAAGCCGGTGAAGATCCTCGGTTTGTTGCTCGTCGACTCATGATTTTGGCGAGTGAAGATATTGGTATGGCGGACCCATCGGTCCTGCAAACGGCGGTCGCGGCCGCACAAGCTGTAGCCATTGTTGGTATGCCGGAGGCTCAGATCATCTTGGCCCACGCGACTGTTCATGCGGCGCTGGCGCCGAAATCAAATGCGATCGTGACGGGCATCATGGAGGCCTCCAGTGATGTGCGACGAGGGCGCGTGGGCTCCGTGCCAGCGTGGCTTCGTGATGGTCACTACCCGGGAGCCAAGGATCATGGTCATGGGGTGGGTTACGTCTATCCACATGATCTTCCAGATGGCGTAGCTCAGCAGGATTACTTACCTGATGCCCTCAAAGGCGTGAAGTATTACCGACCGACCCAGCACGGGGCTGAAGCGGCTTGGAGTCGGGTGGCTCAAAGGGTTGAAGAGTTGCGCAAGGGCGAGCATTAGGCTTGAGGTCCAAAGAACGAGGAGTTTCGCGATGCGCAGGATGTTTTGGGTGGCCGTTGGTGCTGCCGGTGGCATTTATGCCTATAAGCGTGGCGAACGATTCGTTGAAGAATCGCGCGAGCGGGGTGTTGTACTCACCGTTCAGCAAGTAGCGATGAATGCAGCCTCGGCTGTTGAGTCGGCGCGAGTCATGGTTGAAGCAAAGTTGAACCAGACTCACTCACCAGAAGATGAAGGAGTTTGACCATGGATTCCGCTGAGATTCGCAGTCGATTCCTTCGGTATTTCGCCGACCGGGGTCATCAAGTTGTTCCTTCTGCCTCGCTCTTGCTCGATGACCCAACCTTGTTGTTTGTGAACGCTGGCATGGTCCCGTTCAAGCCGTATTTCCTGGGTGAAGCGCCAGCGCCGTATCCGCGTGCCACCAGCGTGCAAAAGGTTGTGCGCACCCTGGACATTGAGGAAGTGGGCAAGACCACGCGCCATGCGTCGTTCTTCCAAATGGCCGGCAACTTTTCTTTCGGTGACTATTTCAAGGAAGAAGCAATTCCTTTTGCTTGGGAATTACTCACCAAGCCCGTCAGTGATGGCGGCTACGGATTCCCAGAAGACAAGCTTTGGGCCACGGTTTACCTTGATGACGATGAAGCGATCGATATTTGGCATAACAAAGTTGGTGTGCCGCTTGAACGCATTCAACGTCGCGGTCAGGCTGACAACTTTTGGAGCATGGGTGTCCCAGGCCCTTGTGGTCCATGTTCAGAGATTTATTACGACCGCGGTCCAGAGCATGGTCGCGATGGTGGCCCTATTGCTGATGAAGATCGTTACCTCGAAGTGTGGAACCTCGTGTTCATGCAAAACATTCGTGGGGATGGTCCCGGTAAAGAGGGTTATCCCATTGTTGGTGACTTGCCTGCGCGCAATATTGATACCGGTATGGGTCTTGAGCGCATGGCTGCCCTGCTGCAGGGCGTCGACAACATTTATGAAATCGATACCACGAAGGGCATTCTTGATCGCGCAGCTGAACTCACGGGTGCGAAGTACGGCAAGGATCACAAGTCAGATGTTGCGCTGCGAGTAATTGCTGACCATGCGCGCACATGTGCATTCCTTATTGGCGATGGCGTTCTGCCAGGTAACGAAGGTCGTGGTTATGTCCTTCGCCGTTTGATGCGTCGAGTTATCCGCAATATGCGTCTACTTGGTGCACCTGATCCAACAATGGGCGAATTGATCGACGCGACCGTGCTCACGATGGCTCCTCAGTATCCGGAACTCAACGATGAGGCCAATCGCATTCGCCAGATTGCTGTTGCTGAAGAGGGTGTGTTTATTCAGACACTCAAGGCTGGCACGACCATCTTTGATACTGCCGCCGATAAAATCCGCACGAGTGGTGGAACCACAGTTTCTGGTGAGCAAGCTTTCGCGTTGCACGATACCTATGGCTTTCCCATTGATCTGACTTTGGAAATGGCCGCGGAACAAGGCCTCAAGGTTGATGAAGACGGTTTCCGTTCGCTCATGGGTCAGCAACGGGAACGCGCCAAAGCTGATGCGCGCGAACGCAAGAGTGGCCTCACTGCAACAACTGCCTACCGTGAAATCCTGGAACAAGGCGGTCGCACCGCATTCATTGGTTATAGCGAAGTTGATTCAGAAGCGACCATCATTGGGCTCGTACACGAGGGTGCAACTGTTCCAGTTGCAACGCAGGGTGAGCACGTTGAAATCATTCTGAATCGTTCACCGTTCTACGCTGAAGCAGGCGGCCAGCTAGGGGACCGTGGTCGAATCATCACTAATACTGGCGCAGTAGCTGATGTGTATGACGTGCAGATTCCTGTACCTGGTTTGTTCGTGCATCGCGCCGAAGTCAAGAGTGGGGAATTCACTCAAGGGCTAACAGTCGAGGCTCATGTTGATATTCAACGCCGACGTGCGATTTCACGTGCGCACACTGCAACGCACATGATTCACAGGGCCTTCCGTGAAGAACTTGGTGACACAGCCACTCAAATGGGTTCAGAGAATGCCCCCGGGCGTTTGCGCTTTGACTTCCCAAGCCCAACCCCTGTTTCTGCAGACGTCATGCAAACAGTTGAAGAGCGCGTCAATCACATGTTGCTGGAAGATCTTGCAGTAACTGCGCAAAACATGACCCAAGACGAGGCACGCAAGATGGGTGCGATGGCTTTGTTTGGTGAAAAATACGGCGATTCAGTTCGAGTCATTTCTGTTGGTGACTGGGCCCACGAACTTTGCGGCGGAACGCACGCGCAACGTTCAGGGCAACTTGGTGTGGTGACCTTCCTAGGCGAAGGATCAATTGGTGCCGGAGTTCGTCGCGTTGAAGCCCTCGTCGGAGCTGATGCTTATCAGTTCCTTGCGAAAGAGCACATTCTGGTGAGCCGCCTTACCGACATGTTGAAGGTTCCTGCCGATCAACTTCCCGAGCGCATTGAGCGGACCATCAATTCACTTAAGACTGCTGAGCGCGATTTGGATCGCGTGAAGAAGGCCCAGCTCACGGCCAACCTTGATGACATCATCGGGATCGGTGAAGACATTGGCCCAATTCGTTGCTGGATCTTTCAGGCTCCTGATGGCATTGATGCTGGCGAAATGCGCGATCTTGTGATGAAGGCGAAGGGACGCAATCGTCCTGAATTACCTGTCGTCATGTTCGGCACGCTTATTGCAGATGGCAAGGTGTCGGCGATCGCGACGGCTAATGAAAAGGCGATCGAGTTTGGTGTTGGAGCAAATGACCTGCTCAAGGCAGCACTTGCAACCCTTGATGGTCGTGGTGGTGGTAAGCCGGACATGGCTCAGGGCGGCGGCACCAACGTCAATGGCGTTGATGCGGCTGTTGATGCAGTGAAGGCGTTCATAGCTTCCAAGGTCAATAGTTAACGATGCCTAAAGGCGTGCAGTTGGCTTGTGACGTGGGAACCGTACGCATTGGTATTGCGCGTTCAGACTTCCACGGAATTTTGGCAACCCCGCTCGACGCCATCCCCGCAGGCGAAAGCAGTACTGCACAGGTGAAGGCTCTGATTGACGAGTATGAGGTGCAAGAAATAATCGTGGGCTTACCGCTCATGATGAATGGAACCGAAGGTCCCAGTGCGCAAATGGCGCGCGACTGGGCGGCTGAACTTGAAGCGCTAACCGTGTGCTCCATCCGTATGGTTGATGAGCGACTCACGACCGTTCAAGCTCAACGTGGGTTGCATGCGGCAGGAAGAACCGTGAAAAATTCCCGAGCGTCAATCGATAGTGCTTCCGCTGTGGTGCTCCTTCAATCTGTGCTAGATAGCCAAAAGAAAGACACGCCATGACTGTCGCGAACAAACGTCGGGCGCTCACTGTTTCGGTTGTTGCGGTAATTGCCATCGTTATTGCATTCTTTGTCACCAAAGGACCATCAGACTTTCCTGGGCCCGGTTCTGGAAATGCCGTGGTGATTGTCGTGCGCGGTGACTCTATTTCGGGAATTGGTAATGCGCTCACCGAAGCTGGGGTGGTGGCGTCGGCGGATGCCTTTGTTAACGCCGCAAACGCGAACCCAAAATCAAAGAGCATTGGCCCAGGTAAGTACACGATGCTCAAAGAAATGAGTGGTCAAGGCGCAGTTGAATACATGCTCGACCCCAAATCACGCGCGGCAAGCCGCTTGATTCTTCCCGAAGGACTGCGCCTAGATCAAAGTCTCGAGGCGGCGAGCAAGGCCACAAACATTCCAGTTGGCGATTTCAACGCGGCAATCACACGCGCGGATCAACTGGGTTTGCCGGCATATGCCAAGAATCAAGCAGAGGGTTTTCTCTACCCTGCAAGTTATGACCTGGCCGGAGATGAAACGGCAGACAGCACACTCAGCATGGTGTTCGAACGATTCGCCCAAGCGAGTAAGCAACTTGACCTTGAAGTCAAAGCTGCTGCGCTGGGTCAAACACCATTTGAAATTATGACTATTGCTTCGCTCGTGCAAGCAGAGGGCAATCCAACTGATTACGACAAGATCGCACGAGTGATTTACAACAGGCTCAAGCTTGGGATGCCACTGCAATTCGATACAACTGTTGCTTACGGTCTAGGCATCACGAAGGTCTCACTCAATGCAGCGGAACTCCAAAAGGACACTCCTTACAACACATATGTTCGTAAGGGTCTTCCAGCGGGTCCCATTAACTCACCCGGTACGGCGGCAATTAACGCAGCTCTTAATCCGGCTACAGGCCCTTGGATCTACTTCGTCACGGTGAATCTGGAAACCGGCGAAACCAAATTTGCGAAGAAATACAGCAAGTTCTTGAAGGCAAAAGCTGAGCTTCAGGCCTACCTTAAGAATCATGGCTAGCAACAAGGGCAAACAAGCCGCGGTTCTGGGATCGCCGATTAGCCATTCGCTAAGCCCGGTATTGCATCGCGCTGCATACGCGGCGCTTGGCTTGGACTGGCAATACAACGCTTTTGATGTTTCCGAAGATCAACTTGCTCCCTTCATCAAGTCGCTTGACGACACCTGGGTTGGTCTGTCGCTGACAATGCCGCTGAAGGAAGTCGCTTTCGAAGTTGCAAATTCAGTCGATGAGGTTGCAACGAAAATTCGTTCGATTAATACCTTGCTACCTACCAACGATGGTTGGCACGGAACCAACACCGATGTTTTCGGAATCGTGAAATCCCTAACCGAGGTTGGGATCGAGTCCGGGGTTGAGTCCGCTTTACTTCTGGGTGCCGGTGCTACGGCACGCAGTGCGATTGCGGCATTGGCACAGCTCAATTGCCAAGAGGTCAGGATCGCTGCGCGGCGATCGGAGCAAGCCGATGCGTTAGTGGAACTGGCTGAGGCCTTCAAGCTCAAGGCCCAAGTCACTGCTTGGGACCCTGACAATGTGAATGTGCAGCATCCGCTGGTGATCAGCACCCTGCCAGGTGATGCTGGTCAATCGTGGACGCAGTTAGCTAAGCAGGCCCAAGGTGCGCTCCTTGATGCCTCATATCACCCTTGGCCGACTCCTTTGGCTCAGAGCTGGCCAAATACAAGAATCGCGAGTGGTCGAGACATGCTGCTGTGGCAGGCAACTGAGCAAGTGCGCCTCATGACCGGGCAACCAGCGCCCGTTGAAGCCATGAGGGTCAGCCTGTCCGTGTCGTCCGATTGAGGGCGAATGTCTGTCATCTGACAGGATTAGCCCATGGTTCGTTGGTTAACAGCAGGTGAGTCGCACGGTCCCGCGCTTGTAGCGATCGTTGAAGGGCTCCCAGCCGGCATTGAAGTGACCTCCGAAGACATCTCAGTTGAGTTGCAACGCCGCCGCTTGGGGGTTGGCCGAGGCGCCCGAATGAAGTTCGAAAAAGACGAAGTCAGCATCATGGGCGGTATTCGACATGGCTTGAGCCTTGGTGGTCCGATAGCTATTGAAGTCGGCAACACTGAATGGCCTAAGTGGCAGGTTGTGATGTCGCCAGACCCTGTGGATGCTGATGAACTGGCAAACCTTGCTCGCAATGCTCCACTCACGCGCCCTCGTCCAGGTCACGCGGATCTGGTTGGCATGCAGAAGTACGGCTTTACCGATGCCCGTCCGATTCTGGAGCGCGCAAGTGCTCGTGAAACTGCGGCTCGCGTTGCTCTGGGCGCAGTTGCGAAGGCGTTCTTACGTCAGGTGTGTGGCACCGAGGTGTTTTCACACGTGGTGCGCATTGGGTCGGTAGCTTCACCTGAAGGCAATGTCCCAGCGTTTAGCGACCTCGCAGCCATTGATGAAGATCCCGCACGTTGTTTTGACGCTACAGCGGCAAAGGCGATGGAAGAGGAAGTCAGCGCTGCTCATCGTGATGGCGACACTCTTGGTGGCGTGGTTGAAGTGCTCGCTACGAATTTGCCTCCAGGTCTTGGTAGCCACGTGCACTGGGATCGTCGTCTTGATGCACGCCTTGCTGCAGCACTTATGGGCATTCAGGCCATCAAGGGTGTTGAGGTTGGCGATGGGTTCGGGCTTGCAGCTGTTCGCGGTAGCGATGCGCAAGATGAAATCGTTAATAGCAATGAAGGTCTTGCTCGCACATCAGGTAAGTCAGGCGGCACTGAAGGTGGAATGTCGACAGGGGAGACCCTGCGCGTACGTGCAGCAATGAAGCCGATCTCAACAATCCCACGTGCGCTGCGAACCGTTGATATCTCAACCGGTGAAGAAGCTCCTGCAATCAACCAACGATCAGATGTGTGCGCTGTGCCAGCTGCAGGTGTTGTGGCTGAAGCCATGGTCGCGCTTGTGTTGGCTGATGCGATTTCTGAGAAGTTTGGTGGCGATAGCGTTACTGAAACTGCGCGCAATATTCGCACCTACATGGAGAACTTGTCCGTCCGATGAGTCCAGTAGCAGTGCTTGTCGGTGCGCCAGGTGCTGGTAAGTCAACCGTCGGCAAGCGTCTGGCAAGTGCTCTCAAAGTTTCCTTTGCTGATTCCGATCAAATGATCGAGAAGCAAGCGGGTATGCCGGTGTCAGACATCTTCGTTACTCAGGGTGAGCCTGTGTTTCGCGAGATGGAGGAAAAGACCATCGCCGAAGCGCTCAAAGATCACGAGGGTGTTCTTTCCCTTGGTGGGGGTGCGATCCTCAATGAACGAACGCGAGCACTTCTCAAAAATGTTCCCGTCATTTGGCTTGATGTTGATTTGAGCCAGGCAGCTAAACGGGTGGGCATGAACCAAGCACGGCCATTGCTGTTGGGTGATGTGCGTGCAAATATGAATCGTTTAATGAAGGAACGCGCGCCGCTGTACGCCGAGGTCGCGACCATAACCATTAATACCAATGGTTTGAAAGTTCGAGAAGTTGTCGAAGAAATCGTGAAGCAACTCGATGCAGGAGAAAGCAATGACTGAGCAACGCATTCACGTATCGGCTGAACGCGAGTACGACGTAGTGATTGGTCGGGGATTACTCGGCGAACTTCCTGACATGCTCGCTGGAGCAACACGGGTTGCGATCATTCATGCGCCGACACTCGTCAAGAGTGCTGAAGCATTGAGTGATGAACTCAAAGATCATAAATTCGAAGTAACGCTGATTGAAATCCCTGATGCTGAGGATGCAAAGACAGCGGCTGTTCTTGAATTCTGCTGGACGGCTTTGGGTACGCAAGGTTTCACTCGCAATGATGCTGTAGTTGGCCTGGGTGGTGGTGCAACTACTGATCTCGCTGGGTTTGTCGCTGCAACGTGGCTTCGCGGAATCAAGGTTATTCAGATTCCGACAACACTCCTTGCCATGGTTGATGCTGGTGTCGGTGGGAAAACGGGAATCAACACTGATGCTGGAAAAAATCTTGTTGGCGCATTCTTTAGCCCAAGTGGCGTGTTGTGCGATCTCAACACCTTGGAATCACTCAACGAAAACGATTTGATCGCTGGAATGGCTGAAGTGGTCAAGGTTGGGCTCACGTCAGATCCTGAAATCTTGAAGATCATTCAGCGAGATGCCAAGGCAGCAACGCAACCTACGAGTGCGGCGATCGAAGAACTTGTTCGTCGCGCTGTGCAAGTGAAAGCAGACGTAGTCGGCGGTGATTTCAAAGAAGTGCGTAATGGTGCAGCCCTTGGTCGCGAGGTGCTCAACTACGGTCACACCTTTGGGCATGCGGTGGAAAAGCAAGAGCGCTACCGCTGGCGTCATGGCGCTGCAATCAGTGTTGGCCTGTGCTTCGTGGCTGAACTAGCACGTCAAGGTGGACGCCTCATTGATCAAGATGCAGACCTGCATTTCGAAATCCTGAACCAGTTGCAATTGCCAACCAGTTACGCCGCTGGGCATTGGAACAGCCTGTACCAAGCCATGACGATGGATAAGAAAACGAGAGGCTCAGTCATTCGCTTCGTGGTCCTCGAAGGCATCGGAAAACCGGTTGCGTGGGATGGGCCTGATCCGATGTTGCTAGCCGCTGCCTATGACGCGATCGCCCGGCACTAGATCACAGAGCACCGCAATTCCTCAGGTTCCCGTTACCCTTGCGGCATGAACGCAACGGTGCTGGTCCTCAATGGACCCAATCTCAACCGCCTGGGAACGCGCGAGCCTGAGATCTATGGCAGCACCACCTTTGCCGAACTCATTGAAATCTGTGAGCGCCATGCTCAGGTCCACAACCTCAAGGCCGATGTACGTCAGACCAACTCAGAGGCCGAACTCATTGGCTGGCTCCATCAGGCAGCCGATTCAAAGACCCCTGTGGTGCTCAACCCCGCAGCGTTTACGCATTACAGCTACGCCCTTCGGGATGCTTGCTCAATGTTGACTGCGACGCTCATTGAGGTTCACATCTCAAACCCTGCCGCTCGTGAGGAATTTCGCCACAATTCGGTGATCTCTGGTGTGGCCAACGGAACCATCACTGGGTTTGGCATGGATTCCTACCGAATGGCCATTGAGCAGATCGCTCGCCTGAACGGGTAGACTCGGGCGTTCCCATTTTTGATCGTTACATCTGGAGAGATTCACGTGGCAACTTCGAATGACCTTAAGAACGGCCTTGTCCTGAGCATTGATGGACAGTTGTGGACCGTTATTGAATTCCAGCACGTGAAGCCGGGTAAGGGCGGCGCATTCGTGCGCAGCAAGCTCAAGAATGTGCTCTCGGGCAAGGTTGTTGACCGCACCTTCAATGCTGGCGTCAAGGTTGACGTTGAGCAGGTTGATAAGCGCGACATGCAGTACCTCTACCGCGATGGCGATGACTGGGTATTCATGGATGAGAGCAGCTATGAGCAGTACCCAATCTCGAACGCCGTGGTTGGCGACTCAAGCAAATTCCTCTTGGAAAACCAGAGCGCCACAGTTTCCGTTCATAACGGCACGCCAATCGTGGTTGACCTTCCACCAAACGTCGAATTGATGATTACCTACACCGAGCCTGGTGTGCAGGGTGATCGTTCAACTGGTGGATCAAAGCCAGCAACGCTTGAAACTGGTGCAGTGATTCAAGTTCCGTTGTTCATTGAGAACGACACCAAAATCAAGGTCGACACCCGTGACGGTTCTTACCTTGGTCGCGTGAACGACTAGTGGCAGCCCGTAGCAAGGCTCGCAAAAGGGCTTTGGATGTTTTGTACGAAGCTGATTTGCGTGGCACCAGTGCCAAAGAGGTACTCGAAGGGCAGATTGATCGCCGTGCTGCTGACAAAGAGCCTGAACTCAATGCGTACGTAACAACCCTGGTAAATGGCGTCACCGAAAACCAGGAACAGATCGACGAGATCCTCGGCACCTATTCAATGGGCTGGACTCTTGATCGCATGCCAGCTGTTGATCGCGCTGTCCTGCGGATTGGTGCCTACGAGATTATCTGGGCCAACGACATCCCTGACGCTGTTGCCATCAGTGAAGCCGTCGCTTTAGTAACCGATCTTTCAACAGATGAATCGTCTTCATTTGTGAACGGGTTGCTTGGGCGAATCTCTGAGATCAAGCCTTCGCTTGGAATTCCTTCAGCTAGTTAGAAACTGTGACTGCAGGTGATAAATCAGTGCTGGCGACCGCATTGGTCACTGTGCCTCGCAGTGTGACGTTTGTGGCTCCTGTTGTACCGCCGCCAGTTCGAGTGACGATTACTAAACCGTAATAGTTCGTATTGGCTAGGTTTCCAACAGTTTCAACTGTATTCGTTTTCGAAACGTTTGTTGTGGTTGCCGCCTGAATCACTGATTCAGTGCCACCACATACGGTTCCAACATAAGGAACAGTGCATATCTTTATCTGCAGGTTGCGACTGTTACTCAGCCTATTCCAGGTCGCGCGCATGGTCCATTTAGCTAGATCAACAGTGCTGCTATTGGTGAGTGTGAAAGGAATGGTTTTCACCACGGGATTTGTACCGCTGTAGGTGCCCGTTGATCCAGTGAAGTCAGCCCCAATGGCTCCAAAGCGGATACCCCATTGCGCTGAGACAGCAAGCTGTTGATCGGCTTGCGCTGATGTTGCCGAATTGCTTGCTGTGGCGGTTTGCACAGCATTGGCTACAGCCAGTGGAATAGATGACAGCATAAGTACTGGTGCTAGAAAGCTTGCGGCAAGTGCGAAGTTCGGTTTCATGATCATTCAATCAACTTGCTATGGAGGTGGGATTGCGTTGTGTGGTGGTCAACGTGAACTTGAGTGAAGAAGTTTGATTTTGAATCGTATTTGTTGTTGGAATAGAACCATTTTGGACACTCTGGGTTGGCGCAAGAGGCAAAAAGAATTTGAATCGCAATCTTGCCACGGCTGTAGAGTTATCAGTCGTCGTGGAATTTGAAGTCAGCGTTGTAAATGGATTTGGTGCAGCACCGTTCAAGTTTGAGGGAGTCGCAATGAGCGACTTTAGGTAGGTCTGCGCGACAACATTGACAATGTCCGAAGTGTTGTTGCCACATAAACCCGGAGCAGTTCCAACAGATGTCCACCCTGAAGCTACATTGCAATGATCAACGGTGAGCTGCAAACCTGGAATGGTTCCAGTTGCGCCGCAGAAAGTCCCATCAACTGTGGTCGCGTTGCATCGGGAAAGTGCAGAGCCTGCACCCGCATTCGCAAGATCAGATATCTGCATCGTGAGTCCCGTGCCATTGACGGCTCCGCTGAGATACAAATTCACGAAACGATAAACCGTGTCGCCAGGTTTCATGGCTTTTGCGGTGATGCCGTCGGTGTTCCCCAGACGCCAACTCGTTGTTCCAGACTGTAAAGGGATTGCAGGCGAGGTTACAGTCGCAAGGCCAAGACCATTTGATCCTCCAGTGGACTCAGGATTGGGGCTGAGTACGAGCGCCAAGATGCCGCTTTGAGTTTCGAGTGGATTGCCAGAATTATCCGATGTCGCCTGGAGTGATGCTAAGACTCCAGTGGTACTTAATGTGAAGCCCCCAATTGCAATCACGGCTGCAAGAAGGAATCGGAAGAGCAGATTCCTCGGTGCCGGGGGTCGCACGTTCACGGTTTCCTCCTATCAGAGGTGGGTGGTCGTAGAGCAATGGTCACTACGACCACCCATGTGGTTATGAAGCGGTTGTTGTTTCCGTGCGTTGCTGCTCAGTAAATGTGAAGGTCAAGTTAGTTGAGAGTCCCTGAATCGAGCCGGGAGGCAGCTCTCCATTCGATGTAGTTTCGGAACTTGTTGGCAACGAGATTTTGATTCGTGCATATTTCACTGCTCCCGGGGCTATTGCCACAGCTGGCCCAACGACATCCTTGGTACCAAACGACGAAATTGACGTCGATGCAATTGGGTTCGTCGTAGTTCCGGAGCAGGTGCCCGGTTCTGTGGTGACGGCAGTCCATGCCACGGAACATAGGTCTACAGCGACTGCAAGCCCATTTGCGCTTGTCGTTAGTTCGTTGGCGGAAGACCCCGCGACGCCAAGAGTCATGCCTAGTGCCGGCAATGAGCCGCCGTTGGTGAGTTCAATAAATCGATAGACGATGTCACCGGGTGCCATGGCCGAAATAGCTGCGGCTGCCGCACCGGTCACGGCAGGTGTTGTCGTTCCTGTCGTACCTATACCAGCTCCGATCGGTGTCAACGTGAGACTCAATGTTCCAGTAGACGTAGCCAATGCATTGCCGGAGTTGCTCGCGGTAGCTTGAAGTGCAGCC
The DNA here is from genome assembly GCA_028687755.1 of Candidatus Nanopelagicales bacterium. Lineage (NCBI taxonomy): Bacteria > Bacillati > Actinomycetota > Actinomycetes > Candidatus Nanopelagicales > Candidatus Nanopelagicales bacterium. Next base: position 64,265 of record JAQTZL010000001.1, read on the forward strand.
CAAACGCCTGACGTCGTCAAGGACAGCCCGCCCACAGCGACAATTGAGGCTGCCGCGATCTGGGCTCCTGCTGGCCAAGAGGCCGTCAGTGATTTGCCGAACATGATGGTTCCTTTCGTGGGTTACTGATGTTGAAGTTCTTGGTCATTTGCGCCGGTGATTTGTTCTGGTTTCTTGGCAACTGGTCGGGCAGCGACTCCGTACATCAGGAGCAAGGTGCCCGCTGTTCCAAGTAACCCGATGATGGCGGCGAACCCGGCAGGCGAACCGATTCCAGGCAAAATCGCACCTATGTATGGAATGACTGCAACTGCCGCATAAAGCCGTTGATTTGGATCCACTTGAACACTTGATAGTCCAGAAGGTGCACTTGAATTCTCAAGGCCTATGACAACGAGGTTCTTATTACTCACAAGTTTGATCGAGTGCGTCTTGACCTTTTCGATGGTGGCAGAAAGTGCTCCAGGCATCGTTACTTGCAAATAGTCACCGTTTTGGATCGTGCTGGAAATGCGAGGTTGAAGGAGCACAACCGACTGAGTGGGTAGACCGTGTGAATCGGCAGTGACGGGAATTGTTGCGACAGTGAATCCCAAGAATGAACGAATGCCGACGAGAACCAGAAATCCAAAGCCAATGAACGCTGTAATCACGCGTAAACGAACGGGATTCGTCGATTTAAGTGTTGAGGTGGAACGCGCTCCTGCATCCTCAGCTCTCCGCTTCAACATTGGCGCAATCATGAGGAGAAACGGAATGCCAAGAGTAAGTAAACGTCCTGGCAATGAATCTAGGAATGGAAACGCATTGAGAAAACGAGGTATTACGGCAATGACATGCGAATTGATTGCTGCCGTGGTGATTTGCTGAATGTCTTGGGTCTTATTTGCGTCGCCTTTGGTGATCCATGTGTCACTCGTGTCACCCTGGGCAATGATTCTGTGAGAGGTTTGATGCCCATCAGCTGGCGAATCAAAAATATAAATATCGTTAAGAACGACATTGCCATCAAAAGGCTGGGTGATGAGTAAATCTTCTACGTTGGCAACAGGCTCCATTGACTGTGACAGGACAGTGGCCGTAGAAAACCCTGCAAAACGGCCCACGGCGATCACGCCAACTAGCAGAATCCAGAACGCAGCAAACGCGATGACTGCATAACGAATGTAGTCACGCGCAGTTTTGGGAACGGTGATAGCACGAGAGTCTTGCTCTCGCTCTTGATGAACTTCGTTCACCGACACCGGACCCTCCAACTTGGTCCGAGGTCGGTCTCACCACTCACTCCCCATGACCGTCCCTGCTGAACAGGATGGTGACCGATGCTCGATCATGGATCTTTGTGTCCTCGACTGCTTTCGCAGTGACTTCATTTAACCCCTCGATGAGGCACTTAGTCAAACGAAACGCAGACAAATTGGTAAATATTTGTAACGATTAGGAATTGAAAAGATGTTGCAGCTATTGGACCATTTCGATTCAGTCACGAATGTCTGGTCATTGTCCTACCATGTACGCATCAACGAAGCTAGGAGTTTGAATGTCACCAAAAGCATTAGTCACCGGCGGAAGTCGCGGAATTGGAAAAGCAATTGCACTCGCACTTGCTGATGCCGGATTCGATGTTGCTGTCGCTGCTCGTACCTTGCGCGCATCTGATCCAACGCCAGAACACAGTCAGACCGTTCACAAGCAGGACCTGCGTCCGCTTCCTGGTTCCGTCGAAGAAACCTGCGCACTGATTGAAGAGCGTGGGCAAAAGTCACTTGCGTTGAAGATGGACCTTACTGATCTTGCGCAGGTTGAGGCTGCATGCGATGAACTCCTGGCTCAATGGGGTGGCGTTGACGTTGTTGTGAACAACGGTCGTCACATTGGACCTGGTCTGATGGATTCAATTCTCGATACCCCAATTGAGCAGTACCCACTGTTTGTTATGGCGCACGGTGTTGCACCAATTCGCATCGCACAGAAGTTGCTGCCACCGATGATTGCAAAGGGTGAAGGAACCTTCGTCACGATTTCTTCTGGTGCTGGTTACGAGTTCTACCCAGAAGGCGACAAGCCAGGTCTTGGTTACCGCATCGGTAAGGCTTCAGGTCACACCTTGGTTGGCTCAATCCAGGCTGAGCACCGTGATCAGGGCATCAAGGCCTTCAACGTCAATCCAGGTTTCGTCTTAACCGAGCGCAACTCACTCGACGTTGAAGAATTTGGTTTCGATCCGGCCTGGGCTGGTCCGCCAGCGGCCGTGGGTGCTGCAGTGACATGGTTGGTAACTGCCCCCGAAGCTGCAGATATCCAACGTCAGAACATTGACGCACAGCCATTGGCCCTAGAGAAGAACCTCTACCCAGATTGGCGTCCACAGGCGTAAACGCAGGTTGTCGCTTTCGAATTGTTCGCGGCGCGAATTACACCTTCGCGTCGCGAACATTTGGAAGTGTCCAAATGAAGAGCCCGGCAACAAGCGAGCCACCCGCAACAAGCAAGAACGGGATCGTGTATTCGCCAGCTAGTTGATGCGTAAAGCCGATGTAGAACGGCGAAAGCGAAACTCCGAGCGTTACATAGAGATTTGCCCGCGCGAAGAGATGCGCATATCTATCAATTCCGTACAGGCCCAGCACCCATAGCGGAATAAGTACTTGGTTGTTGCCCACGGTGAGGCCCATCAACATGGCGCCAATAACAAGTTGCGGCAGATTTTGACCCGTTGCGATCAGCACCAGAGCAGTTACCTGCAAGGCAGACATAGCCAAACTCAAGTACTTAATTGGTACATGCGGCAGCAGGAAGAATCCGATTACTCGACCCAATACAGCCATCGCAGCCATTGCCGATACGGCAAGCGCGATGTTTCCAATGCCTCGCTCCTGCCCGAGCGTCAATAAGTGAGCAATCGCTGCAACTTGCGACAAGATCAATAAGCCGAAAGCAATACAGATCGTGGGAAACGCGCGCCCGAGTGGACGTTTGTTGGCAATTTCAGTTTCTGGTTCGTGATGTTCGGTGGCTTCAGGCTGTTCTTCTATTGGTTGATAGAGATCAACAGGCGCTGTTGGTTTTGCGAGATAGACGACGGGAATGATGACGATCAATAGAACAATGGCCATCGTGATTCCGGTCGCGTGCAGACCGTGCGTTTCAATATTCGCGGTGATGATCGGCGTGAAAATCGCACCACCCACTGAAAGTCCGGCTGCGGCCACGGCAAGAGGTTGCGCCGGCGCATGCCCTACGAATTTGTCGAGCACCATTGTTGAACCTGGGATCAGAGAGAAGCCAGAAGAAGCCAACCCGTAAATCAAGTAGACCAACCACAATTGCCATGCTTGCGTGATTGAACCAAGCAGAGCCAAGCAGATTGCGGAGATAAGAACGCTGACCACGATGATCTTGCGAATTCCAATGGTGGGAATCCAGCGCGCGACGGGAATTCCACCAACACCCGAGCAAAGTAAGTAAATGGTCGCACCGGCTGATGCAGCGGTAAGTGAAATACCAGTGGTGTTGATGTAGTTGCGATTGAACGCACCGAGAACATAAAAGCCAAAGCCAGCATTCAAGCTGAGCATTAAGAAGGTGGCTCCAACGACAAACCATGCGCCACGCATTGAGGCAGGAGCGTTACCTGTCTTAGTTGACACGTGGATCCTTACTCAACGTCTTCGGGGTGGTGCCTCACCGAGACACTGATGAGGGGTCCCTGCACTGTATTTGGTGGACAAGATGAATGGATGTGAATTGACCCATTCGGGGGAGTGATGGACGTCATGCCCTTCATGTGAGAAAAGAAGGGTCTTGATGGTGCCCCGGGTGAGATTTGAACTCACACTGGACCGAGTTTGAGTCGGCTCCCTCTGCCGGTTGGGGTACCGGGGCGCGGAGAGAACACTACCGGTTCTCCTTCGGACGGGCTCTAGGGTATCGGTGTGGCAGCAAATCAGGTTCGAGTTCTCGTGGCTGAAGATGAGGCGTTGATCCGCATGGATCTTGTGGAAATGCTCCATGAGCTTGGCTACAGGGTCGTCGGTCAGGCGATAAACGGCGAAGTAGCCGTAGAGCTTGCTGTGGCGTTGCATCCAGATGTGGTGCTGATGGATGTGGCGATGCCGGTACGAGATGGTCTCTCAGCAGCTGCCGAAATTATTGCGACCAGAGTTGCTCCGGTAGTCATGGTCACCGCCTTTAGCGAGCGTGACACCGTGGCTAATGCGGCGCAGGCTGGCGCCCTCGGTTTCATCGTCAAGCCCTTCAATCGATCAGATCTTGCGCCCGCAATTGAAGTTGCCGTAGCCCGTTGGCACCAATTACTTGAGCTTGAACAACATATCGATGGGCTAGAGGCCCGGGTACGTGCACGCGATGTGGTGGAAGAGGCAAAGCGATGGTTACAAACCCAACATGGGTTAGACGAGCCTCAAGCCTTTGCTCTTTTGCGAAAAAAGGCCATGGACGGGCGTATTACTTTGGCTGAGGCTGCTGCAGCGATATTGCAGGCTTCATCAGGTGAAGGCTCTGCGATCACCTCATAGGTGTCTGTGGCTCCGCGCCCTAAGATCAGGTCATGTCTGCTGGCCGTTTGATGTTGCTTGATGGTCATTCACTGGCATACCGAGCATTCTTTGCTCTGCCTGTAGAAAACTTCTCCACGACAACTGGCCAACCAACGAATGCGGTGTATGGATTCACCTCAATGTTGGTCAACGTCATCCGTGATGAAAAGCCAACGCATATCGCTGTGGCCTTCGACGTTTCTCGCAAGACATTTCGGTCGGAGATGTTTCCGGAATACAAGGCCAATCGGGAGTCATCTCCAGAGGCCTTTAAGAACCAGGTGCCACTGATTGAAGAAGTGCTTACGGCACTTGGCGTGAAAATTCTTAAGGTCGACGGGTTTGAAGCAGACGACATCATCGCAACGCTGAAGAAGCAGGCCGAAACTGATCGATACGAAGTACTGATCGTCACGGGTGATCGCGATAGCTTCCAACTCGTCGACGAACACACTACAGTTTTGTATCCACGTAAAGGCATGTCGGATCTTGCGCGTATGACTCCGGACGCGGTCGTTGAAAAGTACGGACTGACGCCTACCCAGTATCCGGATTTCGCAGCATTGCGTGGAGACCCAAGTGACAACCTTCCTGGCATCCCTGGAGTCGGCGAGAAGACAGCCACCAAGTGGATTGTCGAATATGGCTCGCTTGGCAACTTGATTGATAACTGCGACAAAGTCACCGGCAAGGTTGGCGAATCATTACGTGCCAATGTTGCCAACGTTCTCCTGAACCGCGAGCTCACGCAATTACACAGCGATGTGCCAATGGACCTACATGTTGACGATTGTGGCCTTGCGGGTTTTGATCGCGCTGTTGTTGATCAGCTTTTTGACATACTTCAATTCCGAGCTTTGCGTGATCGCATTGGTGTGCTGCAAGTTGCAGATCAAGAAACAAGCGAACCAATAATTGTCGCTGAACTTCCCGAAGTTGAAGTTATCGGTGGAATGAAGGCTGCATCGTTCTTGTCTGGGTTGCAACCGCCGGTCACAGTTGCCTTCGCAGGCAACTGGGGTCGCGGAACGGGAACGATAGATCGACTTTGCGTTCTTGATTCCAGTGGCGTCACAGGTGTACTCGAGTTCGATGATGTGAAAGCCAAGGATGCAGCCGTCGCATGGTTGTCTGATTCGAAGATTGCCAAGATTGGTCACGACATCAAGGGCCCCACGCTGGCGCTTTTAGAACTTGGTGGATCCTTAGGCGGCGTCGAGATTGATACTGCATTGGCTGCGTATCTGGCGTCCCCTGGTCAACGTTCGTATGCACTCGAGGCAGTTGTTAATAAGTTCCTTGGTCGTGAACTGTTAGCAAGTGCATCTGGTGAGCAGATGTTGTTCGACACTGAGGTAGACCATTCGTCACTTGTTGACCAAGTTTTCGCGATAAAGCAGCTGGCAGAACTCTTGAGTGAAAGGCTCGAGAGCAATGAGGAGAAATCCCTGCTCGCCGATCTGGAAATTCCCGTAACGGAGTTGCTGGCGCAGCTTGAATTTGTTGGCATTGCGGTTGATGGTGAATTACTCGACACATTGTCACGCGAGTTTGCTGAAGACATGCGTCTCAGCGAAGAAATGGCACATCAACTCGTGGGTCGCCCATTCAATCTAGGTTCACCAAAGCAATTACAGGAGATTCTTTTCGTAGAAAAGAATCTCCCGAAAACTAAAAAAATCAAGACGGGCTACACAACGGATGCTGAAGCACTTCAAGGCTTATTTGCGCAGACTCGTGATCCGCTACTTGAAGCAATTTTGGAATGGCGGGAACGTTCAAAGCTGCGTCAAACTGTTGAAGGTTTGATTCCGCTGGCTGACAAGGCCGGGCGTATTCATACGACTTTCCATCAAACCGTCGCCGCGACTGGTCGGCTTTCGTCCTCGGATCCAAATCTGCAAAATATCCCGATCCGAACAGAGGCCGGTCGCCGTATTCGAGGCACGTTCGTCGTTGGAGAAGGTTTCACTTCGCTGATGACTGCGGACTACAGTCAAATTGAAATGCGGATCATGGCCCACGCTTCTGCTGATGCTGGACTTATCGCAGCGTTTAATGCCGGCGAGGATCTGCACACCACAGTCGCGTCCCAAGTTTTTGGCGTCAAGCCCGGCGAAGTTGACGCGGAAATGCGACGCAAGATCAAGGCCATGTCTTATGGATTGGCGTACGGCCTGTCTGCTTACGGGTTGGGTCAGCAATTAGATATCGGGCCAGCAGAAGCTCAGCGCTTGATGGACACGTATTTTTCCCGATTCGGGGGAGTGCGGGACTATTTGGCCGCTGTCGTCGAAGAGGCGCGGCTGCGCGGCTACACGGAAACTCTGCTTGGTCGTCGCAGGTATCTCCCTGATCTGACCTCGGATAACAGGCAACGCCGGGAAATGGCCGAACGCATGGCCCTCAATGCGCCAATTCAGGGCACAGCCGCCGACATCATGAAGGTGGCCATGCTGAATGTGGCTCGTGAGCTCAAAGCGTCCACGCTCAAGAGCCGAATGTTGCTGCAGGTCCACGATGAATTGGTCCTAGAAATCCACGGTGACGAGGCAGGCGAGGTTGAGGCGCTGGTTCGCGAGGCGATGGCTGGGGCCGCAGACCTCAAAGTGCCGCTGGATGTCTCCGTGGGCGTTGGGCACTCGTGGGAGAGCGCCGCGCACTGATTCCGGACGCGCCCGTATGGGGGATTTCCCCTTGCCGTACCCTTTGGGGGCTACACAACCGTGTGGTGAACCCTCTACTAATCATCGGACCTAACTATTCATGACCGTTTCTATGAACGCACCAGCCCAGGTAGCCATCAACGACATTGGCTCGGCTGAAGACTTCCTCGCAGCTATCGACGCAACCATCAAGTCATTTGAAGATGGCGACATCGTCGAAGGCACCATCGTCAAGGTTGATCGCGACGAGGTTCTCCTCGACATCGGTTACAAGACCGAAGGCGTGATCCCTTCCCGTGAACTTTCCATCAAGCATGACGTTGACCCAAATGAAGTAGTTCATGTTGGCGACATCGTTGAAGCTTTGGTGTTGACCAAGGAAGATAAAGAGGGTCGTTTGATCCTCTCGAAGAAGCGTGCGCAATACGAACGTGCATGGGGCACCATCGAGAAGGTCAAAGAAGAAGACGGCATGGTCGAAGGCCAGGTCATCGAAGTTGTCAAGGGTGGTCTCATCATTGACATCGGTCTTCGTGGCTTCCTTCCAGCTTCCCTTGTTGAAATGCGTCGCGTACGCGACCTTCAGCCATACGTTGGCAAGGTTCTCGAAGCCAAGATCATCGAACTCGACAAGAACCGCAACAACGTTGTGCTTTCCCGTCGCGCTTACCTCGAGCAGACGCAGAGCGCAGTTCGTCAAGGCTTCTTGACCGAACTCGTCAAGGGTCAGATCCGTTCCGGCGTGGTCTCATCGATCGTTAACTTCGGTGCATTCGTTGATCTCGGCGGCGTTGACGGGCTCGTCCACGTTTCAGAACTTTCATGGAAGCACATTGACCACCCATCAGAGGTTGTCGAAGTTGGCCAGGAAGTTACTGTCGAAGTTCTTGATGTCGACATGGACCGCGAGCGCGTATCCTTGTCGCTCAAGGCAACCCAAGAAGATCCATGGCAGCACTTTGCTCGCACACATGCGATCAGCCAGGTTGTTCCAGGCAAGGTCACCAAGCTTGTTCCGTTCGGTGCATTCGTGCGTGTCGAAGAAGGCATCGAAGGCCTTGTTCACATCTCAGAACTCGCAGAGCGTCACATTGAGTTGCCAGAGCAGATCGTTCAGGTCAACGACGACATCTTCGTCAAGGTCATCGACATTGACCTCGAGCGTCGTCGTATTTCGTTGTCACTCAAGCAAGCAAATGACAACAGCGATGCACAGGCAGTGGAAGAGTTCGATCCATACCTTTACGGCATGGCTCCAGCCTTCGACCAAGCTGGCAACTACGTCGGCCCAGAGGGCTTCGATCCAGAGACCGGCGAATGGAAGGCCGGCTTCGAAGATCAGCGCACCGCATGGGAGCGCGAATACGCAGAAGCTCATGCTCGTTGGGAAGCCCACCGCAAGCAGGTTGGTGAAGCACAGGCTGCTGATCAGGCTGCTGCCCTTGAATCAGGCGAGAACGTTTCGGCGTACTCAAGTGAATCAGGCGAAGCTGAAGGCTCACTTGCTACTGATGAAGCCCTTCAGGCTCTTCGTGACAAGTTGGCTGGCGAGTAATTCGAACAGCGTTTTTAAGAAGAGGGGCGGCGTTTGCTGCCCCTCTTCTGCTTTTCCAAGATAGGTTTAACCGGTGTTACGCGTAGGCCTCACAGGGGGCATTGGCTCAGGGAAATCAACCGTTGCGGCAATGTTCAAGGAGCATGGCGCGCACATTATTGATGCAGATCAAATCTCTCGAGACATCGTTGAGCCTGGCGCTCCAGCGATTGACGATCTCGTTGCCGCTTTTGGTCCATCTGTGAAGGCGGCTGATGGTTCTTTGGTTCGCCCTGAACTGGCTCGCATTGCGTTTCAGACTCCCGAACTGACCAAGCAAATGAACGACATCATGTTTCCCAGGATTATCGAAGAAACCAACAACCGTTTTGCAGCAGCAGAGGCAAACGGTGTGCGGTTGGTGATCTATGACGTGCCCTTGCTGACAGAGCTTGGTACCGGGCTCGTGGAGATGGCCATCGTTGTTGATGTTCCTGTTGAAACGCAGGTCATCAGGGCAGTTGCTCGGGGTTTACCCGAGGACGATGTGCGTCGTCGTATTGCGGTGCAGCAAAGCCGTGAGGATCGTTTAGAACTGGCGGATTTCGTCATTGATAACTCAGGTGATCTAGGCGCAACCCAGGAGCAAGTCGACCAAATCTGGTCCTCGCTCATGCCTAGTTAAGTAACTTCCTTTCGTAACGTACGGTGGTCACATGACGCGCCCAATTTCTGACTTACAAAGGCGCGTAGCTCCCTTCACCGTCCGTGCTCCATATGAGCCTGCTGGTGACCAACCAGCGGCGATAGCTGAACTGACCCGAAGGATTTTGGCGGGGGAGAAGCACAATGTTCTCCTTGGCGCAACAGGTACAGGCAAGAGTGCGACCACTGCGTGGTTGGTCGAGAAACTTCAACGCCCAACTCTGGTGATGGCGCCCAATAAAACCTTGGCGGCCCAATTAGCCACAGAGTTTCGTGAGCTTCTTCCTGACAACGCAGTTGAATATTTTGTCTCGTATTACGACTATTACCAACCTGAGGCCTATATCCCACAGAGCGATACGTTCATCGAAAAGGATTCTTCGATCAACGAAGAAGTTGAGCGGCTTCGACATTCAGCCACGAATAGTTTGCTCACCCGACGGGACGTCATCGTTGTTGCCACGGTTTCAGCAATCTATGGCCTTGGTACACCGCAGGAATATGTCGACAGGATGGTCCGACTCCGCGTTGGCGAATCCATTGAACGCGACAAGTTGCTGCGCATGTTTGTCGATGTCCAATACACACGCAATGACATTGCCTTCACACGTGGAACCTTCCGGGTTCGAGGTGACACGGTTGAAGTGTTTCCTGTGTACGAGCAGCATCCCGTGCGCATTGAAATGTTTGGTGATGAGATCGAACGCCTCATGACCCTGCACCCTGTTACCGGAGAAATCCTGACGGACGATAAAGAAATCTATGTATTCCCAGCTTCGCACTATGTTGCAGGCCCTGAGCGCATGGAACGCGCGATTGCAGGGATTGAAGCTGAATTAGAGAGTCGCCTTGCTGAATTTGACGCACAGGGGAAATTGTTGGAAGCGCAACGCTTACGCATGCGAACGACATACGACATCGAAATGATGCGACAAGTAGGTATGTGTTCGGGCATCGAAAACTATTCCTTACATATTGACGGACGTGAGCCAGGTAGCCCGCCAAACTGCCTGTTGGATTACTTCCCAGAAGATTTCCTGTTAGTGATCGATGAGTCGCATGTGGCAGTTCCACAAATCGGTGCCATGTTCGAGGGCGATGCAAGTCGTAAACGCACGCTTGTCGAGCACGGTTTCAGGTTGCCATCGGCCATGGACAATCGCCCGCTGCGTTGGGCGGAATTCGAGGAGCGGGTAGGGCAGCGGGTATATTTGTCGGCCACGCCTGGGCCTTATGAATTAGAAGCAGCGCAAGGTGACATGGTCGAGCAGGTCATCCGCCCAACGGGCTTGGTTGATCCCCAAATTATTTTGAAACCAACTGAGGGTCAAATTGATGACTTGATGGACGAGATTAAGGCACGGTCTGCTCGAGATGAGCGTGTACTTGTTACGACGTTAACCAAGCGCATGTCAGAAGATCTCACGGACTATCTCCTCGAGCACGGAATTCGAGTGCAATATTTGCATTCCGAAGTAGACACCTTGCGCCGCGTTGAACTTCTTCGTGAATTGCGTATGGGAGTTTTCGATGTGTTGATCGGCATTAACCTGCTGCGTGAAGGTCTGGATCTGCCTGAAGTTTCGCTGGTTGCAATTCTCGATGCGGATAAAGAAGGGTTCCTGCGCTCTGAACGGTCCCTCATTCAAACGATTGGGCGAGCTGCCAGAAACGTTTCCGGACAAGTTCATATGTATGCCGACAAGATCACGCCATCTATGCGAAACGCAATAGATGAAACAACACGTAGACGCGACAAGCAAATTGCGTATAACAAAGACCGCGGTCTTGATCCACAACCGTTACGCAAGAAAATAGCTGACATTACGGATCTTTTGGCTCGCGAAGATGCTGACACTGCGGCATTAGTTGAGCAAGTGAATTCGACCAAGGGCAAGCGCCGGATGCCAGCGCATCAAAGTGATTTGGTGCAACTCATCGATGACCTCACTGCTCAAATGCATCAGGCTGCCTTAGAGTTGCAGTTCGAATTAGCGGCCAGATTGCGCGATGAAGTTCGCGATCTGAAGAAGGAGCTACGCGGGATGCAGGAGGCTACGGGCCGATGAACGTCCCAACGTGGTTATGGCTGGCAACTCTGGCTGGATTTTTAGCGATTATCTGTGTTGATCTCTTCGTGGTGGATAGTCGCCCACACACGTTCAGCACTAAAGAAGCAGGCGTTTGGGTAGGCGTGTACATGGCCTTGGCCGCTCTCTTCGCTGTGTTTTTGAGCGTCTATTTCGGTTTGACCTATGGCGGGCAATTCGTCGCTGGGTACCTCACTGAATATTCACTAAGTGTGGATAACCTCTTTGTCTTCCTTGTGTTGATGACTTCATTTGCAGTACCTGCAGTCTTACAACACCGGGTTCTCTTGGTGGGTGTAGTCATTGCACTTATTCTGCGTGGAATATTGATTGTCCTGGGTGCGGAACTCATTTCTCGTTTTGCTTCCATTTTTTATCTTTTCGGCGCCTTCCTTCTTTTCACAGCTTGGAAGGTGTGGAAATCTGACGATGAGGAGCCAGACCCCGCTGGGAATGCATTCGTAAAATTCGTAACGAAGCGATACGCAGTCTCACCCGATTACGACGGAACCAAATTACGAACAGTGGTCGCTGGCAAAAGGATGCTCACTCCGCTAGCCCTTGTAATGCTGGCAATCGGAACTACAGACGTTCTTTTTGCGCTCGACAGCATTCCAGCTGTATTCGGCGTGACGCACGAGGCTTTTATTGTGTTTACGGCTAACGCATTTGCTCTCATGGGTCTACGTCAGTTGTATTTCTTGCTCCAAGGACTCATGGAACGACTCACATACTTGAACTATGGATTAGCCATCATTCTTGGATTCATCGGTGTGAAATTGATTCTCGAAGCCATTCACGAAACAACATCTCTTCAAGTACCACTGATACCTGTGTGGTTGTCCCTTGTGGTGATCATAGGAGTGCTCTGTGTCACTACCGTTCTCAGTTTACGAACAAGTGATGCCTCTCATGGCATTGCGGAAAGCGATGCATCGTGAGTGTTTCTTTAGGGCTTTGGTTCATAACGATCGGCGGGCTACTACTGCTGGTGGTTTTGGATTTTGTTGCGGTGAGTCGCAAACCTCACGAAGTGCAATTCAAAGAAGCCGTGTGGTGGTCGATTTTTTATATCGGTATTGCGATCGCGTTTGGCGTCGCGCTATTTGTCTGGCAAGGGCCTGATTTTGGCACACAATTCTTTACGGCCTACTTGGTTGAGAAGTCGCTCAGTGTAGACAATCTGTTTGTATTTCTCATTATTCTGACGCAGTTTGCGGTTCCTTATGCGTTGCACCAACGAGTTCTCTTGGTTGGTGTCGTGCTGGCACTGTTCTTCCGCGCAATCTTTATTGCCGTTGGTGCAGCAGCTTTAGCAACATTTGCATTCACATTCGTGATTTTCGGTGCAATCTTGATCTGGACAGGCATTCAACTCGCCAGACACCGGAACGAAGATCCAGACCCGATGGATAGCGGCATCGCTCGATTTATTCAACGCCGGATACCTTCAACGCCTACGTATGACGGCAAAAAACTCTTTACTCATATTGATGGAAAGAAGCTAGCCACACCGCTGTTGACAGTCATGTTATTGATTGGTGTAACAGACGTGCTGTTTGCGTTGGATTCGATCCCGGCAACTTTTGGTGTAACTCAAGAAGCTTTCCTGGTGTTCACCGCAAATGCGTTTGCGCTCCTAGGATTGCGGGCCCTGTACTTCTTATTGAAGGGCCTACTCGACAAGCTCATCTACTTGTCCACGGGTTTGGCAGTCATCTTGGTATTTATCGGGATAAAACTCGTACTGACATATTTGCATGAAACTTGGCCATCGATTCCCAAGATTCCTACTGCTTGGTCCCTAATCGTCATTGCCGTAATTCTGGTTGTCGTTACCTTGGCTTCACTCATCAAGGTGCGCAAAGATCCGTCTGCTGTCGCACACGCTGGTCGTTTATTGGAGCATGACGAAGAGAACTAATCTCTACCAACCACGGGCTCTCCACTCGGCAATATGCGGACGCTGTTCGCCTAGGGTTGTGTCTTCACCATGGCCGGGGTAGACCCAAGTCTCGTCGCTCAATGCGCCGAAGATTTTGGATTCAACGCCATCTAACAAGGTCATGAAGGCAGCAGGGTCGCCCCATGTATTCCCGACGCCGCCCGGGAAGAGGCAATCTCCAGTGAACACATGCGCGGTTCCCTCTGGATCGTCATACACGAATGCGACTGAGCCGTCTGTGTGCCCGACAAGGTGAATCACTCGAAGTTGAACCTTTCCGATCGTGAGTTCACATCCCTCTTCGAGGTAGATATCGGTTGCCACAGGGATCCCTGGAGCATCGATGGGATGAGCCATGGTGCGTGCGCCGGTGGCTCGCACAACGTCGGCCAAACTGCCCCAATGATCTTGATGCTGGTGTGTGGTGATGACGGTTTGCAGCGTCTCTCCGGTCAGGGTTAAAAGCCGATCTGTCTCGGCCGCAGCATCTATCAGCGCTTGTTCGCCGGTTTCTCGGCAGCGTAGAAGATATGAATTGTTGTTGTAGTCGCCAACCGCGAGTTTGCTGATGATGAGATGGGGGAGTCCACGAACATCACCCGGGCCACCTACGCGTACCTTGCCGGTATACATTCGACTCCGTTCCTTCAATTAGCCGCTGGGCCAAACCCTGAGATGAGGCATCGTGCACGACCGATTGGTCATCCGCGGAGCCCGTGAGCACAACCTTAAAGATGTTTCCCTTGATTTGCCGAGGGATGCGCTTATTGTGTTTACGGGGCTTTCTGGCTCTGGAAAATCGAGTTTGGCATTCGACACGATTTTCGCTGAAGGTCAGCGACGCTATGTTGAAAGTCTTTCGGCCTATGCCCGTCAGTTCCTGGGCCAAATGGACAAGCCCGATGTTGATTTCATCGAGGGTCTTTCACCGGCTGTTTCAATTGATCAGAAGTCGACTTCGCGAAACCCTCGATCAACAGTGGGAACGATCACCGAGGTTTATGACTACCTACGCCTTTTATATGCACGTATTGGAAAGCCGCATTGTCCTGTGTGTGGCGACGAGATTGCACGCCAAAGCCCGCAACAAATTGTTGATCAGGTCCTAGGTCTCACCGAAGGTGCTCGCTTCCAAGTTCTTGCCCCAGTGATTCGCGAACGCAAGGGCGAGTATGCAGAGCTATTTCGCACGCTTCAAACCCAGGGATACTCGCGCGTGCGCGTTGATGGCGTGGTGTATGGCATGGATGAACTGCCAACACTGAAGAAGCAGGAAAAGCACACAATTGAAGTCGTCGTTGATCGCCTATCGGTCAAGCCTGATTCCAGACGCCGATTGACTGACTCAGTTGAGACTGCGCTCAAACTCGCCTCCGGTCTTGTGGTCTTGGATTTCGTTGATCTTGCAGAAGACGATCCTGCGCGCGAACGCATCTTTAGTGAACATTTGGCATGTGCCAAAGATTCATTATCGTTCGAGGAACTCGAGCCTCGATCCTTCTCGTTCAACTCGCCATTCGGAGCCTGTCCTGAATGCACAGGCTTAGGTACACGTCGTGAAGTTGATGCAGAACTCGTAGTGCCGAATCCAAGCGCAACCCTCAATGAAGGGGCAATTGCACCATGGGCCGGTGGCATGGTTTCGGACTATTTCCGGCGCTTGCTTGAGTCATTATGTGAAGAGCTCGAAATCGACATGGATACGCCATGGGAAAAATTGCCCGCGAAGGCTCGCAAAGCAATCCTCAATGGCCACGAAGCTGAAGTTCATGTGAAGTACCGAAATCGTTACGGACGCACCCGCTCATACACAACAGGATTTGAAGGTGCCCTGGCATACGTAGCTCGTCGTCATGCCGAAACTGAAAGTGATTCAGCTCGTGAACGCTTTGAAGGTTTTATGCGTGAAGTGCCGTGTCATGCATGCGGTGGTGCACGACTCAAGCCACTGTCTCTCGGGGTAACAGTTAATGGGCACTCCATTGCAGAAGTGGCTGCTTTGCCGATTGGTGAAACCGCATCAATGCTGGCAGGGCTCAAACTTTCAGCGCGTGACTCAAAGATTGCCACGCGAGTTCTTAAAGAAGTGAACGAACGTCTGCAATTCTTGGTTGACGTTGGACTTCACTATTTGTCCCTCGATCGAGCCGCTGGAACATTGGCGGGCGGCGAAGCGCAACGCATCCGACTTGCAACCCAAATTGGTTCAGGTCTGGTAGGAGTGCTGTACGTACTTGATGAACCGAGTATTGGTTTGCACCAGCGCGACAACCGACGCCTTATCGAAACTCTCGTTCGACTCCGGGACCTTGGCAACACCTTGATCGTTGTCGAGCATGATGAAGACACCATCCGCACTGCTGACTGGGTGGTGGACATTGGTCCAGGTGCCGGCGAGCATGGTGGAGAAGTGGTGGTCAGCGGCACAGTTGAAGAAATGCTCGCAAATCCACGTTCGGTCACGGGGCAATACTTAAGTGGTGCCCGTAAAATCGAAGTTCCTGAAACTAGGCGCCCCCTGACAGATCGAAAAATTACCGTACACGGGGCAAGTGAACATAATTTGAAGAACGTGACCGTGGAATTCCCACTAGGTCAGCTTGTCGCGGTCACCGGTGTGAGTGGCTCAGGCAAGTCAACTTTGGTTAACGACGTTCTTTATTCTGTTCTTGCAAGGGATCTCAATGGCGCGCGTCATGTGCCAGGGCGTCACAAGAAAGTAACCGGCCTTGAGTATGTAGACAAAGTTGTACATGTGGATCAATCACCCATTGGGCGAACCCCTCGAAGTAATCCGGCGACATATACCGGAGTCTTCGATCATGTGCGCAAGCTCTTCGCTGATACCCCAGAAGCAAAAGTACGCGGCTACCAACAAGGTCGTTTTTCCTTCAACGTGAAGGGTGGTCGTTGCGAGGCGTGTTCGGGTGACGGCACCATCAAGATTGAAATGAATTTTCTTCCCGACGTATATGTGCCATGTGAAGTGTGTAACGGCGATCGCTACAACCGTGAAACCCTAGAAGTGCATTTCAAAGGAAAGAGCATCTCTGATGTTCTCGATATGCCAATTGAAGAAGCAAAGGACTTCTTTGCCGCTGTCCCAGCCATCGCGCGGCACCTCACCACCCTTGTTGAGGTTGGCTTGGGCTATGTGAGATTAGGGCAATCGGCTCCAACGCTTTCTGGTGG
The DNA here is from genome assembly GCA_028687755.1 of Candidatus Nanopelagicales bacterium. NCBI lineage: Bacteria > Bacillati > Actinomycetota > Actinomycetes > Candidatus Nanopelagicales > Candidatus Nanopelagicales bacterium. The sequence continues at coordinate 80,956 of JAQTZL010000001.1, forward strand.
TGAGGCGCAGCGCGTGAAGCTGGCTGCTGAGTTGCAGAAGCGATCCACGGGGCGCACGATCTATGTGCTGGATGAGCCAACCACTGGATTGCACTTTGAAGATATTCGCAAGCTACTGGGCGTATTGCATTCACTGGTGGAAAAGGGAAATTCAGTTGTCGTTATCGAGCACAATCTGGACGTCATAAAGACTGCCGATTGGATCATCGATATGGGCCCAGAGGGTGGTTCCGGTGGAGGCACAGTTGTGGCTCAAGGAACACCGGAAGACGTCGCGGCGGTGGGCGCAAGTCATACGGGAACGTTCCTGCTTGATCTTCTTCCTACTGCGCGTCGGGCGCCAGCTAAACGACGCAAGTCATAGTCTTCTCAAAACGAAGGAGCATGCATGTCTGATCATTCAAATGTGAGTCGCCGTACAGTTCTTGCCGGCACGGGAATCGTTGCCGTTGGAGTAGCCGTTGCGGCCTGTGCGCCGGGTTCCAGTGACGAAGCTAATCCAGAAATCAAGGGCACAAACATCGGAGCCACCGGAACAGTGCTCGCTGCCGTTTCTGATGTGCCCGTTGGAGGTGGGGTTGTGGTCAGTGATCCACCGATTGTGGTCACTCAGCCAAAAGCTGGGCAGGTCAATGGGTTCACTGCAATTTGCCCTCACGCAGGATGCTTAGTCGCATCGGTAGTGGATGACGAAATCATTTGTCCTTGCCATGGCTCGCGCTTTTCAGCTGTTGATGGATCCGTCATTCAAGGCCCTGCAACGCAAGGCTTGGAACCAGCCTCAGTTAGCGTGAAAGGTACCAACGTCGTTTTGGCGTAATGAGAACGATGGCTCATGATTCAGTCCTTCGTCCGCCAGCAGGCACCATACCCACCGAGCCTGGTGTGTATCGGTTTCGTGATGCCACGGGCAGAATCATTTATGTAGGTAAAGCACGAAATCTACGATCGCGACTTTCTAACTATTTTCAAGATCCAGAAATTCTTCACCCTCGAACGGCGAGCATGGTGGCTACGGCTCGCGATGTTGACTGGGTGGTCGTTGGCACGGAAGTTGAAGCCCTCACACTCGAATACGCATGGATCAAGGAGTTTGATCCGCGTTTCAATGTGAAATTTCGTGATGACAAGTCTTACCCATATCTCGCTTTCAATTTGTCAGATCCTTTCCCACGTGTGGCCGTTGTGCGTGAAGCCAAGAAACTAGGAACCAGGTATTTCGGTCCTTATGCACACGCTTGGGCACTGCGTGAAATGGTGGATGAGTTATTGCGGGTGTTCCCGATGCGCTCGTGCCGTGACGGAGTCTTTCGCAGAGCCAAACAGGTAGGACGCCCCTGCCTTCTCGGCTATATCGACAAATGCAGTGCGCCGTGCGTGGGCAAGGTAACCGAAGATGAACACCGTGGCATAGTTCTAGATTTTTGTTCGTTCATGTCAGGTAATGGGGACGGATTCATAAAGCAGTTGGAGATTCAGATGGCTGCGGCCGCTGCTGAACTGCGTTATGAAGATGCTGGGCGGCTTCGCGATCGTGTGAGTGCACTGCGACGATCAACTGAGCGAAATGCTGTTGCATTTAACGATGACACGGATGCTGATGTCATCGCGGTGTCGGAAGATCCCCTTGAAGCAGGAGTGCAGGTCTTCCATGTGCGCGGTGGACGCATACGAGGAGAGCGAGGATTCGTTCTTGAAAAAGCTGAAGAGCTCACATCAGGAGAAGTTGTTGGGAGATCTTTGCAACGCCTGTATTCAGAGCCTGGCATCAGTGACATCCCTCGAGAAATTCTTGTATCAACTGCTGTGGAAGAAGCAGCCGCTCTTGAGTCATGGCTGACGTCGTTACGTGGTGGTCCTGTTCACCTTCGAGTTCCGGCGCGCGGTGACAAGAAGGCCTTGATGGAAACTGCGGTTAAGAATGCAGCGCATACATTGCAGGCGCATCGCATGAAACGCGCGAGTGATTTAACGACACGTTCTATTGCGCTGGAAGAAATCCGTGAAGCACTAGGTCTTACCGAAGCGCCTTTGCGCATTGAATGCATCGACATTTCAACAACAATGGGTGAAAACACGGTTGGCTCATTGGTGGTGTTTGAAGACGGTCTGCCAAAGAAGGCCGACTATCGAAGTTTCATTATCAAGACCGAACATGCAGATGACACGGCATCCGTAGCTGAAGTTGTGACGAGACGCTTCTCGAAATCAACAGCTCCTTCGGAGTCGCTTGATGCAGACTCACCAGTTGTTGAGGAAAAGAAACGGTTTTCTTATCCGCCAGGCTTACTCGTGATTGATGGTGGGCAGCCGCAGGTGCGCGCTGCGCAAGATGCGCTCATGGCGCTGGGTGTGACAGATGTTCCCGTGATTGGTCTGGCCAAGCGTCTTGAAGAAGTGTGGCTTCCGGACGAGGTAGACCCATTAATCCTTCCTCGCTCAAGTGAGGGTTTGTATTTGCTCCAACGGGTTCGTGATGAGTCCCATCGTTTTGCTATCACCTTCCACCGGAAACGACGTGGAAAGGCTATGAAATCGAGTGTGTTGGATGACATTGTGGGTCTAGGTGATGTGCGCGCAAAGACATTGTTGAAATTCTTCGGAACTATGAAAGCTCTGAAGGCTGCTTCGGTTGAGGAGCTTCAGCAGGTTGATGGGGTAGGTCCAGCTCTTGCTGCCAGAATTCACGAAGGACTGCACCGAAAGGAGGTAAAGAAATGACTTCACGGCCATTAGAGGTTGCGCTTGTGACTGGGATGTCTGGCGCCGGTCGTTCCACAGCCGCCCGAGCACTTGAAGATCTTGGTTGGTTTGTCATGGACAACCTCCCACCTGGACTTCTCTCGCAGGCTATTGACCTTGCCACGAAGTCCAATGATCTTGATCGCGTAGCGGTGGTTGTTGATGTACGCAGTGGTTCAATGTTCAAAGCACTTGCTGCAGCGCTTGATGATCTGGAAGAAAAACAAGTTCTACTACGGACGCTTTTTCTTGAAGCATCAGATGAATCACTCGTTCGTAGATTTGAAAGTTCGCGCCGGCCACATCCTTTGCAAGGCCAAGGGCGCATTGTTGATGGGTTGCAGGCCGAGCGTGTTCTGCTTGGAGATCTGCGCGCTGAAGCTGACGTTGTTGTCGACACCACGAACTTAAATGTCCATGACCTGCGCCGCAAGGTTGAAGCAGCATTCGCTGAAGAAACACCGGCTGATCTTCGAGCGACTGTGTTGTCCTTCGGTTTCAAGTATGGAATTCCTGTTGATGCGGATCTTGTAGCAGATATGCGTTTCTTGGAGAATCCTCACTGGGACCCAGTGCTTCGACCCTTAACTGGCTTAAACGAACCGGTGTCCGAGGTTGTGGTTACTTCATCCGCAGCACAACAATTTTTCAAGTTGTATGAAGATCTTGTGTGCACGATACGTCCCGGTTACCTCACCGAAGGTAAGCGATACGTGACAATCGCGGTGGGTTGCACAGGCGGAAAGCATCGCAGCGTTGCGTCCGCCGAAGAGTTAGCAAAGCGACTGCGCGCTCAAGGTATACAAACCTTGGTCGTTCATCGTGACTTGGGTCGCGAATGAAGCGCTTACCCGTAACGTTCGGTAGTGCAGGTGATTCGGGACCAAAGGTTGTTGCCCTTGGTGGTGGACATGGACTTGCGTCGACGTTAACCGCCCTTCGTCGTATGACTGATCAGATCACCGCAGTCGTGGGAGTCGCTGACGATGGTGGATCAAGCGGCCGGTTGCGATCTGAATTTGGCATTCTTCCGCCTGGCGACTTACGCATGGCGCTTGCAGCGTTGTGTGGTGATGACACATGGGGGCGCACGTGGCAGCGTGTCATCCAACATCGGTTCGGTGGGGTGGGGGAGTTGGGTGGTCATTCGCTTGGCAACCTTTTGATTACTGCGCTGTGGGAAGAAACCGGGGACCCAGTCATTGGACTGGAATGGCTTGGTGCATTGCTTGAGGCACAGGGCCGGGTGCTGCCATGCAGTCTTCAACCGCTACAGATAGTCGCTCAGGTGCGTGGGATTAACGCAGGTGCACCAGATGGCATCACCGAGGTACGTGGTCAAGTTGAAGTAGCCACCACACCAGGATCTGTAGTCAGTATTGCGTTGGAACCTGCGCGGCCTCATGCGTGCGCTGAAGCTGTGAACGCCGTTGCCGAAGCCGACGCAATTATTTTGGGTCCAGGTTCATGGTTCACGTCAGTGTTACCGCACTTATTGATTCCAGAGTTGGCGCAAGCAATCGTTGAAGCGCCGGGTAAGCGCATAGTTGTGCTCAACCTGGCCCCACATGAGGATCGTGAAACCGCCGGCATCCCGGTTGCAGAACATCTGGAATTTCTCCGAGCAGCAGTACCCGCATTGCGATTGGACGCAGTGATCGCTGATCCGCGTCATGTCGACAACATCGACCAATTACAGATTGTGTGTAGCAGTTTCGGGTCCGAATTAATCCTCGAGCAGGTAGCGCACAGTCGAGGTCGTCACCCCGGAACCCACGATCCAGATCGGCTATCAGCGGCCTTTCGAAGCGCACTTCTGGGGTAAGCGACACGCCCGAACGCGTTTCATGGCAGGATGCACTCCATGGCAATGACAGCGGCAGTAAAAGATGAGCTCAGCCGCGTAGAAATCACCAAGACTTGCTGCCGCAAAGCTGAGGTGTCCACCATGCTGCGCTTTGGCGGCGGACTCCACATTGTTTCTGGGCAGATCGTGATCGAAGCTGAACTTGATGCGGGTCAGACTGCCCGTCGTCTACGCAAGGACATCTTGGAAATTTACGGGCACGACAGCGAGATTGCTGTGGTTCAGGCCAGTGGTATCCGAAAAGGAACGCGCTATGTCGTGCGTGTGGTCCAAGGCGGCGAGGCGCTCGCACGTCAAACCGGCATGGTGGATGGCAGTGGTCGCCCAGTTCGTGGTTTGCCACCAGCAATCGTGGCTGGGGCACTGTGTGACTGTGAATCGGCTTGGCGAGGTGCATTCTTGGCCCATGGCTCGTTAACAGAACCAGGCCGGAGTTCTTCGCTTGAGATCACCTGTCCGGGCCCAGAAGCCGCATTGGCTCTCGTTGGTGCTGCTCGACGCCTTGGAATCGCGGCAAAGTCTCGTGAAGTACGTGGAGTTGATCGAGTCGTGATTCGCGATGGAGATGCCATTGGCGCCATGCTGACTCGTCTGGGTGCTCACGAGTCCGTTATGGCTTGGGAAGAACGTCGGATGCGCCGTGAGGTTCGCGCCACGGCGAACCGGTTAGCAAATTTTGACGATGCCAATCTGCGTCGCTCAGCTCGCGCGGCCGTTGCTGCGGGAGCAAGAGTGCAACGGGCGATGGAAATCTTGGGCGACGAAGTTCCTGATCATCTCGTTGTCGCCGGGCGCCTGCGCTTGGAACACAGTCAGGCAAGTTTGGAAGAACTCGGAGCGCTGGCGGATCCGCCGATGACCAAGGACGCGATCGCTGGAAGAATCCGTCGCCTGCTGGCTTTGGCCGACAAGCGGGCTCAGGAATTGGGCATTCCGGACACTGAATCGGCACTTGGGTCTGAGTTTTTAGGCTAGCGAGTACGGGGTCAACGACCTCGAATTGATTCGCTAGGATTTGCCCGTAAAACGCTTACATTTTCAAGCGACGAGCTCTGGGGAGATTCACGTGACGATCAAGGTTGGCATTAATGGATTTGGCCGTATTGGCCGCAACTTCTTCCGCGCACTTCTTGAGAGTGACGCCAATATCGAGATTGTTGGCATCAACGATCTCACTGACACCAAGACGCTTGCTCACTTGATGAAATATGACAGCATCCTGGGCCGCATCAGCGTTCCAGTCGAGGCAGGCGATGGACAAATCACTGTTGATGGCAAGGTAATTCCAATTTTTGCCGAGCGCGATCCAGGCTCACTTCCATGGGCAAAGGTTGGCGCAGATATCGTCATCGAATCAACCGGCTTCTTCACTGATGCTGAATCAGCAGGCAAGCACATCACTGCTGGTGCCAAGAAGGTCATCATTTCGGCTCCCGCAAAGGGCGAAGACATCACCATCGTGATGGGTGTCAATGACAACTTGTACGACCCGGCAAAGCACCACATCATTTCTAATGCGTCATGCACCACGAACTGCCTAGCTCCTATGGCAAAGGCAATCGATGACGCATTCGGCATCGAGCGTGGTCTGATGACAACCATCCACGCGTACACAAACGATCAAAAGATTCTTGACTTCCCGCACAGCGATCTACGTCGGGCGCGAGCAGCAGCGTTGAACATGATTCCTACGAGCACCGGCGCGGCTAAGGCCATTGGCCTTGTTATGCCACAGCTCAAGGGCAAGCTCGATGGGTACGCAATGCGTGTTCCAGTTCCAACGGGTTCAGCAACCGACCTCACCGTTGAATTGAAGAAGCCAGCAACGAAGGAAGAGATCAACGCAGTTGTGAAGGCTGCAGCTGAAGGTCCTTTGAAGGGTTACCTCAAGTACACCGAAGATCCAATCGTTTCCACAGACATCGTCACGGATCCTGCATCCTGCATTTTCGATGCAGGCTTGACGAATGCAAATGGCAACATGGTCAAGGTTGTTGGTTGGTACGACAACGAATGGGGTTACTCAAACCGCCTCATCGACATCACCAGTCTCGTTGGCTCAAAGCTCTAAGGAATTCCGATGAAGTCACTCGACGACCTTTCACTCGTCGGGGCTACTGTCTTGGTGCGCGCTGATTTCAACGTGCCCCTTGCCGACAGCCCTGATGGCAAAGTCATCACCGATGACGGACGAATCAAAGCAGCACTCCCAACCTTGGCCTACCTGCGCGAGCAGGGGGCCAAGGTTGTGGTGGTCGCACATTTGGGTCGTCCAAAGGGTGAAGCGAAGCCGGAATTGAGCCTTGCTCCTGTTGCTCAACGGTTGGGTGAACTTCTCGGAAGTCCGGTGGCTCTTGCTGCTGATATCACCGGACCGCTGGCGCAAAAAGCTGTAGCAGCGCTTGCCCCAGGTGAAGTACTACTACTTGAAAACATACGTTTTGATGCTCGTGAAACGAGTAAGGACGCTGCGGAACGTGGCGCACTAGCTGCAGAACTTGGCGCACTAGCAGATGTGTTCGTTTCTGAAGGCTTCGGTGTTGTGCATCGCGAACAGGCATCTGTGACTGATGTAGCTGCATTACTTCCTAACGCAGCCGGGCGCCTCGTTCATAAAGAAGCCACAATTTTTGGAACATTGCTCACTCAACCAGCACGCCCTTACGTCGTAATCCTTGGTGGGTCAAAGGTAAGCGACAAGCTAGGTGTCATTGGCAATCTCATTGGTCGCGTCGATCGTTTGCTCATTGGCGGTGGCATGGCCTTTACATTCTTGGCAGCGCAGGGCTATTCAGTTGGTGATTCGCTTCTCGAAGCTGATCAAATTCCAACGGTTCGGGGTTTCATTGAACAAGCCAAAGAACGAGGCGTTGAGCTCATCGTTCCGATTGACGTTGTGGTCGCTGATGACTTTTCCGCCACAGCAAATACGCAAGTGGTTGCGGCGAATGCGATTCCAGATGGATGGAAGGGCTTAGATATCGGCCCAGAAAGCACAGCGCTGTTTGCAGCGAAAATCGCTGATGCGGGAACGGTCGTATGGAACGGCCCAATGGGTGTGTTTGAGATGGCTCCATTTGCCGGTGGCACTCGTGGTGTTGCCGAAGCGATGATTGCATCAGCTGGGATGACTGTTGTCGGCGGTGGCGATTCAGCTGCAGCTATTCGTCTCCTGAATCTAGATGAATCTGCATTCACTCACATCAGTACCGGTGGTGGCGCAAGTTTGGAATTCCTAGAGGGTAAAGAACTCCCTGGGCTCACTGTCCTCGAAGGGAAATAGCATGGCGAAGAACACGCGTAAGCCATTAATTGCTGGCAACTGGAAAATGAACCTCAATCATTTTGAGGCACTTGCACTTGTGCAAAAACTCGCCTTTGCGTTGAATGAGGAAGACTTCGCAGCAACCGATGTTGTGGTGCTTCCACCGTTCACAGATATCCGTTCAGTGCAAACACTCATTGAGGGCGATAAGTACGACATCGGTTATGGCGCGCAGGATGTCTCTGCACATGTGTCGGGTGCTTACACCGGGGAAATTTCGTCGGCAATGTTGGCCAAGCTTGGTTGTTCATATGTCACTGTTGGCCATAGTGAGCGACGCGAATATCACGGTGAATCAGACGCCTTAGTCAATGCCAAGGCTCGCGCCGCACTTAAGGATGAAGTTACGCCAATCGTGTGCGTGGGCGAAGGCCTAGAGGTGCGTAAAGCAGGGGAGCAGGTCTCCTATGTGCTTGCTCAACTCGAGGGCTCTTTGGCCGAATTTTCCGCTGATGAAGTCGCGGGCCTTGTTGTCGCCTACGAGCCAGTATGGGCGATTGGTACTGGTGAAGTCGCTACCCCTGACGATGCTCAAGAGGTGTGCCGGGCTATCCGGGTTCGCATCGGGGAACTGCATGGTGCCCAAGCGGCTGAAAGCACCCGAATCCTGTACGGCGGATCGGTGAAAAGCTCCAATATCGCCGGCATCATGGCTCAGGTTGACGTCGATGGCGTTCTCGTCGGGGGTGCGAGTTTGGACCCTGATGACTTCGTGGGAATCGTCCGGTATCGGCTGCACCCGGCTGAACTTGCCGGTTGATCTATACTGGTCCCTTCACACTGATTCGGAGTTTGTCTTGCTAACTGTTGTCACGATCGCGCTTGCCGTTGTGCTGATCATTTGCAGTCTGCTGCTCATCGTGCTGATTCTCCTGCACCGCGGCAAGGGTGGCGGTTTATCTGACCTCTTCGGTGGCGGTGTGAGTTCCTCTATCGGTGGATCGTCGGTAGCTGAACGAAATCTTGACCGAATCACAGTGGCAATCGGGCTTATCTGGGCAGCGTCAATTGTTGGCGTTGGTCTACTCATTCGTACTGGTGTCTAACTAACACTTTTACGAATCTAGTTGGGAGAACAACATGGCTGGTGGCAGTGCAATTCGCGGTAGTCGCGTCGGCGCAGGCCCAATGGGTGAAGCTGAGCGTGGCGAGGCTGCTCCACGTATTTGGGTATCTTTCTGGTGCTCACGCAAGCATGAATCAAAGCCGAGCTTTGCTTCCGATGCCGCTATTCCTGACGAGTGGGATTGCCCACGATGTGGTTTGCCTGCAGGCAAGGATAAGGAAAATCCACCAGCGCCACCAAAGGTTGAGCCATACAAGACTCACTTGGCATACGTGAAGGAACGCCGATCAGATGTTGATGGAGCGGCAATTCTCGATGAGGCGCTCAATAAATTACGCGGTAAAGGTTTCTAAGCTGCAAACATTGCTTCTTAGGCTCCCGGTCGACTGATGTCGGCCGGGAGTTCTTTTGTTGCATCCCGATCAACGAGGAATAGCGTGTGACTGGCTCGTATCCCGCTAGCTGGCACTTGCAGTGGACCGGCCGACGGGTCTAATGCCAGGCGCAAGGCTTGTGCCTTACTTTCACCACTTGCAAGAATCCACGCCTGTCGAGCATTGTTGAGCGTAGGAAAAGTAAGACTCACACGAGTTGCTGGTGGCTTTGGTGAATTGTGCACCGCCACTGCGACCTGTTCACTGTGGGTGGCGGGATGTTCGGGAAACAGTGATGCCACATGCGCATCTGGCCCGATGCCGAGTAAAACCACATCAAATTCAAGTGCGCCATCTATGCCGTGGCGCCGCAACTCATCTGAATATGCCAGTGCCGACAGTTCGGGTGTTGTTGAGCGATCAGGCCCGCCAATGCTGTGCACATTGCTTCGAGGGATCGCAAGATGATCTATAAGTAGAGCGTGTGCGGCGGTATCGTTGCGAAGTTCGCTCCCGGAGTTTTCCCAGCGTTCGTCACCCCACCACAGGTGAGTGTTGTGCCAATCGATGGCTTCGACGGCTGGGCTTGCGGCAAGTGTTGCCAGCACCGCTGTGCCAATGCCGCCCCCAGTTAGTACGACATGCGCAACACCGCGCTGTTGTTGAGCCTCGACGATCGCCGCAACGAGTCGCCCTACAACTGCCTCAGCCAATGAATCTGCATCGGCGTATCGCACGACCTCTCGAGGAGTCATAGCGACAACCCAGCAATAACTTTGCCATACATGTCGTCTGGGTCTAGGCGTCGTAATTCTTCCGCGAGCAATGCTGATGTTGGACGACGAGGCAAACTCACGCGCTGATCAGGAAAGCCAGGTCGTTGAATATTGGCGGTCTTGTCATCAATTCGCGCGATGCGAAGCAAACCATCTTCCATATCGAGTTCAACAGATGAAATCGCGATGGTGTCATCCCAAATAATTTCAAATGATGTTTCAAACATTTGGCTGAGCCAAGCACCCATGAGGATCACACTTGGGTTATTTCGTTCACCCGAAACACGGATATGCCGGACTGCGGCCATTGGCGCGTCGAAGATTGCCGCAACAACCGAACGCCATTGCGTACAGCGCGCCCAGGCAATGTCTGTATCTCCAGGTTGGTAACCAGCTTGGCGCACTCGTAGAGCTTGGTAGGGATCTTCAATGAATGAAGCATCGGTGATTCGACGTTGGGCATGACGACCAATGAGCGAATCAGATGGCACATCAGGTGATTCGCCAGGCCAATAGGCAACGACTGGTGTGTCAGGAAGGAGCAGTGGTACTGCAACTGAATTCGGATAATTCGATAGTTCGTTGCGAAGACGAAGGAGTGCCACTTCTCCGGGACCATCATCACCGCCTACCCGAATTTCCGCATCGAGTTGAGTCTGTCGTGAATCAGGTCGTCCGATCAGGGTCAAAATTCGCATCGGGTGTTGGCGTGCAGCGGTAACCGCGCCATCCGTGGCGTCTGCTTGGGTTTCCTCATCGGCCATGATTAACAAAGTGAGGACCATGCCCGATGTTGGGGCTCCAAGGCGATGTCGCTCTTGGTGAATCGCAGCAGCAACTGCACCGCCGCTGGTGTTCTCTAAACGGATCATGGACGCCTCCAACTTCGACCGTCGCGAGCAATCATGTCGTATTGGCTGTGTGGCCCCCACCCGCCAGAAACGTATTGATCTGGTTGGCCTTGCGTATCCCAAAATTCCAAGACGGGATCCAAGATCTTCCAACCGAGTTCTACCTCAACATGTCGAGGAAACAGTGGGGGATCACCTATGAGCACATCGAGAATTAAGCGCTCGTATGCCTCGGGGCTAGATTCGACGAATGTCTCGCCGTACTGAAAGTCCATCGTGACATCTCGCACTTCAATTTGCGAGGTGTCGGGTACTTTGGAACCAAAGCGCACCGTTATGCCTTCATCTGGCTGGATTCGAAAGACAAGCGCGTTGTTGCCGAGTTCTTGCACGGCATCATCCATGAATGGCAAATGCGGAGCGCGCTTAAAGATGACAGCAACTTCAGTTACTCGGCGACCAAGGCGTTTACCAGTGCGCAAATAGAAAGGCACGCCAGCCCAGCGACGATTGTCGATGTCCACCCTCATTGCCGCGAATGTTTCCGTATGCGAATCCGGATTGATTCCTTCTTCATCAAGGTAGCCAATCACCGGGATTCCACCTTGCCAACCCTTGGCGTACTGGCCGCGTGCGGTGTGTGCTGCTAAATCTTTGGGAAGGCGAACGGCTGATAGAACTTTTTCCTTTTCCGCTCGAACTTCAGCTGCATTGAAGTTGAGTGGCTCCTCCATGGCGGTCAAGGCAAGAAGTTGCAACAAGTGATTTTGAATGACATCGCGGGCGGCCCCGATACCGTCGTAGTACCCCGCTCGACCACCAATACCAATGTCTTCAGCCATAGTGATCTGGACATTGTCAACGTAATTGCTATTCCACAACGGTTCAAACATCGCATTCGCAAAGCGAACCGCCATGATGTTTTGCACAGTCTCTTTTCCGAGATAGTGGTCAATGCGAAAGACGGACCCGGTATCAAACACGGTCCCAACTAGGTCATTGAGTTCTTGAGCGCTCTTGAGGTCATGGCCAAAAGGTTTCTCGATAACGACTCGACGCCAGGCATCGGGCTTATCTTCAGCAAGGCCCGATTCCTTCAGGTGTTCAAGTACTACCGGAAAGAGGCCTGGTGGGATTGAAAGGTAGAACGCATGATTGCCACCAGTTCCGCGTTGCTCGTCGAGGTCTGCAACGACTCTTTTAAGCTCTGCATAGGCGGCAGCATCGCCAAGGTCGCCCGTGACAAAACGAATTCCTTCGCTCAACTGCTTCCAGGTTTCCTCGCGGAATGGTGTTCGAGCATGTTCTTTAACCGCATCGTGAACCACTTGTGCAAAGTCTTCGTTTTCCCAGTCGCGACGAGCAAAACCCACGAGCGAGAAACCTGGTGGCAAGAAGCCACGATTAGCCAAGTCGTAGATGGCTGGCATGACTTTTTTGCGTGCTAAGTCACCAGTGACACCGAAGAGCACCAAACTGCACGGGCCCGCAATTCGAGGAAGGCGTTGGTCAAGGGGACTACGTAATGGATTGTTCATCATTCCTCAGTATTAGACGATCTGATCCATGGCGATTTGCACTGTTGTACGCAATTCTTCCCAAGCATCGATGAACTTCTGGACGCCGTCTTTCTCAAGTTCATCGCACACCTGAGATTGATGGATGCCTAAAGCTTCCAGGGCTTGCCATACAGCACGAGACTGCGCTGCAGTGCCAGACACAGTGTCGCCGCGGTATTGACCGTGATCAAAGACCGCGTTGAGTGTTCCCTCGGGCATGGTGTTCACGCACCCGCGAACGGCAAGATCGATCACATACCTGGTGTCGTCATATGCAGTGTCTTTGACTCCAGTGGAGGCCCATAGTGGGCGTTGCGCATTTGCGCCGAGTGCCGCGGCCATAGCCCATTCGTCGTTGGCGATCCGCTCCTGAAAGGCCTCCCATGCCAAGCGTGCATTTGCAATGGCTGCCTGACCAAGCAGTTCAGAAGCTTGTGTCGTTCCAAGTGCCTTGAGTTGGGAATCGACGGCCGTATCAACGCGAGACACAAAGAAGGATGCGACGCTGTGAATTGTGGACGCGTCGATCCCCGCCGCGAAGGCCTTTCGCAAGCCTGCCTCATATGCAGCTAAAACTTCGACATATCGGTCCACGGAGAAAATCAAAGTTACGTTGACGCTGATGCCGTGACCGATCACCTCTGTAATTGCAGGAAGGCCCGCCTTGGTCGCAGGAATCTTAATAAACAGATTTGGTCGGTCGATAAGGTTCCACATTTCCCGAGCTTGTTCGACTGTTCGGTGTGTGTCATGTGCAAGTCGTGGATCGACTTCGATAGAAACTCGACCATCGACACCACCCGTTGCTTGATAAACCGGCAACATGACCTCGCACGCGTTTCGTACATCGTCCGTGGTTAGGCGCTGGATGACCAGATCAACATCGAGGCCTTGGCGTGTAAGACCTTCTAGGTCACTCTCGTAATCGGCCGCGCCTTTTGAGATAGCAGACTGAAATATCGAGGGGTTCGAAGTGACGCCACGAACACATTTAGTCAAAACGAGTTCTTGCAAGCTACCGGTGTTTAACCTGGCGCGACTGAGATCATCAAGCCAGATTGAAACACCAGCATCGGTCAGTTCTTGAAGTGCAGGGGTTGGCATGGTGCGCTCCAATTCAATTCGTTATGACTGATCGTTCAGGGAAGCCTTTGCTGCAGCAACAACAGCATCTGTTGTGATGCCGAACTCTTGGAAAAGAACCTTGTCTGAAGCGCTGGCTCCAAAGTGATCGATTCCGATGACGCGTCCACGATCGCCGACGTACTTCCACCAACCTAAAGTTGCCCCGGCTTCTACTGAAACGCGGGCCCGTACATTTGGTAGGAGAACTGAATCTCGATAGGCCTGATCTTGTTCGTCGAACCATTCCAGGCATGGCATCGAGATAACTCGGCTTGATATTCCTTCTTCAGCAAGTTGCTCGTGGGCTGCTAATGCAAGTTGAACTTCTGAACCTGTCGCCATGAGCAAGACTTCTGGTGCTGCGTGATCCGCGAGGACGTAAGCGCCACGACGCAGGCCTACAAGCGCATTGTGGGATTCGGAAATGGTTGGCACATTTTGACGGGTCAGCACCAATCCAACAGGTCGATGCTGGTGCAAGGTTGCATGCCAAGCTGCCGCAGTTTCATTAGCATCTGCCGGGCGAACAATCGATAAGCCAGGCATGGCGCGAAGACTCCATAGATGCTCGATTGGTTGATGTGTAGGACCGTCTTCGCCAAGTCCAACACTGTCATGTGTCCATACGAAAGTAACAGGAGTCTGCATGAGAGCTGAGAGTCGAACTGCACCACGCATGTAATCACTGAATACAAAGAACGTGCCACCGAACGGTCTGGTGAGTCCACTCAATGACATCCCATTAAGGGCCGCACCCATGGCATGTTCCCGAATTCCAAAATGAACGATGCGGCCGTACGGCGAAGAGTCAGGCATTTGGGTTGTCGCAGGCAGAAAACTCTTGCCGCCTTCAATTGTCGTGTTGTTCGACTCTGCGAGATCCGCAGATCCACCCCAGAACTCAGGCATAACTGCAGCAATTGCGTTGATGACTTCACCTGACGCCTTGCGAGTCGCCAGTGTTGATCCCAATTCCCACGTAGGAATTGACGCGTTGAAATTGGATGGCAGTTCGCGGCTAGTGATGCGATCAAGTTCGCTGGATCGCATTGGTTCACGTTCGCGCCATGCGTTGAACGACGTAGTCCAAGCCTGGCGCTGTTCGCTGACGCGCAAATGAAGCTTTGATCGAACTTCGGCCAAAACATCCGCATCAAATGCGAAGTGCTCATCGGGATTTAACCCAAGAACCAACTTGGTCGCTGCAATTTCTTCAACCCCTAATGCCGACCCGTGTGACTTCGCGGTGTTCTGCAGCTTGGGTGCTGGCCACGCGATTGTTGATCGCATTGCGATGAACGTTGGACGATGAGACTCTTCTTTGGCTGCTTGAATGGCGGCATAAACGCCAGGTAAGTCAATATTTCCGTCGCTGAGACGATCGACATAGTGGGTAGTCCAACCATACGAGGCGTACCGAGCAACCACGTCCTCGGTGAATGCAACTGCAGTATCGCCTTCGATGGAAATGTGGTTATCGTCCCAGATCACAACTAAGTTATGCAGTCCTTGAGTGCCGGCAAGAGACGAAGCCTCACCAGAAACACCCTCTTCAAGATCACCGTCAGAGGCAATTACCCAGACGTGGTGGTCAAAGGGACTTGTGCCCGCAGCAGCGTCTGGATCCAAAAGACCGCGTTCGTAACGTGCACCCATAGCCATGCCAACTGCAGTTGCTAAGCCATTGCCAAGTGGTCCCGTAGTTGTTTCTACACCCGCCGTGTGTCCATGTTCAGGATGACCTGGGGTGCGGGCGCCTGCAGTACGAAATGACTCAAGGTCACCCATGGTTAATCCATATTGACTCAAGAAGAGTTCGCTATAAAGCGTCAGGCTTGAGTGTCCGCAACTCAGGACAAAGCGATCTCGACCAAGCCAGGTGGGGTCTGCAGGGTCGTGGCGCATCACACGCTGAAACAGCAAGTAGGCCACAGGAGCCAAGGTCATTGCCGTTCCGGGGTGCCCATTCGTGGCCTTTTGCACTGCATCCATGGCCAATGCCCTCAGGTATGCAGTTGCGCGTTCGTCAGTGGTGGTCCAGTCAAGTTCCGTCACGAGGAAAACACTAGTGCGGCTAGGCAGACATCATGACCACCAGTCCACGGCTAGGCTTAGGGAGTGACAACAGGTCTCCAGGTCTCCGGCACCACACCACGTCAACGTTTGGCCGCACATGTGGCGTTGACGAAACCTCGCATTGTCGAACTTCTGCTTGTCACCGCTGTACCCACAATGTTTTTGGCTGCTCAGGGGCTTCCGACCTTGCAAGCCACAATCGCCGTACTCGTTGGTGGCGCGCTGGCTGCGATGGGCGCGAACACATTGAATAGTGTGTACGACCGCGATATCGATGCCGTTATGCACCGAACTGATAAGCGGCCTGCCGCCATGGGCATTGTGAGCGTGCGTGCGGGCTTGTTCCAGGGTTTCCTATTAAGTATCGCCAGCGCATTTTTCTTGGCCTGGTGGACCAATTATCTTGCAGCGGTTTTAGCGTTGGTAGCCATTGCGGCCTACGCGGTCGGTTACACGATGTGGCTCAAGAGACGCACCGCACAGAACATCGTTTGGGGTGGGGCTGCAGGTTGCATGCCTGTTCTAATCGCCTGGTCTGCAGTTACTGGATCCTTAACCTGGACACCAGTGGTGCTGTTCCTCATCGTTTTTTTCTGGACGCCGCCGCATTACTGGCCGTTGGCAATGAAATATAAGGATGATTATGAGCGGGCTGGTATTCCAATGCTGCCTGTTTTGAAGACCTCCGAACAAGTAACCCAAAGCATCCTTCGTTATAGCTGGGTGATGGTTTTGGTGTCACTTGCGCTGATTCCGGTTGCACCGATGGGCCCTGTTTACGACGTGTCAGCAATTGTTCTCGGAGCCGTTTTTATGGTGGAGGCCTATCGGCTGCGTAGTGCTGCACGCAAAGCCAACGAAGATTTATTAGCCTTGGCAATGCGGCTATTTCACTACTCGATTACCTATTTGGCACTGCTGTTCTTAGCGGTGGCAGTAGATCCGTTCGTATTTACGAACTGATTGTTTCGCGTATGCGTTCGCGAGAAGGTATAAACAAGATAGTGATCCACAGAAGGACCGCGCCGGTCACGTGAACAAGAACAAGTAATTCAGGTAAGCCAGTGAAGTACTGGGTGTAACCAATCGCTGCTTGAGCAAGTGAAATGGCAACCAACAACCACGTGAGTTTGATCGCCCCTGTCGGGGCATTGGTGAGATACAGCGCAAGAAGAAGCGCCACGACTAAGCCGATGAAGAGCAACACAATGTCAGCGTGAAGCCAGGACACCATTCGTGGATCGAAACTAAAGCGAAGTTCAGCTTTGGCGTCGCCACTATGGGGACCACTTCCCGTCACCACCGTTCCCATGATGACTACCAATGAAGTGACTCCGATAAGAATCCACGTGAGCACACGGATTTCTCTGCGAACGAGTAATTGCACCGGTGCATCACCTTCATCACCAGAACGAACCACGAGCGCGACACAGCCTGCGATGAGGGCCATCGACAGCAGCAAATGCGAGGCAACCGTGATTGGACTCAAACCTGTCAGGACGGTAATTCCCCCCAGAATTGCCTGAGCAAAGGTTCCAAGAAATGGAATAGCAGCTAAAAACAATAGGAATCCGCGGCGATTGCCACCACGGCGCACACGATTACGTTGATCAACAACTGCGAAAATTATGGCCGCGATCGCCAATACAACAAGAGCAAATGTGAGCGTTCGATTGCCAAATTCTACGAGTTTGTGCCATTCCTGCTCTTGACTTGCAGTGGGCGTGTACGAACCATCAACGCACTGCGGCCATGTCGGGCAACCGAGCCCCGATCCCGTGAGTCGAACTGTCGCTCCTGTAATCACGATTGCGCCCTGTGCGACAAGGTTTGCTATGTAAATCCCGCGAGCTGACTTACCTGCGCGTTGTGATTGCATTGTTAGGGCTCCCATCGAAAAACTTTTCTAGCCAACCAAGTACCAGCAAACGCCCAAACAGCGAGAATCACGAGTGCCAAATATGGGATTTCCCCCGATTCAAGTGCATCCCTGAGTCCGTTTGCCATTGCAGCGCTCGGCAGAAGATTGACAACATGTGCGACAGCGGTTGGCATGTGACTGGTAGCTATGACAACTCCACCGAAGATCATCATGACGAGAAACAGACCATTTGCGATGGCTAACACAGCTTCTGCCCGGAAGTGACCGGCAATGACCAAGGCCCATGCAACCCACACGGCGGCGGACAACACAATGATGAGCAGGGCAATGAAGAGTCCGAAAATCGATGGGCGCCAGTTACGAAAAAGCCCAGTGATCGCGACTACTGCAATCGACATCAATGTCAGTGTTGCGGTAGCTATGAGTTTGCCAAGAATGAGATCCAGGCGGCTGAGGGGAGTGGTGCCAAGATAACGCAGTGCTCCAGAGCGGCGTTCAAATCCTGTACCAATTGCCAAGGATGTAAAGCATGTAGCCAGAATGCTGACTGCGAATACTGTTGGGACAGCGGCGTTAATGGTTTGATTCGATAAATTTGTAAGCCCTAGCGCTAGCAGCAGCACGACAGGGATGACAAACGTAAGTAACAACTGTTCACCGTTGCGGATGAGAAGTTTCAATTCCCAGCCGGCGTGGGCGCTTATTCGGCGAGCTTGCGAAACGTGCTTCATTGCCCGCTCTCCAGTGATGTATCAATAAGCAACTGTTCTAACGTGCGATTGCCGACCCCCAGATCGCTCACCAAGACTCCATGCTGAGCGCACCAAGACGCAATGGTCGCCATGACTTGTGGAGTTGGACTACCAGTAACGATGTAGCGCCCTGGTTCTGGTTCAGTGACGCCATACCCCTCTGGAAGTGCAACTTGCAGCCCCAAAATTTCTAGATGCATTGGGCCTGTGAAGGAAATGGCATCTGAGGATCCCGTGAGTTCGGCCAATGTGCCCTGCATGGCGATGCGCCCGTTGGACATGACAGAAATCGAATCAGCCAGATCTTCAACGTCTGGCAATACATGGGTTGTCAGGACGATTGCTTTGCCTTGGTTGCGTTGCTCACGCAACAGTTCAAGCAGATTGCGACGAGCAAGTGCGTCCAGCCCAGCGGTGGGTTCATCAAGGAAAAGCAATGCCGGGGATGGCAGCAAGGCTGCGGCTAACTTCACTCGCTGTTGTTCGCCACCGGACATACGTCGTGTTTGGGTGCGCAAGCCTGGATTAATTCCGACTGCTTCGAGCAACTGTGCTGGATTAGCGGGATTGGGATACAACTTGGCCAAGTACTGCAGCCATTCAAGTGGGCGGGCAGTAGGGAACAGGCCACCTGTTTGCAACATCACCCCGACCTGAGCGCGCACCGAAGGATCTTGAGGATCCATACCCAAAAGCCGCACGCGACCTGATGTAGCAGGCCGCATTCCACAGGCAACTTCAATGGTGCTGCTTTTGCCCGCGCCATTTGGGCCAAGCAATGCGGTGATTTGACCCATTGGAGCGATGAAATCCAGGTGATCAACGGCAATTATTTCGCCGTATCGGACGGTCAGGTCCGAGATCTCTACTGCAAGCACACTCCGAGCATAGGCACACGAGTCGAAGGGCAACCGCGGGGTCTCAGTGTGATAAATCGGCAGAATTTGGACTTCGCATCGAATTACGCAACAATGAGGTTGTGAAATTCCCTGGAGATGCGGCAGAGCGTGTCGCTCGTAGCCTGTTGAACGACGGGCCCGGCACTCCTACGCAATTGGCGCAGCGTCTGGCACTGTCCTCGGCGGCTATCCGCAAGTCTCTTTCCACCTTGAGCGCTGAAGGATTAGTCGAGGCTGCTGAACGCGCTCCGTATGGTCCCGCTCCGGTGAAGCGTCGGGGGCGACCTAGCCAGGTATTTAGTTTGACCGCGCGAGGTCGCGCTGCGCTCAATCAGGAATACGACTCGTTGGCAATTGACGCTTTACGTTTTGTTGCAGAAACCCAAGGACATGAGGGCATCGTCGCGTTTGCAGACCAACGAGCAAAGAAACTCATGTTGCAAATAGAACCAACTGCAACAACGACAGAACTTGCGATTGAACAGCTAGCGCAAACGCTCACGACTGCTGGATACGCAGCCTCTGTTGAAAAAACGTCCGATGGTGGCTATGCAGTGCAACTGTGTCAACACCACTGCCCAGTCATTGACGCCGCTACTGAATTCCCAGAACTTTGCGAAGCAGAAACACAAGCACTAGGTGACGCACTTGGATTACACGTCACTCGGTTAGCGACACTCGCTCACGGTGACGGCGTGTGCACAACTGTTATTCCACTCGTTCAGCGAAAGGCACTCGTATGAGTACTGAGCAAGCAGCAACGATCGACGAACTTGGCCGATATGACTATGGATGGCATGACCCGGATAGTGCGGGTACCAATGCGCGTCGTGGCCTAAACGAAGAAGTCGTTCGAGACATTAGTGCGAAGAAAAACGAACCAGAATGGATGCTCGAGCTGCGTCTGAAAGGTCTGCGCCTATTTGAACGCAAACCGATGCCGGCTTGGGGTGCGGATCTCAGCGGCATTGATTTCGACAACATCAAGTACTTTGTGCGCTCAACGGAAAAAACAGCGAGCAGTTGGGAAGATCTTCCTGACGACATCAAAAATACCTACGATCGTTTGGGTATCCCAGAGGCCGAGAAGCAGCGGCTGGTTGCAGGCGTCGCAGCGCAATATGAATCAGAAGTGGTCTACCACAAGATTCGGGAAGATCTAGAAGAACAAGGCGTGCTGTTCCTGGACACGGACACCGCCTTGCGTGAGCACGAGGAACTCTTCCGGGAGTACTTCGGCACAGTTATCCCAGTTGGCGATAACAAGTTCGCATCGCTCAATACTGCAGTGTGGTCAGGTGGATCGTTTATCTATGTTCCCAAGGGCGTTGATGTCGAAATTCCATTACAGGCCTATTTCCGCATCAACACCGAAAACATGGGTCAGTTCGAACGCACCTTGATGATCATTGATGAGGGTGCACGCGTGCATTACGTAGAAGGCTGTACCGCACCCATCTATTCGTCTGATTCATTGCACTCCGCAGTTGTGGAAATCATTGTGAAGAAAGGTGCGAAGTGTCGATACACCACCATTCAGAACTGGTCCACAAACGTCTATAACCTTGTAACTAAGCGAGCGATCTGCCATGAAGACGCAACCATGGAATGGATTGACGGCAATCTAGGCTCAAAGGTAACGATGAAATACCCAGCCGTCTGGCTCATGGGTGAGCGTGCACACGGCGAAACGTTGTCCTTGGCCTTTGCCGGACCAGGAATGCATACGGACGCAGGTTCAAAGATGATCCATGCGGCTCCAAACACCACTTCAACAATCGTGTCGAAATCAGTAGCTCGCGGCGGTGGGCGTTCTTCGTACCGTGGTCTCGTGCAAATCAACGAGGGTTGCCATGGCTCTCGCGCCACTGTTAAGTGCGATGCACTGCTTGTGGATGATGATTCGCGTTCGGATACCTATCCATATGTTGATGTACGTGAAGATGATGTATCAATGGGTCACGAAGCAACGGTTTCGAAGATTAGCGATAGTCAGCTCTTCTACTTGATGTCGCGCGGAATGACTGAAGACGAAGCCATGGGAATGATCGTGCGCGGCTTTATCGAACCAATCGCACGTGAACTGCCAATGGAATATGCCATTGAGCTCAACCGTCTCATCGAATTGCAGATGGAGGGTGCAGTCGGATGAGTCTTGAAGTTGTCGTTGTTCCACCGGTGGATCTTGCGCCGCGTACGCGCTCATACGACCCTGCCGTTTTCATCGAGCCCACGGCTCGTGATGAGGAATGGAAGTTTTCGGCGTTCAATCGCCTCAAGCATTTCTTCGTTCCCGATGCCAATGCCGGCGTTGTTCGTGCAACGGGTGCTGGAGTCCAGATGGTTGGCATTTCATCGATCGCCAGCACCTGGATTCCTACCGATATCGCGGCGGCTGTGGCTCGAGCGCACGTTCGCGAAGGTGGAGTGCTCGAAATCCCGGCCCAAGCCGAGATCAATGAGCCCATCGTTGTGGACCTCACGACAGACACAGCTCAGGCGTATCAGCATCTGGAAATCGTTGCTGGTCACTTCAGTTCCGCGGTAGTTGTCATTCGCCAGACTCTGACGAGTGAGATTTCCGGTTCCACTGTTATCACTGTTGGCGACAATGCTCGACTGACCGTCATCACGACCATTGAGGGTGAGAACTCAACCGCATTAGCTCTGCAATTACCGGTAACCCTTGGTCGCGATGCACAATTCACTGGCGCACTTGCGGTTATTGGTGGCGGTGCTTTGCGGATTCAGAATTCGGTAACTTATTCAGCACCAGGTGGCTCTGCTGAACTTCTCGGTGTGTTCCTTGCCGATGCTGGTCAGCATGTTGAACAACGGATCTTCGTCAATCACGATCAGCCATATTGCAAGAGTAATGTGATGTACAAGGGTGCATTGCTCAATGCCGGTGCTCGCAGCGTCTGGATTGGTGACGTCCTGGTTCGTAAAGAAGCTATCGGAACCGACACGCATCAAGTGAATCGCAATCTCCTTCTTTCCGAAGGGGCGCGCGCAGATTCAGTTCCTAATCTTGAACTTGAAACCGGTGAGATCGTCAAGGCCGGACATGCAAGTGCCACTGGCCGATTCGATGATGAGCAAGTTTTCTATCTTCAATCACGTGGTATTCCACTTGATGTGGCACGTCAACTTGTTGTGCGGGGATTCTTTGCCGAGGTACTCGGACGTGTCGGAAACGATGAATGGCGCGATCAACTCCTTGCCAAGATCTCTTCGCGCTTAGGAATTGAAACATTTGGGGATGACGATGAGTGATTTCTTGCGCGTGGCAACGGTTGCAGATATTCCGGTTGGTACATCGCTCAAGGTTGTAGTGAACAATCGTGATATCGCAGTAGTGAACTGTGCCGAAGGTGTATTCGCGATTTCCGATATTTGTTCACACGCAGATGTTTCGTTATCTGAAGGCGAAGTCATTGATTGCACAATCGAGTGTTGGCTTCATGGATCACAGTTCAACCTCCGAACGGGAGCACCACTCTCGCCACCTGCAATTTTCGCAGTCCCCACCTACGAAGTGAGACTTGTAGTCGAAGGCGACGTCACGTTCATTGAAGTAGCAACCGAACCCACACCTGTCACAACTGATGGAGCGCATTAACTATGAGTTCATTACTAATCACCGACTTGCACGCTCAAGTGGAAACGGATCAAGGTCCAAAAGACATTCTCAAGGGTGTGACTCTGAAGATTGAATCGGCACGAACGTACGCGATCATGGGACCTAATGGTTCTGGCAAGTCAACTTTGGCCTACGTCATCGCTGGTCATCCTCGCTACACCGTGACTTCAGGATCAATAACTCTCGATGGCGTCGATGTGCTTTCGATGAGTGTCGATGAGCGCGCACGAGCTGGCCTTTTCCTCGCGATGCAGTATCCCGTTGAAGTACCTGGCGTATCTGTTGCCAACTTCCTTCGTACCGCGGTAACTGCCGTTCGCGGGGAAGCGCCCAAGCTTCGCCTGTGGATTAAGGAAATGAAGGAGGCCATGGCGGCAATCCAAATGGATCCTTCATTTGCCGAACGTAATCTCAATGAAGGCTTCTCTGGCGGTGAAAAAAAGCGTCTCGAGATCTTGCAGCTTGGATTGTTGCGGCCAAAAATCGCCGTTCTGGATGAAACGGACTCCGGCCTTGACGTTGACGCACTTCGCGTCGTTTCTGAAGGTGTGAACCGTTTCCGCGACGAAACCGGTGCCGGTACTTTGCTTATCACTCATTACACGCGAATCCTGCGTTACATCAAACCAGATGTCGTGCACGTTTTTGCCGAAGGTCGCATTGTGGAAACGGGCGGACCAGAGTTAGCAGAGATTCTTGAATCTGAAGGTTACGAGCGTTTCACTACGGTCAAGAGCTAGCTAATTCAATGACCGCTCTCGATGTCGCAGCCATCAAGGCTGACTTTCCAATCCTGTCGACCACAGTTCGTGGTGGGCAGCCATTGGTGTACCTCGATAGCGGTGCAACGTCCCAGAAGCCAACTGTTGTTCTTGATGCTGAACGTGATTATTACGAACAGCACAACGCGGCCGTGCATCGCGGTGCACATGCTCTTGCCGAACTTGCAACTGATGACTTCGAAGATGCTCGTAAAGTTATAGCCGGCTTTGTTGGTGGTCGTGCCAAAGACCTGGTGTTCACCAAAAATGCAACGGAGAGTTTGAATCTCGCTGCGTACGCATTTTCAAATGCAACCGCTATTGGAACGCATGATTCAGGTGCTGTTGATCCTCGGTTTGTACTGCACCCGGGTGATTCCATTGTTATTAGCGAAATGGAACACCACGCCAATCTCATTCCATGGCAAGAGGTGTGCCGCAAGACTGGAGCAACGCTGCGTTGGATTCCGTTGACTGAAGATGGTCGACTTGATCTAACAAACCTCGATGAACTCATCGATAGCACCACGAAAGTCGTCAGTATCGTGCACCAATCAAATATTTTGGGCACAATTAATCCTGTTCAATTCATCATGGATCGCGCGCATGCTGTTGGGGCGGTTGGAATAGTTGATGGGTGTCAATCTGTGCCGCATATGCCGGTGAATGTGCACGAACTTCACGCGGATCTGTTTGCGTGGAGTGGGCACAAAATGCTAGGTCCGACCGGCATCGGTTGTTTATGGGGAACTGAAGAAATCTTGGAAGCGATGCCCCCATTTCTCACCGGTGGATCAATGATCCAAATGGTTGAGATGGAGAAAAGCACGTTTGCTCCACCGCCTCAAAAATTCGAGGCTGGTACTCCTGTTGTCGCTCAGGCTGTTGCTCTAGCGGCGGGTGTTCGTTACCTCGAAAGCTTGGGTATGCAGGCAGTTGCCGAACACGAGCATGCTCTAGCGGAATACACAGTCAACGCGCTGAATGCACTCAACGGCGTTCGAATCATTGGACCAACAACAGTTCTCGATCGCGGAAGCGCTGTTTCCTTCGTCGTTGACGGACTCCACCCGCACGATGTTGGTCAAGTTCTCGATAGTCGCGGAGTAGCCGTTCGTGTAGGTCATCACTGCGCGTGGCCTACTTGTCGCCATTTTGGTGTTCCATCCACAACGCGCATTTCCCCCTACATATACAACGACATCGCAGATATTGACGCGGCCCTGGAAGGCATCGTTGCGGCACAGACTTTCTTTGGAGTGAAGTGATGGATCTTGAATCGTTGTACCAAGACATCATCTTGGATCATTACAAACACCCGCGGGGTAAAGGTTTACTCAATAAGCCGCTGGGAAGCGCGTTTCACGTCAACCCCACCTGCGGTGATGAAATCACGGTGCAAGTGAATCGAGATGCCGAAGGCGGCTTGATTGTTGGTTACGACGGACAGGGTTGTTCAATTTCCCAAGCCAGTGCCAGTGTCTTAGTTGAACTCGTCACTGGTGAATCAATTGAACGCAGCGAAGAAATTCGCAAGGCGTTTTTGGAGCTCATGCATGCACAAGGTGCAGGGGAGCCAGATGAGGATGTTCTCGGAGATGCCATCGCTTTTGCTGGCGTCGCAAAGTTCCCAGCGAGAGTGAAATGCGCTTTGTTGTCTTGGATGGCTTTACAAGATGCGGAAATACAGGCTGGACTATTAACAACAGGAGAGGGAGCATGAGCGCCGCAACAGAAGATGATGTGCTGGAGGCAATGCGCGATGTTGTCGATCCTGAACTAGGTATCAATGTTGTTGACCTTGGTTTGGTCTACGGAGTCACCGTCGATGAAACAAATATCGCCACAGTGGATATGACCCTGACCTCGGCAGCCTGCCCTCTGACAGATGTGATTGAGGATCAAACTCGAGCTGCGTTAAGCACCGTTGTGGATGATTTCCGTATCAATTGGGTATGGATGCCACCTTGGGGCCCCGACAAGATCACAGACGATGGACGCGACATGCTGCGCTCCTTGGGATTTAATGTCTAATTAATGATTGTTGCCACAGATGTGGAGTTGCGTGCTGGCGCGCAGCTTTTGTTGTCTCAAGCCAGTTTCCGAGTCGGTAAAGGTGATCGCGTAGGCCTTGTCGGCCGCAATGGCGCGGGTAAAACCACGCTCACTAAGGCTTTGGCTGGTGAAACCCTGCCAACAAACGGCTCGATTCACTCAACTGGGTCTGTGGGCTATTTGCCCCAAGATCCACGTTCGGGTGACCCAGACGAATTAGCGCGAGATCGCATCCTGAGCGCCCGTGGCTTGCAAGACGTGATGCGTCGGATGCAGGAAACATCGATGGCAATGGATACCCAAGATCCAGATGAGCGCGATCGCATTGTTGCGCGATACGCACGCGCGGAAGCAGAGTTTGAGGCCCTCGGTGGGTACGCCGTTGAATCTCAGGCGGCTTCAATTGCGGCCTCAGTTGGTCTTGATGATCGAATCCTTGGTCAGCCGCTAGGCACTCTTTCTGGTGGTCAGCGCCGTCGCGTTGAATTAGCGCGAATCCTGTTTAGTGGAGCCGAGGTGCTCCTGCTCGACGAACCGACCAACCACCTTGATGCGGATTCCATTCGTTGGCTACGCAAATTCTTGGGTGCCTACGAAGGCGGATTCATCGTGATTAGTCACGACACCGAACTTCTCCATGACACGGTGAACAAGGTGTGGCACCTGGATGCCAACCGCCGTGAAATTGATGTGTACGCCATGGGTTGGGACGCCTACCAAACTGCCCGCGAAACCGATGAGCGTCGCCGTAAGCGTGAGCGCAGAAATGCTGAACAGCAAGCTGAACAATTGCGAAATCAAGCAAATCGCATGCGCGCCAAGGCATCGAAGGCAACAGCCGCACAAAATATGTTCAAGCGTGCCGATGCGCTTATGGAAGGCCTCGATGACACCCGCGTAGCGGACAAGGTCGCAAAATTGCGATTCCCTACACCAAAACCGTGCGGAAAGGTGCCCCTTACTGCCAAGGGGCTGTCGCGAACTTATGGGTCACTTGAAGTGTTCACGGATGTTGACCTTGCGATTGACCGTGGATCACGTGTTGTGATCTTGGGGCTCAACGGTGCTGGAAAAACCACGTTGCTACGCATCCTTGGCCAAGTTGATCCCCCCAATACCGGTGAAGTGTTGCCGGGCCATGGTGCAGTTATTGGGTACTACGCGCAGGAACACGAAACTTTGGATCCAACAGCCACCGTGTTGGAGATGATGAAACGCAATTCACCCGATCTTGATGACACCAAGCAGCGCACGGTTCTTGGTTCATTTCTTTTCAGTGGTGACGATGTCGATAAGCCAACAGCAGTGCTTTCTGGCGGCGAAAAGACTCGATTAGCCTTGGCCTGCTTAGTGGTTTCAGGTGCCAACGTCTTGTTGCTCGATGAACCAACGAACAACCTTGATCCTGCTAGCCGCGAGGAAGTGCTCTCAGCGCTGCGCAGCTACGAAGGGGCCGTTGTGTTGGTTACCCATGATCCTGGCGCAGTGTTCGCCCTTGATCCAGAACGCGTGCTCTTGCTTCCAGATGGTGACGAAGACCATTGGAGCGCCGATTATGCAGACCTTGTTGAACTTGCCTAAAGGAGTAGCCCATGGCTAATCACAGTGTGTGGATGACGAAGCGCTCGATGTCTAGTGATCGTTCAGTGCTGAAAAAGAGTCTTGGCAAAGGACTTGTTCGTCGCATCTTGGGTTATGCGCGTCCGTACAAAGTGATTGTCATCGCATTGCTTGTGACCTTGGTGTTTGCAGCTGTTTTAACAGTGGCGCAACCGTTACTTTTTCGCCGCATCATTGACAAAGGTGTATCCGTTGGAGATTCCTCGGTCGTCACGAATACGGCGATCTTGATAGCTATTTTGGCGATTCTCGATGCAGTGCTCGGGTTGGTTGGACGATGGTTCTCGGCACGTATTGGTGAAGGCCTGATCTTTGATCTGCGCACTCAGGTCTTCGACCACGTTCAGCGCCAATCAATTGCGTTCTTCACTCGTGCACAAACGGGCGCGCTCATTTCACGCTTAAACAGCGATGTGATCGGTGCGCAACAAGCATTCACATCGACTCTCAGTGGTGTCATCGGTAACCTCATTTCGCTGACGATTGTGCTGGTCACGATGTTTATCCTTTCGTGGCAAGTTACGTTGACATCACTAGTTCTGGTACCACTATTTCTCATCCCTGCCCGTTGGATGGGTCGCAAACTTCAAGAGCTCACGCGTGACCAAATGAAACTCAATGCAGATATGAGCAATCAAATGTCTGAGCGTTTCAATGTTGCTGGAGCACTTCTCGTGAAACTTTTTGGGCGCCCCGAGGAGGAAGCAGACAATTTTTCCGGCAAGGCTGTTCGAGTACGAGACATTGGCATCAAGATGGCAATGGCCAACCGATGGTTCTTCTCAGCTTTGACCTTAGTTGCGGCTTTAGCCACAGCCGTTGCCTATGGTCTTGGCGGCAACTTGGTCATCAGTGGAGTTCTTACGCTAGGAACCTTGCTCGCACTCGTAGGCCTGTTGGCTCAGCTCTACGGGCCATTAACTGCACTTTCCAACGTGCGCATTGACATCATGACAGCGCTTGTATCTTTTGATCGTGTATTCGAGGTTTTGGATCTGACTCCAGCGGTTCAAGATCCACGAAATCCAATCAAACTCCCTGAAACTTCACTGTCCTTGAAGTTCGACAACGTGAGTTTTACGTATCCAACCGCACGCGAAGTGTCTCTGGCTTCATTGGAAAGCGTTGCTCGCAAGGAGGAACATTTTGAAAATGATCCGGTACTTACGGGTGTTTCCTTTGAGGTGCCTGCTGGAACACTGACGGCAATAGTTGGACCATCAGGAGCAGGCAAAAGCACGATAAGCGCTCTTGTCACACGGCTATATGACGTCAGTAGCGGAGCGATCTCAATCGGTGGTGTGGATATCAGAGATGTGTCGCAGCTTGATTTGCATGCCAATCTTGGAGTCGTTACTCAAGACGCACATCTCTTCCACGACACCATCGGAGCGAATTTGCGTTACGCGCGACCAAAGGCGACTGATGATGAGATTTATGCCGCACTGGAGGCCGCACAGATCATCGATCTTGTGCGCTCATTGCCAAATGGTTTGAACACTGTGGTTGGAGACCGTGGGCATCGTCTTTCAGGTGGGGAAAAGCAGCGATTGGCTTTGGCTCGGGTGTTGCTTAAGAGTCCAAAGCTCTTGATTCTCGATGAAGCGACGGCACATTTGGATAGCGAAAGCGAGGCGGCCGTTCAACGTGCTTTGGATAGTGCTCTCGTTGGACGAACATCGCTTGTAATCGCTCATCGTCTCTCAACTATTCGTAACGCAGATCAAATTCTTGTTATCGCCGATGGCGTTGTAGCCGAACGTGGTTCGCATGAAGAACTCTTGAAGCTGCAGGGAACGTATTCGGACCTCTATAACACGCAATTTGCTACGACTGATTAGTTCGAGCAATTCTCGCATCGTCGGCGGCTTCGCGTCGCAAGAAGATGAACCATCCGACAATTGCTACAAGTGCGAAGAGAAACCACTGCACGGCGTACGAAATGTTTTGACCTTCATTAATTTCTGGAGTGTCGATGGCCACTAAGCCTGACTGTTTTGGAGCTGTGAGTTGAAGGTATCCGGGCTCTGAAGCTTGTACCGGGAGCACCTCTGGCGCAGGGGCGGGAATCATTCCTACAGGTAAACCATTGAGATCACCGTTTTGTGCAGGTTCGTAATTTCTCCAGGCCCCAGTTATCTGTTGGTGACCTGCGGAGGGTTCTGGGATCTTGGGCATAGCTGTTGCAATACCCTGCACTGGCATCCACCCGCGATTGACCCATACGCTGCGTTGTTCATCAGTCTTGAATAGCGTCATCACCCAAAAACCGTTGGTTCCATTAAGCGGGCGTTTGCGCACAACAACTTGATTTTTTGGGTCGAAAGTTCCAGCCGCGGTGAAACGAGTCCATTGAGCTGTATTGCCCAAAGTGTTTGATGAAGGCAATTGCGAGGGTTTGAGAAGCGATGCCTCTTCTAATTCAACTCGTTCTACTCGCTTATTTTCGGCCCGACTCCACTGCCATCGGCTGAGTAAACCGAATCCAATGATCACCAGCACAACAAGTGCTGTGAAGCTGATCCACCTTCTGGTGCGCAATAGGGCAAGCATGTGAGTCAGTTCTTGTCCGGGCCAGCATCAACAACTTCGCCAATGATCACCCGGGATGACGTTGGTGGCAGGGCAGGTTGCACTTCTGGTGCCACACCCATGGTGCCTACCTCATCGTTTTCTCGGCCTGCGTTTGCTATCACCACAGCGAGATATGGCAGAACGATTGCACCCGCAATCAACACCCAGCGTGGCCACCCGGGTATGAAAATTGCGCCAATAACGCACAAGGTGCGGATCAGCATCGAGATCAGATACTTACGGGTACGTCCCGTTTGTTCGACGCTTAACGGGCGCTGAGCGGCAGTGACATTGAAAATGTCCTGTTCGACTCGATCGGGGCCCGAATCGGGATAAGACTCCACAGGGAGAGCCTACGCCTGCCATCGCGTCTCGGTGTACGGTCCAATCATGAATCGCACATATGGCATCACTGAAGTAGTCGGCACCTCAAATGAGGGCGTAGACGTGGCTATTCGAAGCGCTATTAGCCGAACCTCCAAGACCGTTCGTCATCTGGATTGGTTTGAGGTTACCCAGATTCGTGGCTATGTCCGCGACGGCGAGGTTGATCACTTTCAGGTCTCTCTCAAGGTTGGATATCGCATGGAAGATTCCGGCGCTCAATAATTTTCGAAGAAAAGGTTCACATGTCACGGGTCGCGCTCGTCACTGGAGGTAATCGCGGTATCGGGTTGAGCATTGCTCAATTACTGCGCGCCGGCGGTTACACGGTTGTTGTTGGTTCTCGCATAGGTACTGCACCAGATGGTCTCAATGCTGTAACCATGGACGTGTCGAGCACCGCATCAATTGATGCTGGTTTTACCGAAATTGAAGAGAAATTCGGACCAGTTGAAATCTTGATCGCCAATGCCGGAATGACCCGTGACACATTGCTGATGCGGATGAGCGATGAAGACATTGACGAAGTGATCAATACGAATCTTTCCGGCTCCATCAAATTGGCACGTCGTGCATTGCGAAGCATGTTGAAGGCGCGCTATGGACGCATCATCTTTATGTCTTCCGTTGTGGGCATTATTGGTTCGGCTGGTCAGGTCAACTATTCGGCTGCGAAGTCGGGACTTATCGGAGCTGCTCGTTCACTGGTACGCGAGGTTGGCGGGAGAGGCATCACCGTCAATGTCTTAACGCCAGGTTTCGTAAATACCGATATGACAGCTGAATTAGGTGACGATCGTCGCGCTGAGATCGTGAGCATCGTGCCTCTTGGTCGTTATGCTGAGCCGGACGAAATAGCCACTGTTGTGGAATTCCTCGTGGGTGATGGTGCGGCTTACATCACTGGCGCGGTGATTCCCATCGATGGTGGTTTAGGAATGGGCGACTAGCGCCACCAAGAAAGGGACGACCGTGGGAATTCTTGAAGGCAAGAACATCGTGATCACTGGTGTGCTCACTGATCAGTCCATCGCATTCCACGCTGCCCGACTGGCCCAAGAAGAGGGCGCGAACGTTGTGCTCACTGGCTACGGCCGTGCCTTGTCGCTCACAAAGAGAGCGGCTGGTCGCCTTCCAAAGGAAGCGCCAGTTCTCGAACTCGATGTTGTGAATCAAGAACATCTCGATGCACTTGCCGGCGGAATCAAAGAACATATGGATCGCGTCGATGGAGTGCTGCACTCCATTGGGTTTGCACCAGCAGATGCGCTCGGCGGAAATTTCCTCAATACCCCTTGGTCCGATGTCGCAATCGCCCTCGAAGTTTCAGCTTTCTCCTTTAAATCACTGGCCATGGCATGTCTGCCACTCATGACAGAAGGTGGATCTGTCGTTGGTCTTGACTTCGATTCCACCATGGCTTGGCCAAAGTACGACTGGATGGGCGTAGCCAAAGCCGCGTTTGAAAGCACCTCGCGCTATTTGGCTCGCGACCTTGGCCCGAAGAACATTCGGGTGAATCTGGTGGCTGCAGGCCCTATTCGCACCATGGCTGCCAAGGGAATACCCGGCTTTGACAGCTTCGAGGAAGTCTGGGCAACGCGTTCACCTATTGGTTGGGATCTTGATGATCCAGAACCAGCTGCCAAGGCCTGCATTGCGTTGATGTCGGATTGGTTCCCAGCAACCACGGGTGAAATCGTGCATGTTGATGGTGGAGTGCATTCACAAGGCGCATAGTGATGCAGCTTGGGTCACTGGTGCTTATGCGCCATGCGAAATCGTCGTATCCCGCAGGTGTAGCTGATCACGATCGTCCACTCAATAATCGCGGTGAGCGCGATGCGCACGCCGCGGGTATTTGGTTGTCCGAAAATCAAGACATCTGGCAGGGCAACTCGCGGAAAGTACTTGTTTCCAGTGCTCTGCGTGCGCAACAGACGTGGAAGATAGCCGCTGGCACATTTCAAGTTGATCATCAAAATGAGCCAAGAATTTATGAGGCTGCAGTTTCGACGTTAATCAGTCTTGTTGATGTTGAGATCCGCAACGGCACTGATGTTCTCCTTGTTGGGCACAACCCCGGACTTGAGGAACTTGCGTTATTCCTCACCCGGCATCAAGTTACGCCAGCGCGAATGATTGCTGAAGCAAAATTTCCCACCTCAGGTATTGCAGTACTCAGAATCCTTGATGAATCTTGGTCTGATGCAAGCGCAGTTCTTGAATCGTTCACTGTGCCTCGAGGTACACAGGTTTGAGATCATGAACCCAAGAGTGGGGGAGCGGGCGTAACGATTCCCGCTAGTTCGTCAGCATCCTCAATATCTTCACGAGTGATACCCAGCAAATACAGAACAGAGTCAAGATACGGAACATTAACGGCTGTATCAGCTGCAGCACGCGCAGCCGCTTTTGCATTAAAAGCAACTCCTAAGCCTGCAGCTTCCAGCATGTCGATGTCATTAGCGCCATCACCTATCGCGATTGTTCGACGCATTGGGATACCGAACTCCTCAGCGAATTCTTCAAGTGCCTTGCGCTTACCTAGGCGATCGACGATTGGCCCATCGACTTCGCCGGTCAGCACTCCGTCTGCGACAGCAAGCCTGTTCGCGCGTAGGCGATCAATGCCGAGTTCTTGTGCAAGTGGTTCGATGACTTCAACGAATCCACCCGAAACTAGGCAAACTCGATAACCCAAAGTATTGAGCGTTCGGCACAGTGTGCGCGCACCAGGCGTGAGTGAGATTTGGCCGCGTACCTTGTCGATCACATCAACAGGTAGACCTTTGAGCAGGGCAACGCGCTCGCGCAGCGAAGCCGCAAAATCAAGTTCGCCGGCCATCGCTCGTTCAGTAATGAGCGCGACTTGTGGAAGAACGCCAGCCTCTGCCGCAAGCAAATCTATGACTTCATTTTGGATGACTGTTGAATCCACATCCATCACCACAAGGTGTTGGCCGCGTCGATCAAGGCCTGCGTCTTGAACAGCAATGTCGACACCAGTTTCCGACGCGGCACTGGCCAGCGCGCGGCGCAGATTCGAAGCCGACGCACCAGATACTTCAAAGAGCAAAGCCGTCACGGGATATTTCGCAATTCTTCGAATGCGATCAACATTTGCTCCATGAGCAGTCAGTTCCTCAGCTACGCGCCGAATTGCCTCTGGGCGCAATGGGGATCCAAGAAGTGTGATCTGAATTCTGTGCCGTTTGCCAGTGCTTTCGGCAACGTGCTCGTTAATGCTGACATCGAGGTCAAGATTGCGAGCGAAATTAGTAACTGTTGTTGTTGTTGTATCGACCAAGTCAGCATTGACGTCCACCAAAGCGGTGAGCACCAATCGATCTCGAACAACTAACTGTTCAATGTCTTGAACAATTGCTGAAGGGTCCAAGGCTGTAAAAAGGCCCTTGGTGACTCCTGGCCGATCGTGGCCAGACAAGGTGATGAGCAAGGTCTGAGTAGGCATGACAGGCCAACGCTAGCCGTTACCGGGCATTGAGTGGTGCTCCGGCTAAAGTCATGGCGTGCCCGAGGTCCTGAAGTGTTCAAACATCGTTGTGCGTCGCGGCACCAGACACCTGGTTGACCATGTTGATTGGGTCGTAAACGAGGGGGAGCGCTGGGTCATTCTTGGGCCCAATGGGGCTGGGAAGACCACCCTCATGCTGGTGTGTTCCGGGCGCATGTTTCCGACATCGGGCAGTGTCGAACTGCTCGGTGAGGTGCTAGGCAAGACTGATATGGCCGAACTCAAGCCTCTTATTGGTTGGGCCAGCAGCGCGATGATGAACGACATTCCGCCATCAGAACGAGTGGGAGATGTAGTTCTGACTGGTGCGTACTCCGTATCGGGACGCTGGCGTGAAGAGTATGAAAGTGCCGACGTCATTCGTGCTGCTTCGCTGATGTACGCATGGGGTTTGAGTCATCTGGCTCAACGCACATTTGGCACACTGTCAGAAGGTGAACGTAAGCGCACGTGCATCGCTCGCGCCCTCATGAGTAACCCAGAACTGTTATTGCTGGATGAGCCTGGAGCAGGTTTAGATCTTGGTGGGCGCGAAGATCTGGTCAGTCGTATGTCGCAGATAGCTTCTGATTCCGACGAGCCAACTCAAATCCTGATCACACACCACGTTGAAGAGATCCCATCGGGTTTCACTCACGCTTTGCTGATGCGTGATGGAAAGATTGTGACTAAGGGTGCAATAGACGAAGTGATCACGGGGCCATGGCTCACGGCCACGTTTGGGCTGCCCATCAAGGTTTCACGTATTGGTGTTCGCTACTTGGCAATGCGTGATGTCTAGCGAACGTGTCATCACTGTGCCCAACGCTCTGAGTGTTGTGCGCTTGATTGGCGTCCCTATTTTTCTGTGGCTTATTTTGGTCCCACAAGCCGATGGTTGGGCGTTTCTTGTGCTCGCGGTTGCCGGGGTAACTGACTGGCTTGATGGTGCGCTCGCACGCATGTTGAATCAACAAAGTCGCCTTGGTGCGCTTCTTGATCCTGCAGCGGATCGTTTGTACATTGCCGCCACCATCGTTGGACTCGCGTTGCGTTCGATCATTCCTTGGTGGATCGTTGCGGCTCTCGTGGCCCGGGATGTGCTGTTGTTGGGACTCATCCCGCTACTGCGTAAACATGGCATGTTGACTCTGCCAGTCACCATGCTGGGTAAGGCAGCGACATTTTGTTTGCTGTGGGGTTTCCCGATGCTGCTGTTGAGCACCTTCGATACTTGGTGGGGCAGCCTTGCCGGAGCCGCTGGTTGGGCTTTCTCGCTTTGGGGTGTGGCGCTGTACTGGTGGGCAGGATTGGACTACATCCGTACCGCTCGGGCACTGTCTCGATCGGATACCAAACACGACATGGCATAGTTCGCCACATAGATAAGCCCATGGAAGGACGCTCATGAACCCGCAGGAACTTCGATACACGTCCGAGCACGAATGGGTTCGCATCGCCGGCGAAATCGCTGAGATCGGCATTACCGACTATGCCCAGGAAGCCTTAGGCGACATTGTCTATGTCAGCTTGCCGAATATTGGCGACTCGGTTGCAGCTGGTGATGCATGCGGCGAGGTTGAATCGACCAAAAGCGTGAGCGATATTTACGCTCCTTGCACTGGTGTGGTCACGGAAATCAATGATGCCCTTGACGGCAGCCCTCAGAACATCAACGAAGAGCCATACCTGGGCGGATGGCTCTTCAAGGTCAAACTCACCAATCCGGCTGAAGCCGATGGACTACTCAGTGCCGAGCAGTATGAGGAGCAAACGCGCGCCTAGGTGTTCGTTTGGGTACTCACCCGGTAGATTGGCGACCATGCGTAATTGTCCGTCGTGTGGAAAATCAGTTCCTCGTGACGCTCATTTTTGCCCTGAATGTGGAACAAGTCTCGATGTCAACCTCGACTTCACAGGTGCGATCACCTCAGTAATCCCACTCACAAGTACAGGCACGAGTGGATCCATCGCAGCAGTAGGTGCGCAAAAACAACCCGGGATTCTGTCAGGTTCAGCAATGCTTGTGGTTCATCGCGGACCAGGAGAGGGGACTGAGTACCCGCTGGATCGCACGAAGGATGTTGTAACCATAGGCCGTGCACCTGAATCCGACTTGTTTTTCGATGATGTCACTGTGAGCCGCCGACATGCCGAGATTCGTCGTGGCGCTGAAGGGTGGAGCATCCGCGATGTTGGAAGCCTCAACGGCACCTACGTCAATCGCAAACGGGTTGATGACCGACGCCTAGCTGGCGGTGATGAACTGCAGATTGGTCGCTTCCGTTTTGTCTTCCTCGTGGGATCAGATTCATGAGTCAGGCGCCACGATCCACAAGCGGCACCATCAGTATCGGTGAAGTTCTTTCGCTGCTCAAACGCGAATTCCCAGATGTATCAATCAGCAAGATTCGTTTTTTAGAAACTGAGGGTTTGGTTACCCCAGAGCGCACGGCTTCAGGCTATCGACGCTTTTCTGAACACGACGTAGGTCAATTGCGTGCTGTATTAACGTTGCAACGTGACCAATATCTTCCTTTGAAAGTAATTCGCGAACATCTTGATGCAGAGACTCAGGAAGCACCGATAGTTGTTGCTGGCTCGGGATTACGTGCTGATGACTTTCGAGCAGGTGCTGGCCGCGTGCGACTTACTCGCACTGAGTTAGCCGAACAAGTGGAACTCCCAGAGGCCACGGTCGTGCAATTGGAGTCATATGGACTCATAGCTGTGACTGCGGGAGGACATTACGACGAGGATGCACTTGCAGTGGCAACTGTTGTTGCCCGCCTATCTCAATTTGGTGTGGAACCTCGCCATCTTCGTTCGTTCCGGGTTACGGCAGATCGCGAGAGTGGCCTTGTCGAGCAAATCGCAACGCCATACACCAAGCCTCGTGATCGAGAAGCTGCAGCGCGAGCCCAGGAAACCATTCGAGAACTCGCCTCGCTCTTTGTTCAACTTCATGCTGCTCTGCTTCGCGCTGAACTTGTTCGCGGAGGCAAGGTCTAGGCCGTACGCTTGATTCGTGCAAGAAATTGAATTCATCGGCGTGCGCATGGAGATGCCCTCGAATACACCTATCGCGCTGTTGAAAGAAGTGGATGGGGTTCGAGTCATCCCCATCTGGATCGGTGCGGTGGAGGCCACAGCGATCGCCTACGCCACGCAGGATGTCATTCCGCCAAGGCCGATGACCCACGATCTCATCACGAATATCTTCACTGCGTTTGAGGTCACGCTCATAGAAGTGCGCATAAGTGAAATTCTTGATGGCATTTTCCATTCACTGCTCATCTTTGATAGCGGGGTACAGATCAGCGCTCGGCCTTCGGATGCGATCGCAATTGCCCTGCGGCTGGGAGTTCGCATGACTGCAACATCCCAAGTCCTTGAGGAAGCAGGCATTGAGATGCAAGACGATGAGGTGCAAGAGGAAGACCAACTCGAGCAATTTCGCGCGTTTTTAGATGAGATTTCACCCGAAGATTTCCAATAAGGAACCCTCATCTGGAGGTTAAGACTTTGGTGTGCAACACGCCGTGTGTTGCGTTGACCGGGGCACCCTTGAGTTCGTAACGTCTGTCTTGCCCACTTCCCCCCAGTGGTGCCAATGCGCACAGGAGGCCGTACGTGAACGTCGATCAACCAACGGTTGACCCGCAAGGCTCACTCTTCGATGACGCAGATCTGCGTCCGCTGCCTCAGGACATCGGTTATCGAGGCCCGATCGCTTGTGCTGCGGCCGGCATCACATACCGTCAACTTGATTACTGGGCACGCACCGAACTTGTAGTTCCAACAGTGCGTGGAGCGCATGGCTCAGGCACCCAACGCCTGTATAGCTTCCGCGACATTTTGGTTCTGCGCATAGTGAAGCGCCTGATCGATACCGGCGTTTCCCTTCCCAATATTCGTGCAGCTGTGGATCACCTGGCGCTTCGTTCAAGTGAGGACCTTGCTCGCATGACACTCATGAGCGACGGGGCCACGATTTATGAATGCCGCAGCGCTGACGAAGTGGTCGACCTCGTTCGTGGTGGCCAAGGTGTATTTGGCATTGCTGTGGGCAGTGTCTGGCGCGAGGTTGAGGGAACACTGGCGACCTTGCCAGGGGAGCGTCCAGACGGTGAATCTGTGACACCTTCTGACGCCCAAGATGAACTTGCTGCACGCCGTGCGCGCCGCGTCGCGGGCTAATTTCCAGCCTTATAGGATCTGTACTGCTGATTGACCCCACGCGGGAGAGTCCGCTCATCATTTCCAGTGGTGAGGGGCGCCGAAGGAGCAAATCTCCCCGACAACCTCTCAGGCAAACGGACCGCATGGGGAAGGCACCTCTGGAAGGTGGGCTTCGGCCCCACCGACGGTGAAACTGATGCAGAGCATCGGGAAACTCTCAGGTCGCGATAATCGCGGGCAACAGAGGGGGAGACGACACACGTGTGTCTTCAACCCTAGGAGAGTTATGTCTGCGCGCGAATACACCTTCGTCGATCGTCACATTGGGCCCGATGAATCTGCAGTCGACCACATGCTGGCAACCGTGGGGTTCGCGTCTTTAGATTCATTGACATCTGCTGTGGTTCCTGAGGTCATTGCTTGGACACAGTCCCTCGATCTCCCAGAAGCGCTCGATGAGGCTGCTGTCTTGGCTGAACTCCATGAACTCGCGGATAAGAACACTGTGCTCACCAGCATGATTGGTTTGGGTTATTACGGCACACACACGCCTGCGGTGATTCGCCGAAACGTTTTAGAAAATCCGGCTTGGTACACGGCCTATACGCCATATCAACCTGAAATTAGCCAAGGACGCCTTGAGGCCCTTATTAATTTCCAAACGATGATCGAGGATCTCACTGGTTTGCCTGTTGCCGGTTCGTCATTACTTGATGAGCCCACAGCCGCCGCAGAAGCCATGACCTTGAGTGTTCGCCAAGGACCCAAGGGCGTGAGTCGCTTCTTGGTTGATGCTGACACTCATCCTCAAACTTTGGCAGTACTGGCCACCAGAGCGCAGCCCATTGGTATCGACTTGGTGATCGCCGATCTTGATCATGATTGGCCAGTGGGGCCTTGGTCAGGTGTTCTGGTGAGCTACCCAAGTTCTTCAGGAGCGATTAAGGACATTTCCGCGATCATCACCAAGTCACACGAAAGTGGCGCATTAGCCGTCGTTACTGCTGATCTACTGGCGCTCACTATTCTTGCTGCGCCAGGCGATCTTGGCGCTGACATTGTGGTGGGAAGTGCTCAACGCTTTGGCGTGCCAATGGGCTTCGGTGGTCCGCATGCGGGTTACATGTCAGTGCGAGCGGGCTTGGAACGCTCAATTCCAGGTCGACTTGTTGGAGTAAGCGTCGATGCTGACGGTAACCCTGCGTATCGGCTCGCATTACAAACTCGAGAGCAACATATTCGTCGGGAAAAGGCAACGAGCAACATTTGTACAGCGCAGGTGTTGCTCGCGATTATTTCGGCAATGTACGCGAGCTACCACGGCCCCGAGGGGCTTACCGGAATTGCACGACGCATCAACACAGCAGCCATCACATTGCGCACTGGTCTTGCACAACTCGGTGCACATGTAAGCGATGCGCCAATCTTCGACACAGTTCAATGGACCGTGAACGGGCAGGCCCAGATGATCGTTGATCGTGCGGCAGAACAAGGAATTGCCATTCGTCTTGTTGATGCCAACACTGTTTCTGCTTCCACGGATGAAGTGACTACTCCAGGCGACATTGAATCTCTTTGGAGTGCTACCAATCCAGAATCATCTCTAGAGTTCAACGCAATCGCCGATTCAATCACACCAGTGTCAACGCGCACGACACCATTTCTCTCACACCCAGTGTTCAACACACATCACAATGAAACATCGATGATGCGTTACCTGCGCAAATTGGCTGACCTAGATATCGCACTCGATCGCGCGATGATCCCACTGGGTTCATGCACAATGAAATTGAATGCAGCCACCGAGATGGAAAGCATTACGTGGCCGCAATTCGCGGGGTTACATCCATTCGCACCACTTGAGACCGCTCAAGGCTCAATTCAACTCATCCAGAATCTCGAGCGTTTCTTAGCGGAAGTCACGGGATACGACGCTGTGAGTGTTCAGCCAAATGCTGGATCACAGGGCGAATTCGCAGGGCTACTAGCGATTCGTGCCTATCACCTAGCCAATGGCGATACGCATCGCAATGTGTGTTTGATTCCCAGCAGTGCTCATGGAACGAATGCAGCCAGCGCTGTCATGGTGGGTATGCAAGTTGTTGTCGTGAAGTGCGACGACCTCGGCAATGTTGATGTTGAAGATCTCAAAGCCAAGATTGACGCTCATGCAGGCAATCTCGCGGCCCTGATGATTACTTATCCATCAACACATGGAGTCTTCGAAACAGCAGTCACCGACATTTGTGGTTTAGTGCACGATGCTGGTGGCCAGGTGTACGTAGATGGCGCGAACCTTAATGCCTTAGTTGGTCTTGCGAAGCCCGGAAAATTCGGTGCCGATGTTTCTCATTTGAATTTGCACAAGACATTCTGCATTCCACATGGTGGCGGAGGCCCAGGTGTCGGCCCAGTAGGTGTTCGCGCACATCTGGCTCCCTATCTGCCATCACATCCATTGCGTCCAGAGGCCGGGCCACTTGGTCGTGGTCATGCTGATGGGGGAGTGGGGCCTGTGAGCGGTGCGCCATGGGGAAGTGCTGGCATCTTGCCAATTCCTTATGCATACATCCGCTTAATGGGCGCCGAAGGTCTCAAGCGCGCTACACAAGTTGCGATCCTTTCGGCGAACTACATTGCAAAGAAGCTCGATGAGCACTATCCAGTGTTGTACACCGGAAGTCAGGGGCTCGTTGCGCACGAATGCATTTTGGATGTTCGCCCAATTACGGCGGATACAGGTGTCACGGTTGACGACATTGCAAAGCGCTTAATGGATTACGGATTCCACGCGCCAACAATGTCGTTCCCGGTTGCAGGAACGCTCATGATTGAACCAACGGAATCTGAAGATCTTGCTGAAGTTGATCGCTTTATCAACGCAATGATTGCAATAAAACACGAAATTGATGCGGTTGCTGCAGGGGAGTGGGAACTGGAATCAAGCCCACTTCGCAATGCG
Source organism: Candidatus Nanopelagicales bacterium (assembly GCA_028687755.1). Lineage (NCBI taxonomy): Bacteria > Bacillati > Actinomycetota > Actinomycetes > Candidatus Nanopelagicales > Candidatus Nanopelagicales bacterium. Next base: position 121,948 of record JAQTZL010000001.1, read on the forward strand.
CCACACACGGCGGATTGCGTCATCGGCGAGTGGGATAAGCCGTATCCAGCACGGTTAGGTGCCTTTCCGACAGGTGTTGCAAATGGTTCAAAGTATTGGCCACCAGTGCGCCGCATTGATGGTGCTTATGGTGACCGCAACTTGGTGTGCAGCTGCCCACCGATCGAGGAACTCGTGTAACTCAAAATCACTTGGGTATGTATTTTTCACCATCAAGGTGTCATCAGGTCTAGATTGGTGTTATGAGGCGTTTAACTGGGGGATTGTTAGGTTCATTTGCAGTACTTTGTGCCACGACTTTCTCGGTCATCGGGCTGGGAATTGGTACGGCCGCTGCTACCGATTACAACCCAACAGGCATCTTGATCTGCGTCAATAAATCAAACAGTTCTGTCAAAGTTGCTGTTCATGCTAAATGTCAATCTGGCTATCGACTCGTCCGTATTGCTGCGCGGGGTCCTGTCGGAGCTGCTGGGCCAACCGGCCCTGTAGGCCCAGCTGGAATACAAGGAGTTCCTGGCCCAATTGGTGCTATAGGGCCGCAAGGAAGTACTGGCGGTACAGGGCCTGCGGGTGCTACTGGCGCAACAGGCGCAACTCCGTCGTTGTACTTCGGCTCTTTTTATGACACCAGCACACAATCGAATCCAACGGCCAACACTGCGATGGCGATGACGCTGAATGAAGTGACCAACGGTGTCAACGGCGCTCTTGCTCAGGGTGTCAGTGTTGTGAATGGCAGCAAAATCACCATCGCCAATGCTGGGAAATACAACATTCAATTCTCAGCACAAATCTATAAGAATTCTTCTGGCACAGATCTTGTCGATATTTGGCTTGCAAAAAATGGAACGAATGTCTCTTGGACAAATACGCAGCTCACGCTTGTGGGCACAGGTGGCGTGAAATATGTAGCAGCATGGAACTTTGTTGAAGACGCCGCAGCGGGCGACTACTTCCAGTTGATGTGGTCATCAGCAGATATCACTGCCCAAATTCTCACTGTTCCTGCACAAAACACACCGAGTAGGCCAGGCATTCCGGGTCTGATCGTGACAGTGAATTCAGTCGGCTTCTAACTACCGAGGTTGACGTAAAACCCCAGTAGTTGAGTAGGTAGCCAGTAAGTTGCCGTGCACATCGACCATGGTTCCGTTGCCATGAACTCGGCCTTGTCCGGCGTACTGCGTGGTTGTTCGAAGTACAACACCGCTGACGAGATCTGCAGACTCAAGAAGTGTGATGGTTTGCGCTAAAACATTTCCAGGCACACGACCAGGTGAAGAAGCGGGAATATCGCTATAGGTGCTCAGGGACGCCATTACTGCTGGTTCAGAGGCCAAGGCCAACATCGCACGAGTGATCGTTGGCGATGGCTGTTCAGGCAACTGATAGTGAATCGATAGTTGTTCAATGTTCGATTGCGGATCTCGATGGGCAACTTGGGGCCATAAACCAGATTGCAATTCTTCCCATTGAGACACTTGTGTTGGGGGAGCGCCTGCATTGCGATGATGGAGGAAGTCCGCTTCATCAACAGTCAGCATGACTTCATGACGAGAGATCACCACATCACCTTGCTTGAAAGTGATGGTGAGAAATGCAAATGATCGCCCATTTTGCAACGTGTCGATAGTTATCTGAGCGGGATCACCACTGGATCCACCATTTGCAAACACTGTTTGAATGGAAAACACTCGCTTGTCAGGAATTTCCAACTCAGCAGCAATGACGATTTGAAACAGTTGATACGCGCCAAAGATTCCACCGTGTGGTGTTTTCAGAGTTACACAGTCATATCCATCAGCACCAGGACGCACTTCTTGTAATACTTCGATGGCTTCAACTAAATCAAACACTGCGACACCTTCAATCAGCACGAAATTTTATTCATACAAATGCAACACAGGGGAGTGGTTACGCAGGAAGCGAGCTTTCACTCACCCACTGCATGAGGAGTCCATGCGTGTCAGCCGCATCAGTCCATGCACTGGTGTCACTTTGTGAGGTCACTTTGATGCCTGCTGCGCGTAAGCGATCGCAGGTATCTGCAAGATCGGGAACGGAAAAGCACATCGAGTGCAGATAATCACGATCGGAGGTTGTGGTGTCACGCTTGGTGAATCTGGTGATGATGTCGTAGACCTTGAGATCCACTACTTCTTGACCAGCATCGGTGGGGTAGCCGGTCACTTCGGATGTTTCAAAAAGCTTGGCGATGTTGTCTGCTGATTCGCGAGGGTCTTGTGCTGCCATCGTGAGCCAAGCAAAATTGGCGCCCTTTACAACAGCATCCGATGGCCGAGGGGGCAGGACGTTGTCGTAATCGCGAGGATCTTGGGCAAAGTGAGTATCAGAGAGTTCGATGAGCATCCACGATGTATCTGCTGGGTGAATGAAGAAGTGACGACCCGGGATGTCATAACCAGTGAGGCGGTAGCCATGGCGGCGCAGTGTGGAGTCAGCCTTCCAAAGATCAGAAACATGCCAAGCAACCGAATGCAAGGCAGTTCCGTACTTATCGATAAATGCGGCAATCGGGCTATCCGGGCCGTCGGCCGAAAAGATGACGAAAGGCATGTTGCCTAGCCAGATGGTGTTGAGGTCCGCGCCCGATTCCTTTGCCTGGGTTGGGCTGTATTCAAGCCCGAATGGAATCCCATGTGGCTGGATATAGCGATCATCGATCGAGACGGTTCCCAACAGATGACCAAACCAACTGATGAACTCCTGATAATCGGGTGCAGCGATTGCCAAACGATGGAAATACGTCTGTTCAACGAGACCTGGAGTAGTTGCGGTTGTCATCGTGGAGATATCCGTTCCTTGGTGAGTGTGAATCCACACTAGGGGGAAACACCCCAAAAGGGATGGATTCCTCAGAATTCTTAAATGTCATAATGTACATTATCGGATTACTTTTACCCTCTGGAATCCTCTAAAAACAATCAATGCGCATTAGCGCAATCAGCCTTCGTGGCGACATATTCCTGACAGACTACGGCCCTTTGGAGGATTCATGACTGTTCATACGATTTCACATATTGCCGTAAACGGCTCAGACGCCGATGCCTACGGCAAGTTCTATGTTGATGATCTCGGTTTGAATCTTGTGCGCCGTGTTCAGTCAGAATTTGCTGAGGGTCAGGATCATGAGATCCCACAGGCACATACGCATGAAACCATTATTTTCAACAATGGCGAGCGCGGCGTAGCCATCGAGGCGATATGCAGAGCCATCCCGGATCCCAGCGCGCTTCCTTATCCCATGGATCCCATCAAGCTTGGCGTGGATCGAATTTATATTCAATCGTCAAAACACGAAGGTCCCGATGTCACGCTAATTGATCCTGACGGTACCCATGTGCAAGTAAGTGCCGGTGATCGCAGTTTCATCAAGGGCCTACGGATGTTGGTTCCCAACTATGCAGCGAGTAAGGCCTTCTGGCCAGCAACATTGGGCTTAGAAGTAATTGATGCTCCTGCAGGTTCTGATTACCAAGGGTTCACAGAGGTTCGTAGCGGTTCGGACACCTTCCGCATTGAATTACAAGAATCAGATGCACCTCATTTGCCTACCTATGGTTTCCAACTTGGTGCAGGTCGCCTTGCTTTTACCGTTGACGACGTTGAAGGAACCCTGAACCAGGCAATAGCTGCGGGTGCTGAACAATTCGGCGAGCTCGGTCGTTTCTCCCTTGGTCCGGTGACCATGGTTGCAGGTTTTTGGCTTGAACCAAGTGGTGTCATTCTGCAAGCCCTTCAATTCATCAAGAACTAAGTTGCATGTACGTTTACATGCAACAAATGTTTGAGTGAGCGGTAACTTATATATGACCGGTCAAGTACGCCTCTGTAGATAAACTCAACGCTTACTCACAGGGGAAGTCACGGTCATGACACAACAAGCTCGACCATTTGCTGTTGCGCCTACTCCCCCGCGACATTCGCAAGCCATTGATGTCACCTACGGCCGTTTGGTCGTGGGTGTTGTCTTCTCAGCCATTTTCACCGTCACCTGTTTGGCCGCAGCGATTGGTGAATTCTTCGCAGGCATGGCAAGCACAGAACCGGCTACAGAGTCAGTCATAGATGACTGGCACATTTGGGTCTCACATGCAGTTCCGCCAAAGGAACTCATCTTTTCTTCGCTCTTTGCCATTGCGTTCATCGCTGCCGCGGCTGTCACGTTTGAAATCATTGGAGCTCTGCTCTCAGTAAGCCCAACCCGATCCGTGCTTGCCCGGTACCGTCCCAAGACGCGGACGCAAGCAACCAAGGGTGCTCGCGTTCGAGTAACTGTTTTGATTCCTGCTCATAATGAAGAATCCTCGTTACCTGTAACTCTTTCTGCACTCGAATTGCAAACGCGCAAACCTGATCGAGTCATCGTTGTCAGTGATAACAGCTCCGATCTGACGTCAACTATTCCGGTTCAGTTTGGGTATGAGTGTTTTGAGACGCATGGAAACGAACATAAGAAGGGCGGTGCGCTCAACCAAGTCCTCGCTCAAGTGCTTCCTGAATCTGAGCCAATTGACGTTATTTTGGTTATGGACGCTGACACATCGCTTGGTTCCAGATTTATTGAAGTTGCTGCGAAACAACTAGAAGACGACCCTGAGTTGACTGCTGTTGGTGGAGTTTTCTTCGGTGAAAATGGTCATGGACTTATAGGCCAATTCCAGCGCAATGAGTATGCGCGCTATTCGCTGCAGATTCGGAATCGACGTGGGCGGGTATTCGTTCTTACCGGGACAGCGACGATGTTTAGAGCAGAAGCGCTTCTCGATATTGCGGCAGCGCGAGGTGTATACATACCTGGAGAACCAGGTCGTGTGTACGACACAGCTGCGCTCACTGAAGACAACGAACTTACCTTGGCGTTGAAATCCTTAGGCGCAACCATGACTTCGCCACGCGAGTGCACCGTTACAACCGAATTGATGCCTACCTGGCGCAATCTTTGGGTGCAACGTCAACGATGGCAACGAGGTGCACTTGAAAATCTCAGCGCTTATGGTTTTACGCGTGCGACATTGCGGTACTGGGGTCAACAGGTTGGTATTGGGTATGGCGCAGTAGCACTGAATGCGTCACTTGCTCTGATGTTCATCACTATATGTTCAGTCGATCATTGGATTTGGTTCCCCTTTTGGCTCGTCATAGGGCTGATCTTCGTCGCCGAGAGAGTCATCACCGCGTGGTCAGGCGGTTGGAAGGCTAGACTTCTTGCATTGGCGTTATTTCCTGAGCTCTTTTATGACGTCTATCTACAAGTTGTCTTTATTAAATGTCTCCTGGACATCTTTTTGCACAAAGAACCGCGGTGGGGTCACGTTCAACACTCGGAAATCGTGGATAACTCATGAACCACATCACCACAGGGTTTCTACTTCCCGAGAGCGTTCTTTCGAGTTCCTGGTTCATCGTGCTGGCAACTGCCGTCGCATTTAACACCATCATTTATCTTGGACTGACCCTGTCGAAATTAATTCCTTGGCCGCACCAAATTCACCCAGACAACGTCCGTCGCCTTTTGCGCAAAGACGCCAACGATGCACCAACTGAGGGCAACATGAACTTTCCTTCCGATTATGAACGTCCAGAAAGCGATGATCCATTTATCGCTTTACGCCTCAGGCTTACGCGTTCCGGTATCCAGCAGGGGTTTGCACTCATCGGCGGACTCATTTTGATGCTGTCAATTTTGACGCTCGTGTTTGTGCCACAAGCCAGTTGGGTTGAACATATATTCACGTTCGGTATAGGTGCGATATTTCTTGGTCTTGGTCTTGTTGCTACACACCGGGCCGCTAAAACCTCGACTCTGATTTGGATCTGGTCTTTGGCAGCACTGGCGTTGAGCGCATTGATGCTGTGGCTCACTATTCGTAACGAGAACACGGCCACATTGGCGTATCTTTTAGTCATTCTTGTCGGGCTTCCTCAAGTTACTTTGAGATGGAAATCTTTCTTTCTCACATGTGCATTGATCTATGCGATGCTCGTCATCGGAACGGAATCTATAGATACGCAATATGACGTTCAATGGTTGTTTGCGGGACTCGCTGCGATTACGACTGGTGGTGTGCTCATGCGCCTACGTATGGCGGCCGTGACCTCAATTGTGGAGGAAGCGCAACGAGCCGATTTCGTTGCAACCACCGATCCGCTGACTGGGGTCTTAACTCGTCAAGGAATCTCCACGCTACTTCCAGGCCTAGGATCCTTGGCGCAGCGAAATGATCAATTAGTTGCTGTTGCTTTTGTGGATGTAGATGACCTGCAACGCACGAACACTGAATACGGCTTGAATTTCGGAGACGATATCTTGCGTGCCGTAGCAAAGGCTATTCAAGACACAGTGCGCAAGAGTGATTACGTGGCGCGCTGGGATGGCGATGCTTTCCTGGTGGCTGGAATGTCGAATCAAGTTCCACCCGCCAAACTGTTCAAAGAGCGCATAGAAGCAAAGATTGACGAAAGTGGCATCAACCTGGGTAAACGCCCTACCACCGTCACAGTGCGCACGACTGCCGGAAGCCCGCAATCCTTGACATTCGATGAACTACTGGAACAAGTTCAGAATCACCCAACTATCGCGGTTGATCAATAATTTCAAAGAGGTGCTCAAGCGCTACCTGGAATTCCTCGTAGGTATTGAGTTCGGCGATTTCGTCACGAGTGAACCAACCGGCTGCTTTATTTTCCCAATGCAATTGTTCAGGCGGTAAGAATTTTTCATTCACTTGAACTACCACTGTGGTGTAAGACCAGACCTCGTGCACATGAGCCGCATGCTCGCCCAAGATTTCATAATCAAGTTCAACTTCGATCTCTTCACGAAATTCGCGCAGCGCACCTTCGACTGGAGTCTCCCCTGTTTCCATGGCTCCACCAGGAATTGCCCACTGGCTACGCCCACCCTCAACGTTGTCACCGCGTTGAGCCAGGAAAAACGACTCGATTCCAGCTTCATCAATGTGGCGAATCAGGACACCTGATGCCCCATGCAGCCCCCACCGACGCTCGCCGTTTGGGAAAAACACGAAACCGTCGCCGCTGGCACCCCATGGAACAGGCACGTGAATTGGGCGGTCATGCGCGACTGCTTGTGCCGAAAATTCCTCATGCCATTCCATCGGATCACTGTAAGGGTAAATGAGGTGACGTAGGTGTCAGTTGGGACCGCTACGGTTGCTCTGTGACCTCGCGAACCCGCTTGAGCTTGCTGTTAGCTGGCTTGACCTCGGCCTGTCTGGTGTTGTGGGTCATATGGGGATTCGACAGCAGTTTGATCAACATCGTTGCAGGCGCCTTATCCCTCAGCGGAGCTAGCGCGGCAATATGGCTGGCTTGGACCAATGGTTCTCCGCAGATCTCAGCAGCTGATCACATGCTTGACCGGACCTTTACCTGAGCTTGACCATTCCCCCACGCATCTTGGGGAATATAGGGCTCAGTTAAGCGTTTTCCTGCAATGGAACCAGATGGTGCACAAGACCGTCTAAGACTCCAAAGCAGGAATCCGATGTAAAGGAGCACAGGACATGAACGAAATTTCAATGCGCGGGACGCGGATTGGCGCCCTGAGCTACGAGAATGACCTCCACGTGGTGCCAGCCGACCGACAGTCGCTGACGTATCTGTGCCCAAAAGGGCACACCACCGTCGTGCCATTTTCCACCGAAGCTGAAGACATTCCACACACATGGGGGTGTCGATGTGGCCGCGAGGCACAGGCGACAAATCTGCTCGCCAATATGGCTTCCACAGACGTCAAGGAAGAGCGTTATGTGCGCACTCACTGGGACATGTTGCTCGAGCGCCGATCGATTGCCGAACTTGAGGATCTGCTGACTGAGCGACTCGCCCTATTGCATGCACATGATGTTCCGGTGTTGAAGTCTGCTTAATCTGCGGAATCCAAGAAACGTTGGTCGTTGGGGTCGTCAGGATTGTGAATGACGACCCCTTCAACGACTTCTCCCCCTGACCAAGTATTCACGCGCCAGTTCACGCCACCCACTGGAGTGGTCAAGAACGCAAATGGTGCCGCTATCCGCCCTTGGACAAACGGCACAAGACAGAGCGCACCCAACACATCGCTCCAAAATCCGGGGATAACAAAGAGAACGCCAGATATGAATCTAAACGTCACCGATTTCGTAGGCGTGCGTTGCTCATTTGCCAATTCGACATTGGCACGACCTGCTGACTTGAGCAGAAACCAGCCAATCGGAAACCCTGCGATGTATATAACAATGGTCCATCCAAAACCAAGCCAGATGATGAAAGCAACGGCAGTAAACAATTCAACGAGTGGATAACCAACGAAAAGAAATCTTTTCACGTTAGTTTTCCCGATGTTGCTCTGCTGCTCTGCGTTTATGTGCCTTGCGGCGAATGCGAGTAACGCGATCATCGAAACCCCAGACTGTTACACGCCACAGCGCTTCAACAACAATCTTTTGGCTCATTTTGCTCGCGCCCGCAGTGCGTTCGACAAAAGTGATGGGTACTTCAACCACCCGTAGATTGCGTTGCGCTGCTCTCCAAGCCAGATCCACCTGGAAGCAGTACCCCTGAGACGCCACCTCATGCAAATCAAGTTTGCGCAGAGTGTCAGCCCGGAAGGCTCGGTACCCACCAGTGACGTCACGCAATGGAATACCCAAGAGGACGCGGGTATACAAACTTCCGCCTTTAGATAGGAACTGGCGACTCTTGGGCCAGTTCACTGTTCCACCGCCGTCAACCCAACGAGATCCAAGAACTAAATCTGCATTACGTAACGCATCGAGAAGTAACGGCAATTGCTCTGGTTGGTGGGAACCATCCGCATCCATTTCGACAACAACGTCGTACCCCTGCTGAAGAGCCCAGGCAAAGCCAGCAAGATACGCCGCGCCAAGCCCTTCCTTGCCTAATCGATGCATGACCTGGATGTGCGAGTCGCTTGCTGCGAATGCGTCTGCCAGCTTTCCGGTGCCATCAGGCGAATTATCATCCGCGATCAGAATGTCTACTTCTGGAACACTTGCGCGCACACGACCAATGATTACGGGCAAGGATTCCAACTCGTTAAAAGTCGGAATGATGACCAGAATTCGGCCTAGATCTTCAAACGTCACTGCACAACCTTATGTTGCCTAGCGCGTCGAGCGTGGATGGCTCGCACTGCGAAAAACAATCCGGTGAACAAGGCGCTACCCGCCCACAGCAAGGTGACATAGGGGGCCACCACACTTCCCAGATTGCGCTGTCCTCGAAGACTGACATCACGAACAAGGCTGCCCGTCGATCCCTCACCAATCATTGCTTGCACGCTGCCATCAGGTCGAATGAAGGCCGAAATCCCGGTGGTCGCTGCGACCACGACACTGCGTCCGGTTTCCAGCGCTCGCATACGTTCGATCATGAATTGCTGCTCTGGCTGAGCGGTATCCGCGTACGTTGCATTATTGGTCTGCACGGTAATGACTCGAGCGCCTTCATCAACTAACGCACCAGTCACACTGTTGTAGGCCACTTCAAAGCAAATGAGGTTTCCTGCGTCGACGCCACCAATACTAAAAATTCCTGTTGCTGTGCCTGCTGCGAAATCACGTCCGATTCGATCGAATCGACTAATCAGTGGTGCGAGGAGATCACGGAAAGGAATGTACTCACCAAAAGGAACAGGATGCTTCTTGTTGTACTGCTGCCCAGGGCCACTGACTGGATCCCACAAAATTCCTGCGTTGAGAATGGTCGAAGCCTCTTGCGGATTATTTACGACAGCTCCAACTAATACAGGAACATTGAGTGAGCGCACTGCAACACCAATCGCCGCAGCCGCTGCCTCGTCACGATATGGATCTAGATCTGAAGAATTTTCTGGCCACAGCACGAATGTGGGCTTCGTGCTCTGCTTCTGTGCGATTGCAGTTGCAAGCGTCATTGTTTCCCGTACATGGTTATCCAGAACCGCGCGTCGCACATCAAATGCTGACATTCCAGTAGATGGGGTGCCACCTTGAACAAGACCAATGGGGGTACTCGCAACTCCCCCGATGGAATCACCACCGTGCGCAATGGGTATCAGAGCTGGGATCGCAACCAAGACTATGAACCAACCCGCAGTAATAAACGTAGATTTGGGCTCGTGATTATTGATTGCGCGTACAACAGCGACAAGAACGCAAGCGCAAAGAACAACCCAGCCCGAGGTTCCCAACATTCCGACGAGTGTTGAGGTACGACCAATTGATGTATCTGCTTGCGAAAAGGCAACAGTGCCCCACGGGAACCCACCAAATGGCCATGTTCCGCGCACCCACTCTTGAGCAATCCACATGCCGGGAATGAGTGCAGGCCACAGCCGATGCCGTGACACGAGTGCAATTCCTGTGCCCATCAATCCGGACCACAATGCGCAGACAAGTGACAACAAGACCCAAGCGTCAAAACCGACGATCGTTAGCCAATGAAGCAAGAGCAGATTAAATACAGCCGCAAAAGTGAATCCGAGAATGAACGCTTGATTCAGCGTGCTGCCTTGAATCGACAACACCAAGAGTGCAATTCCAGGAATCGCCAACCAACCCACATTTACGGGTGGAAAGGACATCCATAACAGCACGCTGCCAAAGAGGCATGAATACCACCGCCAGTAACGCATCACGACGCAAGCGAGCCGCGATCAAAAACAACAGTTCCCGCAATCACCGTGCGCAGGCAGGTAGGTAGTGGCAACCCGGGGCTGACGTCAGGCAATCCAGGTGTTCCAGAACGTGGATCCGTTGACCATCCAGCGACTCGCTCATCAGGGGTCTGAACAACAACCTCACTTGTATCCCAGAAAGCAAAATGTGCTGGTGCGCCCGGCGCAATAACACCAATGTGACCACGGCCGACTGCTCTCCAGCCACCACGGGTGGCAGCGCTAAATGCCGCACGAGCAGTCATGCGTTCATGATGTGGAAATTCAAAAACCGCGGCACGAATAGCCGCCCAGGGATTTTCAAATTCGTCGCTATATGACCCAAAGGTCACCGATCCTCCGACCGCAACAGCAGACGCAGCAGTCTTCATTTCATCCGGATGGCCGATGATTGTCACGCCTATTTGTTCAAGGTCTATCAGTTCTGCTTCTGAGAATGTATCCACGCCTTCAATGCGAACGGTTGCGGCCTTGAACGCTGCTGAGCCAATCATTTGAGCTGCAGATAAGAGTTCACTCACTACAAACGAACTACTTGATCCGTGCCCATCCACAGCAATCGGAACCCCATGTCGCAGTAAAGCAGGCAGGGCTTGAAGTTCATGAACTGAAACCACTAATCCCGATTCGAAACCCGTCCATTGGTTTCGGAATGAGTAGACAAGCGACCCTGCCGCACTCAAAACCAGTTCTTCAACTGCTTTGCAATCAGTGGAAGAAAAATCATGGAAAGCACCAATGCCAAACTCGGCTGCATGAGATCGCGCATCGGAAGTCTCATGAACATTCAAGGCAGATGAATGTGAGTCAACGAATACAGGAGCAATGAATGCCCCATCCATATCTAGAACACGATCGGCACTGTCATGATGTGCCGCTACTGCAGATTCTTCCCCGAGCCAAGCGATGTGATCGCCATCAACCAACATTGCTGTCGCGAATGGGCTGACTGTGGAGTGAATTGTTGCATTTCGGTACAGGATGCGATCTTGTGATTGCCATTTCATGAAAAGTTCTACTCCACCACAATGAGTTCGTGCGGTTGATGGTTCATTGACTCAATTCCATCGTCAGTACACACAACAATGTCTTCGATACGAGCGCCAAAGCGACCTTCGTCATAAAAACCCGGCTCGATACTGAAGGCCATACCTGGTTCCAAAACAAATCCACTACCTTGATAAATATATGGCTCTTCATGGGTCTGCATTCCAATGCCGTGACCCGTGCGGTGGATGAATAACTCTCCTAAACCATGCTCGTCAAGATGATCACGGGCCGCAGCATCAACACTTCCTGCACTTACTCCAGGGCGTGCTGCATCGCGTGAACGTTGTTGGGCGTCGAAGAGAATGTCGAATTTCTCTAGGTACTCATTTCCCGGGTTACCTACGGCATACATGCGAGTGCAATCACTGCAATAACCATCAGGCATCGTTCCACCGATATCGACAACGACTGGGTCACCAGGTTGAATCACGTAATCAGACACGTCGTGATGCGGACTTGCACCGTTTGCTCCTGCCGCCACGATTACGAAATCGACAGCGACATGACCTTCAGAAATAATAAGTTCAGCGATATTTCGTCCAACCTCACGCTCAGTACGACCTGCCCGCAACAGTGCTGGAACTTGCGCGTGCACGCGATCGATAGCCGAACCCGCTCCTCGCAGTGCCAAGATTTCACGAGCGTCTTTGCGCATTCGAATTGGATCAATGAGCTGACCGGCAAGAATTTGCTGCGTGTCAGGCATAGCTGTTTTCAGCCTCAAGACCTTGGAGGCCCACATGTGGTCGTCCACGGCGACAGTCGAAGCGCCTTGCATGACATCTGCTACGCGTAGATATGGGTCATCACCTTCACCACAGCCGATGATGTCCATGCCCAAGTCACCCAGCGGGCTGGCTTTGGCTGCCAGAACCTCGAGATTGGGAACAATGATCACCGGATCACCAGATGTGGGTATGACCAGACAGGTCAGGCGTTCGAGTGCTTTGGCGTCATAGCCCGTGAGATATCGAAGATCGGCCCCAGGAGTGATCAGCACTCCATCAATCCCAGCCATTTGTGCGGCAAGGCGAACTTTGCCCATGCGGTGCTGGAAATCAGCCGTACCGAATGCTTCAACCATGAGACCAACCTAAGCCATCCCGTGGGATTCTCATCCGAGCATTCTGAGACGATTCCCATATGAATCAAGGACCAGTGCTGGTGCTGGACACCGCCTCCCTGTACTACCGATCCTTTTATGCGCTCCCTGCCTCAATGACCGCACCTGACGGGAGGCCTCATCAGGCTTTACGGGGATTTCTCACCATGCTGGATGCTTTCCACACCACGTTTGCACCAAGGTCCATCATCGCTTGCTGGGATGACGACTGGCGTCCACAGTGGCGAGTGGATCTTTTACCAAGTTATAAGACCCACCGAGTGCTCGAAACCACTGACAGTGGTGAATACGTAGAAGACGAGCCAGATGCGCTCAGTGCGCAAATTGATGCGTTGGCGCAGTTGCTTGACGCCTCCAGTGTTGCTCGTCTGGGCTGGCCAGAATTTGAGGCAGATGATGTCGCAGCGACATTAGCTGCTCATGTCCCAGGCCCCGTGATCGTCATATCCGGCGATCGGGATCTGGTGCAGGTTGTTAACGACGCGAACCATGTTCAACTCTTCTTGGCAGTCAATGGGGGTATGCCCAAATGGCCACTACTCAATGAGACTGCTGTTGTTGAACGCTACGGCGTCCATCCTCGTGTGTATGTCGACTTTGCCATCTTGCGCGGAGACCCATCCGATGGCATTCCTGGTGTTCCGGGAATCGGTGAGAAAACAGCAGCTGCCTTGATCCAAGCTCATACAAATCTCGATGGCATTATTGCCGCGGCTGGGAATGATCCCGTCAAACCATTGACACCCCGGATTGCTGCATTATTGCGAGAACACACGGAGGCACTGCGCCTTGCGCAGCAAGTGGCCACTGCGGTGACCACCATTCCAATAGACATCGCCTCCGTCATGCAACCGCAGGAAACACATGTGGAAGCAATAGGTGCCATTGCATCGCAATGGGGCGTAGAGCGATTTATTCCGCAGTGGTTGTCAGCGTAACTTCGGATACTGAAGCAATAACGCCGCGATTGACCAGATCAGCGGCTGCGGCGGCCGTCGTGCGTAATTCACTATCAATAGGCACGGCCTGCGCAATCTGACCCAGCAGATCGATTACTTGCCTGGACCAACGGACAAAATCCCCAGCAGTGAAATCCTCGCGGGAAAGTACCGAGTACAAACTATTGCCCTGGCACCAGCGATACATCGCCCAAACGAAACCGGCGTCAAGCGCCTTGGTCGCATCCACCCTGTGACGCGCCTCAATTCCATGAATATCGAACCACATATCGTGCATGACATCGAGAGCATCACGAATTGCACCGTGCGGAACCTTCGGGGGCTCCCCTTCACCGCTGCGAGATTCAAAAAGCAAAGTGGAACACACTGCAGCTAACTCTGGAGCAGATAGGGACTCCCATGTTCCCTGCTGCAAACACAAAGCAGTGAGCAGATCTGCCTCGGTATATAGCCGCATCAATAGCTGACCATCATCGGTAACTTTGGCATCATCGCCAGCACTCGTCAGATAACCAAGCTCTGTGAGTACTTCGCACACGCGATCGAAGTGGCGCGCTATTGAGTTGGTCCGACCTTCGACCCTTTGTTCTAAATCGTGAATCTCTCTTTGAGCACGGTGATAGCGCTCTGCCCAGCGAGCATGCTGCTCGCGTTCATTACAGCCGTGGCATGGATGCTGACGCATTTGCGAGCGTAGTTCCACGACTACTTCGTCTTCAGTGCGTGGCTCCTTGCCGCGCTTATTCAATCCACGATCACCGACCACTTCACGCAGCGCTGCCGCTAGATCGCGACGGGCGGCAGGGTTTCGAGCCGAAAACGATTTAGGTATCCGTAAACGGCCAAGTACTTCAAGATTGGCATTGACTTCGAGTGAGGAAATTCTCCTAACTTGTCGATCATTGGTCAGCACCAGAGGTCGAGGATCAGAATTGTCACCGCCGAATCCAGTATCGAGAACCACAGCCGGACCAGCTCTTTTCCCGGCAGGAATGATGATGACATCGCCGGGCTTAAGTGCGCGCAAGGTGTCTGTTGCGATTTCTCGACGCTGCGCCGCAGCTGTTCGCGTGACATCTTTCTCACGACGTGAGATCTGTTCCCGAAGTGATGAGTACTCAATGAAATCGCCTAAGTGGCATTCCATGGCGTCGCGATACCCGGCAAGCCCCTCTTCCAACTTGCGTATTTGTGTTGCTAGTCCAACCACTGATCGGTCAGCTTGGAATTGCGCAAAAGATGTCTCGAGAACTTCACGTGCTGTATGCCGCCCAAGCCGGGCCACCAAATTCACTGCCATGTTGTACGAAGGGGTAAATGAAGATCTCAAAGGATATGTTCGAGTTGATGCAAGACCAGCAACCGCTCTTGGATCTAGGCCCTCTTGCCATAACACAACTCCGTGACCTTCAATGTCAATACCGCGTCGACCAGCACGACCGGTGAGTTGGGTGTACTCCCCCGGCGTGAGATCGACATGTGATTCGCCATTCCATTTCGATAATTTTTCAAGAATGACTGATCGGGCAGGCATATTGATGCCCAACGCTAAAGTTTCAGTTGCGAACACCACTTTGATAAGCCCGCGTTGGAACAGGTATTCGACAACCTCTTTGAAGATGGGCAACAGGCCTGCGTGATGAGCAGCAATCCCTCGCTCCAACCCTTCCATCCAATCATCGAATCCGAGCGCAAGCAGATCCTCGTCAGGTAAGTGACGCGTAGCTTCAAGTGCATATTGGCGCACTTCCGTTCGTTCGTGTTTGCTATTGAGCCGCAATCCCGAGTGCAACACTTGCTGAACAGCATCATTGCAACCGTTGCGACTAAAAAGAAAATAGATAGCAGGCAGAAGGCCTTCATCGTCGAGTTTGCGAACTACATCGGAACGGTACGGAGTGAGGTGATTGCGGCGGCGCGAATTGCGATCATCACGTTGATGACGACGGGTTGAATCTCGAGCTAAGCGCTCCAGTTCAGGATTGACCACCTGCTGTTCATCATCAACAAATAGGTCATACAGTTTTGGACCAGCCATCACATGCTGCCAAAGCGGAACCGGTCGATGCTCTTCAACAATGATGTCTGTCTCGCCTCGCACCGTGGCAAGCCACGCGCCGAATTCCTCAGCGTTACTCACCGTTGCGGACAATGCAGCGATACTCACTGATTCTGGAAGGTGAATCATCACCTCTTCCCAAACCGCACCACGGAATCGATCGGCAAGGTAATGAACCTCATCCATCACAACGTATGAAAGCTCGTGCAAGGTACTTGACTCTGCATACAACATGTTGCGAAGCACCTCAGTTGTCATTACAACAACTTGAGCCTCACTATTAATTGAAGTATCACCTGTAAGTAAACCTATATTTTCTGTGCCAAAGTGATCGACAAGATCGTGATACTTCTGATTTGAGAGTGCCTTGATGGGGGTTGTGAAAAAACATTTGCGCCCAGCCTGCAAAGCCAGAAACACCGCGAATTCACCTACGACCGTTTTGCCTGATCCCGTTGGAGCTGCGACAAGTACGCTTTTACCGGCCTCAAGTGATCTACACGCGCGAAGTTGAAAGTCGTCGAGACCGAATGAAAAGCCTTCAGCAAAGGCTTGTACGTATGGAGATTGGGCACGTTGTCGCGAAGCCGCGTAACGTTCTGCTGGACTATTCATCTTCAGACAGAGTCAGAGGAGACATTTCGTCATCATTAAGAGTTGAGTAGTCCGGTTCACGGCGCCGTTTACGAGCACGTCGCTTGTCATTCAACATGGAGAAGATGATTGCGAGAGTTACGAGTAGCAAAATTGGAGTCGCCAACAAAGCCATATTGATTGGATCACCTGTCGGCGTTGCTACAGCGGCAAATATGAACACCACAAAAATAATCCACCGCCACCAACCCAATAAGCGTTTACCAGTGAGAATTCCGGCCATATTGAGAGCAATAAGCACAAGAGGCGCTAGGAATCCGATCGAGAAAACCATAATCATGCGCAAAAAGAACGACAAATAGCGATCGACTGAAACGATATTGGCTACGCCATTAGGCGTGAATCCAAACAATAGGTTGAGTCCCACTGGGAGTACTGAATATGCCATCCAGACGCCAGCGGCAAATAGCGGAGTCGCCACCAATACGAATCCAAAACCCCATCGACGTTCATGTCTATGTAAGCCAGGAGTAATGAAGCGCCACAGTTGATAAAGCCAAATCGGTGAACTCAAAATGATGCCAGCAACTGCCGCAACCTGCAGTTGCAAGACAAATGGATCAGCAACGCCGGTCAATGCCAGTGTGATTTCCCGACCCTCGGCACGAGCTTGAGTCACAACATCATTAAAGGGAGCGCTGATCCAGTCGAAAATCGGCGTGTAATACACCCAACCGACGACCATGCCCAACGCTAAAGCGATACCGGATTTGAGTAATCGAGAACGTAACTCCCGTAAATGAGCATTCAGTGGCATCGCCACGGAACGGTCTGTTCCTGCCATGCTGTGCGACTACTCGTCAGTCGACTTCTTGGCTGGCTCATCCTGTGGAGTTTGATCACTGTCAGTTAGACCCTTGGTCTCCGCCTTGAAAATGCGCAAGGACCGACCGATTCCACGAGCAGCGTCTGGAAGCCGCTTTGCGCCGAAGAGCAGAGCAATGATCAGGACGATGATCAGAATCTCGGGTGCACCGAAACTTTTCATATCCAACTTTCCTTCGCTTGAACGTGGCTTAAGAGTACGCGGAGAGTGCGGCCGCAGCTGCAGCGGCCACCTGAGCGCGAATCTGTGGCGGAGTAATCACCTGCAGGTAGCCCCCAGCAGACAGCACTATGCGAACGAGCCAGTCTGGGTCGCGGTACTGGATTTCCCCATGGAAATTGCCATCTGGGCCCTGGGAGACGGCATCAACCTGCACCAAATCTAGAACCCAACGCCCTGACTCACGAATCTCAACCTCAGCAACATTGGCTGATGATTGCGATGCGCTGATCAATTCATCCGGTAACGAGACAGGCGCGCCTACCTTTGCCTCAACAATACGATCGAGACGAAAGGTTCGCACACCTTCGGCTTGCACACAGTAGGCCTCTAGATAGGTAAACCCGGAATCAACTCGTACCCCTATGGGTTGAACACTGCGAGCCGTGAGCGCATCATCGGTGCCACTGGCATAAACAAGCTCAACCATTGCTTCTGATGCAAGTGCTCGCTCGATGGTGAGTAAAACATCGGTTCGCACTCCGCTGTCAATCAGTACTGAGCCGACCGCACCGTGCTCAAGATGCTGCTCGAGTCGATGGATCAGCCCGTAGAGCACATCACGATCATGTGCGCCAGGCACTTGAGCCAACAGCCGTAAAGCAACCAACAATGACATCACTTCATCGCCTGAAAGTCGAAGCGGGCGATCGAGGGTCTGCGGGTCAATGACATGAATACGGCCATCGTCCCAAAATTGAATATCCACCAATTGGTCAGGCATATGCCCAGGTAATCCGCAGACCACTAGAAGCCACAGATCTTTTTCGCATTGATCGGTAGAAATTCCAAAGTGATCGGCAGCCTCTTGAATCGTCACTCCATCGTGTGTCATCAACCAAGGGACCATGGTCATAAGGCGCGACAAGCGAGGACCAGATGTGCTCATGAGATCGCACCGTGCAAATCTGCTATTTCACGAAGTACTTGCATAACACGGTTACGAATGTGTATCGGCTCAATCACCCGTACTCCTGTACCAGCAGCACAGATCTGCGATACCAAAAGCTCATCAGTGACCGCACTCACGAGAAGTTCAACTTCATCGAAGGGTGAATCATCGCAATTGTTACCGATTCGCAATGCTGCGCCGTGGCCAGCTGCAATGACAACACGTGCGGTGCTGCGCACTTCAGGTGTTTCACCTCGAACGACATCTACTAAATTCAGGTCGCGAGGACGAGCGGTTTCTATGGGCCTTGCAGTGACGGTAACCGTGCCCTGAATTCGTGAAATTCGAAAAGTGCGGCGCGCACCGCGATCATGATCGTGGCCTACGAAATACCAGGATCCGTCATGGGCAATTACTCCCCAGGGATCAACAATTCGCTTTTCCGATTGGGCGTCGTTTCGCCCTTGATACGCAAATGACACGACACATTGTTCGCGTAATGCGGTCATGAGCGGCAGCAGAGCGGCATCTGTAGCCCCTAACCGCATGCTCACTTGATTCAAAAGATCGGGTGCATCGCCGCTAATGGTTTCGATTTTTCGAAGTGCAGTTGTTGCTGAAGCTTCAAGGATGGCTTCCTGACTCACCGCTGCTGCCAATGCAAGTAGCGCAAGTTCATCAGCATTGAATTCAAGATCCGATGTCGCATTTTGTCTGCGTATGAGGTAACCCTCTACCTCACCGTTGACATCAACAACGGTTTCGACCGGGATTCCCATCCCCCGCAACTCATCTTTATCCCGCTCGAACATGCGTTCAAAGGCTGCATCAGACGCGTCAGCACCGTATCCCGCTACCAGCCTTCGAATTTCTGACCGTGAAACAGGACGAGCTGCGCCTAGGAGGCAGAACACCACATTGAGCAGTCGCTCAGTGCGATCAATTCGAGCCAAGGGAATTAGCCGACGTTCAAAAGATCAATAATGAAAACCAGTGTTCGACCAGCCAGACGGTGACCGCCTGATTCACCATATGCAAGTGCAGGAGGGATCACGAGTTGGCGACGGCCACCAACTTTCATGCCTGGGATGCCTTCTTGCCAACCTGCGATCAAACCATTGAGCGGAAATGTGATGGATTCACCTCGATTCCACGACGAATCAAATTCCTCACCATTGTCAAAATCAACGCCGAGATAGTGAACTTCTACACGGCCACCTGGAACAGCCTGCGCACCGTCACCAACGATGAGATCTGTGATGACGAGGGTTGTTGGGGCCGGGCCCTCAATGAAATCAATTTCTGGCTTTTGCGACATGTGAAAATCCTATTTCTGAAATGAGATGAGTTTTACAACGAATGCCAAGGATTCATCAGGCAAAATATCTGGGCTCGGTGGATTAGGACCATAAGACTGGCTCCCTGGCAAAATCAGTAACCGTTCTTCACCGACCTTCATTCCGGGCATCCCAATGCCCCAGCCTGGAATGAGACTGTCAAGGCCATAGGTGATGGGCGCACCGTTTGCCCATGAAGAATCAAATTGCTTCTGGGTCACTAAACCCACACCGCAATAATCAAAAGTCAATGTTTCGGTACCCGTGATCGCAGCACCTTTTCCAGCCACCAAGGTTTTTGACACAACCTGGGTTGCTGGAGCCAACGCGGGGGCGATGGTGATCATCGGGCTTTGACCCACCTGCACGGTCACGCCGTCAACGCTCACACCGGAAGTTGGCGCTGTGGCCGAACTGACAGGCGCTCCGCCAACAACAGCGCAATCGCTGGTGACATATGAACTACTGCTAATCGCTGGTGAACTGACTTGGTCGACGCCTGATGCACCAGTGTCAGCACTGGAACACGCAGCCAACAAGGTTACGGGAATGACAGAGAGAAGAATTCGACGCATGAAAACAGCCTAAAGGGTGGACGATGAGAAATCGGGTACCTACAGCTGTTCGATGAGTCGTTCTACTCGCTCATCGACGCATGTGAATGGATCTTTACAGACAACCGAGCGCTGGGTCTGGTCGTTCAGCTTGAAATTAACCCAATCAACGGTGAAGTCCCTGTGCTTGGCGGTGGCGGCCCGAACAAAATCCCCTCTCAATTTAGCCCGGGTACTTTGAGGGGGCACGGATTTAGCTTTGAAGACCTCCAGGTCGGTTGTCAAGCGTGTTGCCATGCCTTTGTTCTCCAATAGATAAAACAACCCACGCTTTCTCGATACATCGTGATAGGCCAGATCGAGCTGTGCAATTCGCGCGGATGCTAGGTCCAAGTTGTGCTTAGACATATAGCGTTCGAGTAATTTCTTCTTGATGACCCAGTCAATGTCTTCATCAATCAAACTCAGGTTGTCAGTAGCCAACGCTGTTAAGCCTCGTTGCCATAACTCAAGAACCCGCGCATGGATTGGATCCTCATACAGGCCTCGCTTGTCCGCGAATGAACTCACCCGGTCAAAGTATTCCTGCTGAATTTCCAAGGCGGTGAGGGTTCTTCCCGAAGTAAGCCGAACCTTGGCTCCACCAGTGTGATCGTGGCTGATTTCACGAATCGCCCGGATCGGGTTCTCCATGGTCATGTCTTTCATAACACCCCCACCTTCGAGCGTGCGAAGTAAGAGATCAATCATTCCTACCTTCAACATGATGGTGGTTTCGCTCATATTGGAATCCCCAACGATGACGTGCAAGCGTCGATACAAATCGGCGTCTGCATGAGGTTCATCGCGCGTGTTGATGATTGGTCTAGATCGAGTGGTTGCGCTCGATGTCCCTTCCCATATGTGATCCGCACGTTGACTCATTGCATAAATTGCGCCTCGGGGTGTTTGTAGAACCTTTCCTGCTCCTGTGAGTATCTGTCGAGTTATTAACATCGGTATCAGGCGATCTGCGAGCCTTCCAAAGTCACCATGGCGCTCGACCAGGTAATTTTCATGACAGCCATAACTGTTGCCGCCTGTGTCGGTGTTATTTTTAAAGAGGTAGATCTCGCCCTGTATGCCTTCAGCAGCCAATCGAGCTTGACCGTCTTCAACCAGGCCCTCCAAGATCCGGTCCCCTGCTCGATCATGAAGAAGTAACTGATGAACGCTGTCACATTCCGGTGTTGCATATTCTGGGTGGCTACCAACGTCGAGGTACAAGCGCGAGCCGTTACCCAAGAACACATTGCTGCTGCGTCCCCAGGAAACGACACGACGAAACAAATAACGTGCCACTTCGTCTGGACTCAAACGACGCTGACCCTGAAAGGTGCAACTCACGCCATATTCGGTCTCGATACCGAAGATTCGCCGATGCACAGGAATCAGACTAAGACAAGAGTTCGTTGAGCTTGCTGCCAGTGATACGCATAAAGGTGCGGCGAGGCCGATGACGGTCAAGCACCGCTACTTCAAGCTGAGCAGGTTCTATGGCACGTGGTGTTTCTGCTCCGAATTCACCCAACAGACTCACTGCCAAATCAAGCGAGGACTTCAGATCCATCCCCTCGTGCCAACGAGTAGCAAGGGCAGTACTCATAGCTTCGGCCTGACCACCCATCGCAACGTATCCTCGTTCATCTGCAACCGACCCATCAAAGGTGAGTCGATACAACTGATCATCGGCAGATGTGGTGCCAACTTCTGCAACAACGATTTCAACTTCAAAAGGCTTGGGCTGATCCGTGAAAATCGTGCCCAGCGTTTGTGCGTATGCGTTAGCCAGGCTTCGACCGTTAACATCCCGACGGTCATATGCGTAACCACGCATATCTGCTAACCGAACCCCAGCAACTCTGAGATTCTCGAACTCGTTGTACTTGCCCACGGCCGCAAACCCAATGCGGTCATAAATTTCACTGATTTTATGCAGTGCACGCGACGTATTCTCAGCAACAAAAAGCACACCATCGGTGTATTCAAGGACGATCACACTGCGACCACGAGCGATGCCTTTGCGTGCGTAGTCAGCTTTATCTTTTATCAGTTGTTCTGGTGCAACATAGAAAGGAGTGCTCATGATTGACCTTCCATATTGACAAGAGGCCCATCTGGGCGACGTTGTCGCGACTCAACTATGCCTTGCACGATCGGCGCTAACTCAGATTCACCTAGAACGCGTACACCGTTAACGTCCGTTACGGTAACAACTGGATATATCCCTCGAGAAATATCAGGACCACCCGTTGCGCTGTCGTCGTCAGCTGCGTCGTAGAGAGCTTCCAGTGCAACCGTCACGGCTTGCATTGATGCCATATCTTCCCGATACATCTTTTTCATTGATCCACGCGCAAAAAATGATCCCGATCCAACAGCGTGGTAGTCATGTTCTTCATAACGTCCGCCAGTGACGTCATACGAAAAGATTCGACCGCGCTGCCTGTCCAGATCAAATCCGGCAAACATAGGTACCACAGCTAGACCCTGCATCGCCATACCAAGATTCCCGCGAAGCAGCGCTGAAAGCCTGTTGGCTTTTCCGTCCAGGCTGAGTTGCACGCCTTCGATTTTCTCGTAATGCTCCAACTCAACCTGGAACAGACGGACCAATTCAATTGCAAGACCTGCAGTGCCGGCGATGCCGATAACAGAGTGATCGTCAGCTGGAAACACTTTCTCGATATCGCGCTGGGAAATGACGTTACCCATGGTGGCCCGACGGTCACCAGCCATCACAGCGCCAAAGGCACCACGAAGTGCAACAATTGTTGTGCCATGCGGGGCTAAGTGTGTTGTGTCAATAGAGGCCTGAAGTAGCCGCGCAGTGAGTACATCTGGGGCGAGATCTGCAAGAAAATCTGCAAAGGATGGTGAACCATTTCGCATAAAGGCGGGAGGCAACATCCCACCGTTGTCACTCATTGCCCACCCTTTTGTACAAACGACTTCACGAACTGTTCTGCATTCACTTCAAGAACATCATCAATCTCATCGAGCAGTGCGTCGACATCGGCATCCAATGCTGCCTTATGTTCGGCGTCGACGCGTGATGGCGAAGGCGTTGCGTCATCTTGAGGTTCATGTTCTGAGTGTCCAGCTTTGCGCTCAATGTTCTCTTGACCAGGCATGAGCCAAGGCTACCTGCGTTATCGAAATCACGCACTCAACAGGGCTATGAGTTCTTCGGCCGTGTTGGCTTGAACGAGCAACTCCTCAACTAACGCCTTCGTGCCCCTACTTGGCTCAAGGGTGGGCACTCGTGTGAGTGATTCACGTCCCGGCAAGTCAAAGACAAGTGAATCCCATGATGCGGCCGAGATTTCATTGGGATATTTACGAAGACATTCACCCCTGAAGTACGCACGCGTGTCTTCTGGGGGGTGAATACGTGCACGTTCAATTTGTTCATCGGTGAACATTCGCCGCAATTGGCCTCGCTCTTCCAGCCGTTGCGAGAGCCCACGATCTTTTCGAATATCTGAATATTGAAGATCAATGACCTGTAATTGAGCAGACCCCCACTCCAAATTATCTCGAGTGCGATAGGCCTCCATGAGGCGCAGTTTGGCTACCCAATCCAATACATCAGCGCAATCCATTGGATCCCGATCAAGCCGATCAAGCACATCGCCCCACAGTGCAAGTACATCTCGAGTTTCAGGGTCAATATCCGCCCCATATTCAGCCTCGCAATACAAGGCTGCCCACTCCCAAAGTTCGCGCTGAATTTCAATTGCAGTCCAGTGTCGATCCCCAGACAGACCTACTCGCTGGCGCAAAGAGACATCGTGACTCACTGCGTACATCGAGCGAATCGGTTCAGCAACGGACAAGTCTTTTCCAGAGAGGAAGCCGCTTTCCAACATACTGAGCACAAGAGACGTGGTGCCCATCTTTAAATAGGTTGCCGTGTCGCTCATGTTCGCATCGCCAACGATCACATGAAGCCGCCGAAACCGCTCAGCATCACAATGCGGTTCATCACGAGTGTTGATAATTGGTCGCTTAAATGTTGTTTCTAGACCAACTTCAGCCTCGAAAAAATCAGCACGTTGACTGAGTTGGTACGCCATTGTTTTGGATTCTTGACCTACCCCAAGGCGTCCTGCCCCTGTGAAGATCTGTCGGGTGATAAAGAATGGCGTCAACCACGCAACAATCGAAGCAAATGGTGTCGCACGATTCATAAGATAATTTTCATGGGTGCCATACGAGGCACCTTTGTTGTCAGTGTTGTTTTTGTACAACATGACAGGCAGATCAACGCCATCCGTGGTGGTGTAATTTGCGGCCTTGGACATAACCACCATGCCAGCTCGATCCCATAGAACTGCATCTCTGGGCCCAGTTACCTCGGGTGAGGAATATTCTGGATGCGCGTGATCAACATAAAATCGCGCACCGTTAGTCAAGATTACGTTTGCCATTGTGATGTCATCGTCAGTGAGCTGTGTTGGATCAGCTTCCGCACGGGTCATATCAAACCCACGCGCATCGCGTAACGGTGACTCCTCTGCGTAATCCCATTTGGGATTTCGTTGGCGTCCCATCACTTCATTACGCGCATAAGCATTGACTAAACGAGTTGACGAAGCCATTGCGTTCATGACGCGCACTCCGGGCACCGTGATTCCATACTCGGTTTCTATCCCCATGATCCGCTTCACGGTCATTTGTGCACCACCCGAAATGACATTTACAGATATTGACCGGTATTGGCAAGTGTCGCGATAGATCGACCAGCTTCGTTGCCTTTAACACCTTGAACTAGCGTACGAATGAACACGATTCGTTCACCCTTCTTGCCTGAGATTCGCGCCCAATCATCTGGATTGGTGGTGTTTGGCAAGTCTTCATTTTCACGGAATTCCTCCAGGGCACCGTCCAGCAAATGCTCGATACGGATTCCCTTCTCCCCTGTTTCAAGAAATGCCTTGATCGAAGCTTTCTTCGCGCGCGCGACGATATTTTCGATCATTGCCCCTGAATTGAAATCCTTGAAATACAGAACTTCCTTGTCACCACCGGCATAGGTAACTTCCAAGAATCTATTGTTATCAGACTCTGCGTAAATCATTTCTACTGTTCGTTCAATCATCGACGTACACGCAGCGTCGCGACTTCCACCATGGGCGGCAATGTCGTCAGCATGAATTGGAAGTTCTGGCACAAGGTACTTGCTGAAAATCTCCTGGGCTGCTTGGGCATCTGGGCGCGCAATTTTAATTTTTACATCGAGACGACCAGGTCGTAGAATCGCTGGATCAATCATGTCTTCGCGATTGGATGCCCCGATCACGATCACATTCTCAAGGCGCTCAACACCATCAATTTCTGCAAGCAGTTGCGGGACAATGGTGTTTTCCACATCGCTGGAAACACCGGAGCCACGAGTGCGAAACAGTGAATCCATTTCGTCGAAAAAGACTATGACAGGCGTGCCTTCTGATGCCTTCTCACGAGCGCGCTGGAATACCAACCTGATGTGACGTTCTGTCTCTCCCACATACTTATTCAGTAACTCGGGGCCCTTAATGTTTAGAAAGAAGGATCGCCCTTCATCAACACCATTTCGCTCAGCTATTTTTTTAGCTAACGAATTTGCGACCGCCTTGGCAATAAGGGTCTTACCACAACCAGGAGGCCCATAGAGCAAAATTCCCTTAGGCGGCATGAGCTGATGTTCGGTGTAGAGATCAGGATGAAGGAAAGGCAATTCCACGGCATCACGAATAGATTCGATCTGAACGCCTAATCCGCCGATATCTTCATATTGAATATCGGGAACCTCTTCAAGTATGAGTTCTTCAACCTCAGATTTGGCTACCTTTTCGGTGGCATAGCCCGAGCGAATATCAAGCAGCAGTGAATCCCCTGCCTTGAGTTTGATTTCCTGCAACGGTTGAGCGAGCCTGATGACACGTTCCTCATCCGAACGCCCAATCACGAGTGCCCGAGATCCGTGATCCAGGATTTCTTTGAGTTGCACGATCTCGCCAACATCTTCAAAGTCGCGTACGCCAATGATGGTCATCGCATCACTCAACATAACTTCTTGGCCGGGAACTATCGCGTCAACAACTACCCCTGGACCGATTGGTACCTGCATTTTGCGACCAGAAGACAAAACTTCGGCACTGTTTTCATCAACCGACTCAAGAAACGTTGCATATCCGGCTGGAGGAAGTGCAATGCGATCGAGCTCCGTTTTCAGTTCAACAATCTGTTCGCGTGCGTCGCGCAAGGTACCGATGAGGCGGGCATTGTGATCTTTTTGCGCGACAAGATCGGCACGCAATCGATTAAGTGCAACCTCAAGTGCCGCCGCTCGACTGCTTTCCGTGAAGTCCGGATCAGTCATGGATGCCTCCTCACCGCTCGTTGTCAGGACTCTAACTGCTCCACTGGAGTTTGAGATGCAATTCCAGCTTCAGCGCCCGGCCCACTGTAATCCTCACCATAAGCACCTGGTGCTGGACGGCGACGACGTGGAGGGAGGACAGAACCTGGAGCAAGGCGACGACAGGTAACCAAAAATCCCGTGTGCCCATTCATGCGATGGTCAGGTCGAACAGACAACCCATCCAAGTGCCAAGTGCGCAGCATGCTTTCTTCGGCGCGTGGCTCAGTCCAAAGCCCCGTCACGCGAATGGTTTCAACAAGTTTTGACAGCTGCGTTGTTGTGGCGACGTAACCAACGAAAACACCACCTGGAGCCACCGCTTTTTCCACTGCGTCCAGACACTCCCACGGTGCCAACATGTCCAACACCACCGCATCGAGCATGGTTTCCTTGAGTTCTGTCGCCAAGTCGCCCAACTGCAGTGTCCAAGACTTTGGATGATCACCAAACCACGTAGCGACGTTCGCCTGGGCAATCTTGGCGAATTCTTCGCGACGTTCAAAGGAAAAAAGTTGCCCCTCTTCACCCAGTGCCTTTAATAGAGAACAGGTCAATGCGCCTGAACCCACTCCAGCTTCCGCAATACGATCGCCAGGGTGCACATTCATCAGGCCGACGATGCGAGCCGCGTCTTTTGGATACACGGGTGTAGCCCCACGTGGCATAGACAAAACAAAATCGTCCAGGAGTGGTCGCAGGGCAAGATATGCCGAGCCGCCTGTTGCATAAATAACTGAACCAGATTCAAGGCCAATAATATCGGTGTGATCGATACCGCCACGATGGGTGTGAAAGGTCTTTCCGACGATTAACTTGATCGTGTGGATTTTCCCTTTGGGATCAGTGAGCTGAACAAGGTCCCCTTCACCGAAAGGACCTTTACTTCGCGACGCCATCGACATTTGCCTTAGCGTAGTGGAGCGTGCATCTACAGTGATCAATGTGACCTCGAACTTCCCATCGTCCCTCTCGCCATCCAGAGCAAATGATTTTCAAAGCTGCCCGTTGAAGTTTCGGTTGCGCAATTTAGACCGAATTCCTGAGGCTCCATCTGCAGCAGCTTTACGCGGCAATCTTGTTCATACCGCTTTGGAGCGACTCTTCGATCTGCCAGCTCCACAACGAACTGTTGCTGCTACGGCACTTTTTTTGGAGCAAGCGTGGCTCGATTTAGCGCAGGTGAACCCCGCAGGAATCTCGGCTTTGCTCATCGACGCCAAGCTCCCTGATGAACCCCATAACGCACAGAGTTTCGCTGCAGCAATGGTTTCCCGCATCGAGCCGTTACTTAACACGTATTTCACACTTGAAGATCCAACTCGGTTGCAACCACACGCTCGTGAGATGGCAGTCAATGTGAGCATCGCTGAAGGCTTTGGAATTCGCGGATTTATCGATCGCATTGATATTTCACCAGCAGGCCGAGTGCGCATCGTTGATTACAAAACGGGCAAAGCACCAAGGGCTGGCTTTGAATCCACAGCGATGTTTCAAATGCGCTTCTATGCCCTTGCCTGGTGGCGCATGACCGGAGATATCCCGGCCATGTTGCAACTCATTTATTTAGGTAGCAAGGAAGTGCTGCGGTACGAACCTGCCGAACAGGATCTACTCGTCACCGAGCGCAAAATTCTTTCCATTCGCGAGCAAATTCAACAAGCTGTCGCCGATGGATTTACACCCAAACCTTCACGCTTATGTGGTTGGTGCTCGTATCAGCACCTGTGCCCGCAATATGGCGGAACTATTCCAGAACTACCCCACTCGGACACCTGGGAGTCAACAAGTTTCGAATCAGTTCGTACCCAAGAGGGCTAACCGAACTTACTCCACAACATTGCTAGATCCGTGCCTTCAAGTGTGGGTACTGTCACTAACCCTGGCCTTTGGGATATTTCAGTGATGTGTGGAATTGCAATAACCAGACATCCCGCATCGCGCGCCGACTGCGCACCAGGTGGCGAATCTTCAAATGCTAGGCATTGATGAGGCTCGAAATTTAAGGCGCGAGCGGCCATGAGGTACGGATCTGGGTGAGGCTTCGTTTGCACCACTTCATCCCCTCCGACAGTAAACGCAAACGCCGTTCGCCCAAGATCCTGGTTAATGGATTGTTCAACAACCTCAATGATGCGCCGCCAGGAGGCCGTGACGAGTGCTGTGGGAATGCCTGCCTCGAGCGCCTCAACAAGTAATGCTCGGGCACCCGGCTGCCACTGCAGAGGTGTTGAGCCATACAACTGCCCCATCACCACGAGTAAGCGTTCGAGAACTACGTGATGTGGTTGATCGGTATCTGACTTTTCCACCATGTAATCAACTGCGCGCTCTATTGGGCCACCGAGGCAATGCTGCTGATCGGCATGAGACCAATCCGCTCCCAATTCCTGCATGACCAAACGCTCGCCAGCAAGCCAAAGATGTTCAGAATCAACCAGCGTGCCATCCATATCGAAGAGCACCGCACTAGGCATCATGTCGCGTTGAAGTACTTTGCCTCGGGATGGTGAACGATGATTGCGCTAGTTGACTGTTCTGGGTGCAATTGGAATTCCTCAGATAATTCAACGCCAATTCGATCCGGCTTTAGGAGTTCCATCAACTGCACCTGCTGATCCAAATCAGGGCAAGCTGGGTAACCGAATGAATATCGAGAGCCGCGATATCCCTGCTTGGCAATCAACGTGTCCATGTCGGGGTTGTCTTCCCCTCGAAGGCCAAGCTCTTCACGGGTGCGAGCATGCCAATATTCGGCAAGCGCCTCTGTGAGTTGGACTGAAAGACCATGCAATTCCAAATAATCACGGTAGTTATCGGCCTCAAAAAGTTTTGCCGTAGCACGCGAGGCAGCTTCGCCCATCGTGACAACATGGAAAGCCACGACATCGAGTTCGCCTGATTCCTTCGATTTGAAGAAGTCACTAATGCACAGATGACGATCTCTGGTTTGACGCGGGAACCACAAACGAGTGCGTTCTTCACCCTTGTTAGGTCCATCTTCATGAACGATAACTAACTCATTGCCCTCGCTGTAGCAAGGGAAATAACCGTAAGCGACTGCCGGTTCAATTGCGCCATCAGTTTGAATGCGATCCAGCCACATGCGCAAGCGTGGTCGACCTTCAGTTTCCACGAGTTCTTGATATGACGGCCCGTCTCCTCGAGTTGGCTTTAATCCCCATTGACCAAGGAAGAGAGCGCGTTCGTCGAGATATGGCACGTAATCAGCAAGCGGAATACCCTTCACAATCCGATCACCAAAAAACGGTGCAACTGGTACAGGGATTGCGTCAGACACATCAGAGCGAGAAGGCATGTCTTCTGGTGCTGTAACACTGACCTTGGCAGCTGAAGTGACCTTGCGCTTACGCGCCTCAGGAAGTGCGGCGCCAGGAACTCCACGCTTAACACCCATGACTGCATCCATCAAGCGCAATCCTTCGAATGCATCTCTGGCATAACGCACTTGACCGGTGTACATGTCTTGGAGATCTTGTTCAACGAAAGCACGAGTCAAAGCTGCGCCGCCTAGAAGTACGGGGTACTTCTCTCCGATGCCTCGAGTATTCATCTCTTCAAGATTTTCACGCATGATGACCGTGCTCTTTACGAGCAAACCACTCATGCCGATGGCATCTGCCTTGTGTTCCTCCGCTGCATCAATGATGGCGTTAATCGGTTGTTTGATGCCAATATTCACAACGTTATATCCGTTGTTGGTCAAAATGATGTCAACGAGGTTTTTACCAATGTCATGGACATCGCCCTTAACCGTAGCTAGCACCATGGTGCCTTTGCCCTCTTCATCAGTTCGTTCCATGAATGGCTCGAGATAAGCAACAGCTGTTTTCATCACTTCTGCACTTTGCAGGACGAATGGCAGTTGCATTTCGCCAGATCCAAAAAGCTGACCTACAGTCTTCATACCTTCCAGCAAGGTTTCATTGACGATTGCCAATGCTGGTTTCTCAAGTAGTGCAGCTTCGAGATCAGCTTCCAATCCATTGCGCTCGCCATCAATAATGCGACGTTCCAGTCGCTCAAAGAGTGGAAGTTTTGCCATTTCTTCAGCGCGAGATGCATTCAAGGATTTTGTTTCGACACCATCAAAAAGTTCGAGGAAATGTGACAACGGATCATGGGTGAGTTCCCCAGCGTCGTTGTAGATACGACGGTCGTACACCAGATCAAGAGCACCTTGGCGCTGATCCTCAGGGATACGGTTCATGGGCAAGATCTTCGAGGCGTGCGCAATAGCTGACGTCAGTCCTACTGCGATGCACTCGTTGAGGAAAACAGAGTTCAGAACTTGGCGTGCCGCTGGATTCAAACCAAAGGACACATTGGACAAACCTAGGGTTGTTTGAAGACCCGGGTAACGCTCATGGAGCACCCTGATTGCTTCAATCGTCTCAATACCGTCGCGACGCGTTTCTTCTTGGCCCGTTGCAATGGGGAACGTCAGAGTGTCAACCATGATGTCTTCAACAGACATACCCCAGTTTTCGGTGAGGTCTTTGATTAGGCGTTCTGCAACACGAATCTTCCATTCGGCCGTGCGCGCCTGACCCTCTTCGTCAATCGTCAATGCGACAACCGCTGCACCATGCTCCTTAACCAGCGGCATGATTTTACCGAAACGAGATTCTGGACCATCGCCATCTTCATAGTTGACCGAATTGACGATTGCGCGTCCGCCGAGCATTTCTAGGCCAGCTTCAAGAACAGCAGGCTCGGTTGAATCCAGCATGATCGGCAAAGTGCTTGCGGTGGCAAGTCGACCTGCAAGGTCACGCATATCGCCAACACCATCGCGCCCTACGTAGTCAATGCACAAATCAAGAACATGCGCGCCATCGCGAATTTGCGCGCGTGCAATTTCAATGCAGTCATCCCAATTGGCGGAAAGCATTGCTTCGCGAAATGCCTTTGACCCATTGGCATTGGTTCGCTCACCGATTGATAAGTACGTTGTGTCTTGTCGGAAGGGCACGGATTGGTAGAGCGATGCAACCGAGGCATCACGCTGCGGTGATCGCTGAGCGATTGATCGCCCATGCACACGCTTGACGACTGCTTCAAGATGAGCAGGAGTCGTTCCACAGCATCCACCAATAAGCCCTAATCCATATTCCTTGGTGAAATTGTCATGTGCGTCAGCAAGTTCTTCTGGGCTCAGCGGGTAATACGCACCATCTGAGGTGAGTTCAGGCAATCCGGCATTGGGCATTGCAGAAATACCAATGTTTGCGGTCTTTGCCAGAGTGCGCAGATGCTCACTCATCTCAGCTGGACCGGTAGCACAGTTCAAGCCAATGACATCAATACCAAGTGGCTCCAAGGCCGTGAGTGCGGCACCAATTTCAGAGCCGAGCAGCATCGTGCCTGTGGTCTCCACCGTCACCTGCGCGATCACCGGCAGATCGACACCGGCAACCGTCAACGCACGCCGTGCACCAATGAGTGCAGCTTTGGCTTGCAGAAGGTCTTGTGAGGTTTCAATCAAGATGGCATCAGCGCCACCATCGATGAGACCGCGAACTTGCTCTTGGTAGGCATCACGTAGCAAGGCGTATGGAGCATGCCCCAGTGAAGGCAATTTGGTACCTGGTCCTACAGAACCCAACACCCAACGGGGTCGATCTGGGGTCGACCACTTATCTGCACACTCACGGGCAATGCGGGCTCCGGCTTCAGCGAGTTCATAAATTCGCTCAGTGATGTCATATTCGCCGAGGTTGGCGTAGTTAGCGCCAAAAGTATTGGTCTCAACGCAATCCACACCCACGGCGAAATATGCATCGTGAACACTGGCCACGACGTCTGGCCGAGTAACGTTCAGAATCTCATTGCAGCCCTCATACCCCTGAAAATCCTCGAGGGAGGGATCGGCAGCTTGGAGCATGGTGCCCATAGCGCCGTCGGCAATCACTACTCTGGTGGCGAGGGCCTCGCGAAGGCTTGAATGCGACGATGGAGTCATGATGGGCCAAGTCTACCGACCGCAGTGGTGTCTGGGGTTCAGTGTCACCTTCGGAGCGGTGTTGCCGTGATCGAATATGACGGTCTGCCAATGTTGCGCGAACCCCTGCTCTTGGCTGCCTTTGAGGGCTGGAATGACGCTGGCGAGTCAGCTTCGGCTGCTATCGAGTACCTCTGCGAGATCTGGGGCGCCGAATTATTGGCTGAGTTCGATTCCGAGGATTACTACGACTATCAGGTCAATCGCCCTCATGTCAGTACCAATGAAGTTGGCGCCCGAGAAATCACCTGGCCGTCAACCAAGATTTATACCGCCTTATTGCCCAATGCCAAACATGACGTGGTGCTGATCCAGGGCATCGAACCAAATATGCGCTGGCAACAATTCGTCCGCGAAATTCTTGGACTCTGTGCTGAACTTGAAGTTCGCCTAGTTGCGACTTTGGGCGCACTCCTAACTGACACTCCGCATACTCGTCCGGTTCCAATTCATGGAACGAGCACCGACCCCGCACTTCAAGCCGAGCTCGGCGTTGAAGTCTCCACATATGAGGGCCCCACTGGGATCGTGGGAGTTTTGCAACAAGCATGTTCAGCATTGGACATACCGGCGGTTTCCCTTTGGGCATCCATCCCCCACTATGTGGCTCAACCCCCAAACCCAAAGGCAACGCTTGCTTTGGTCCAACGCGTTGAAGACCTCGTTGATATTTCGATTCCCATTACGGAATTGATAGAAGATGCACGCGCTTGGGAGATGGGTGTTGATGAACTGGCCTCTGACGATGACGAGGTTGCCGAGTACGTCAAACAACTTGAGGAAGCTCGTGATGCAGCAGATATTCCCGAGGCAAGCGGTGAATCAATTGCCCGTGAATTCGAACGCTATCTGCGTCGCCGAGGCTCGAACTAAATTTGCCGCAAGGATAGATAAGTATTCATGTCAGCGCGCGATGCCGCATCAAGATTGGGATCCTGCGCTTGGCCTGCGGTGAGATCCGACAAAATTCCCAGCGCGACTTTTTTTCCAAGCTCCACACCCCATTGATCGAATGAATCAATGCCCCAGATTGCTCCCTGTACAAACACGCTGTGCTCATACAGAGCCACCAACGCACCCAACGTGTGCGGATCTAGTTCTTTCACCATAAAAACTGACGTTGGTCGATTACCAGGCATAACTTTATGAGCAACGAGATCAGATGGTGTTCCGTCGGCCACCACTTCTTGTGCAGTGCGCCCTAACGAAAGCACAGCGGCTTGTGCGAGTGCGTTAGCGACCAGCATGTCTTGCTGATTGCCAATGGCATGCGCTGTTTGAGCTACCACGATCACATCAGCCGTAACCGCACTCGTTCCCTGGTGTAAAAGTTGATAGAACGAGTGTTGACCATTTGTTCCAGGCTCACCCCAGAAGATCGCACCCGTGTCATATGCGACTGGCGCGCCATCTCGACGCACACTCTTGCCGTTGCTTTCCATCGTGAGTTGCTGGAGATATGCGGGGAAACGTGAAAGATATTGCGAGTACGGCAAGACAGCTGTCGTGGGAATCTTCAAGAAATTGCGATTCCACACTGCAATAAGCCCCATCAATAGCGGCAAATTACTTCCGGCATCTGCGGTCTTGAAATGTTCGTCCATCGCATGAAAGCCAGCAAGCATTGAAGAAAAATTCTCTGGACCTATCGCGATCATTGTTGACAACCCAATGGCGCTATCCATGCTGTATCGCCCGCCAACCCAATCCCAGAAGCCATACATGTGATTGGTATCGATACCAAACGCCGTTACCGCTTGCGCATTCGTGGAAAGTGCCACGAAGTGCTTCTGTACCGATGCTTCACCCAGCGCCGCAACAACCCAAGCTCGCGCATCGCCCGCGTTAGTCATGGTTTCCAACGTCGTGAATGTTTTCGATGCGATCACGAAAAGCGTGGTCTCGGGATTCAAGCGCTCAAGAACAACTCCGACATCGCTTGGATCGACATTCGAGACGAAATGACAGGTGATGGATTGATCTCGAAAATCCTCTAACGCAAGGTAGGCCATAGCTGGACCAAGATCCGATCCACCGATTCCAATATTTACGACGTCAGTGATCTTCTTACCCGTTGCACCAACCCATTGCCCAGAGCGAACTGCATCGCTAAACACTGCCATGCGATCCAAAACCTCATAGACTTCGTCAACAATATTTGTGCCATCGACAATTAACTGTGCGCTTCGTGGAAGCCGCAGGGCGGTGTGAAGGACGGCGCGGTTCTCGGTGGTGTTGATGTGCTCCCCCGCGAACATTGCATCGCGTAACTCAAAGACATCCGTTTGCCTTGCCAACCCAATCAAGGCATCAATCACGTCTGTCGTAATTCTCTGTCGGGAGAAATCCGCGTGTACTCCTGCGGCCTGCAGTGAAAGTTGAGCTGGTCGAGTCTGGTCTTGTGCGAGCAACTCCTTGATTGGTGTTGCGCCAACTGTTGCTGCAAACCCCTGCAACTGTTTCCAAGCATCAGTACCACTTGGATCCACTACGGCTTCGTTGGTCATACGTTCAGCCTTCCACTAACCTCTTGGAATTGCGACATTGGCACGAGCCGAAGTCTTGCCCGAGGAGGAACCATGACAACAGCAAACCCTGTCACCTTAGGCATGGTTGGACTTGGGCGCATGGGAGCCAATCTTGTCCGTCGATCGATGCGTGACGGTCATTCATGCGTGGTGTTTGACCAATCGCAAGACAGCGTTCATGCACTAGTAACTGAAGGTGCAACAGGTGCGGATTCATTGGCGGACCTTGTTGCCAAGCTTCCTGCCCCTCGGGCTGTCTGGGTCATGGTGCCTGCTGGGCACATCACCGAATCCGTCATCACCGAACTTATTGTCCTTCTTGAGCCTGGCGACTGCCTCATCGATGGTGGAAATTCGTATTACCGCGATGACATTCATCATGCGCAGCGATGCGTTGAAAAGGGCATTGATTTCCTCGATGTTGGAACCTCTGGCGGCGTCTGGGGTCTAGAACGCGGCTACTGCCTGATGATCGGTGGCCCTGAGGCTTCTGTGAACCGCTTAAGTGGCCTGTGGGACACGATTTCCCCAGGTGTTGAGGCGGCGGAACGAACCGAGGGTCGCATGGGTGAGCCTTCAGCACAAGAACGTGGTTGGCTGCATTGCGGCCCGAGCGGCGCTGGTCATTTCGTCAAAATGGTGCACAACGGCATCGAGTACGGATTGATGGCTGCTTACGCTGAAGGTCTTAACATTCTCAAGCACGCAAATGCTGGAAAAACTTCCCGTGATTCTGATGCCGAGACAGCTCCCATGGCTAATCCTGAGTACTACCAATATGACCTAGATATCCCTGCAATCACCGAACTTTGGCGTCGCGGCAGTGTTGTGGGTTCATGGCTTCTTGATCTCACCGCATTAGCGTTGTCGAAGTCACCGAACCTTGATGAATTCAGCGGGCGTGTGAGCGACAGTGGTGAGGGCCGCTGGACAGCCATTGCCAGCATCGATGAAGGAGTGCCAACGCCAGTGCTGACGGCTGCATTGCATGAGCGTTTCTTTTCGCAGGGTACTTCCCTGTTCGCCGACAAGGTGTTGTCAGCGATGCGCAAGGAATTTGGCGGCCACGTCGAAAAGAAGAGCTAACTACAGTTTGATGCCAAGAAGAGCGTCAACACTGTCGCGCATCAAAGCGGCTGAGTCAGCCGATTCGCCTTCTTGATTAGTCGCTGCAAGCGCCCAAGTATCCACAACATCAATCACCTCTGGTGTACGTAAATCATTGGCGAGATGCTCGCGCATTTTCTCAAGGAAAGGTTCAAAAGCAGGCGCCTTGTCAGACGCTGCCGCTTGACGCCAAATACTCAGGCGGTCCTTTGCTCCCTCTAGGCCATGCGGCGTCCAAGCCCAGTCAGTTCGGTAGTGATGCGCGAGAAGTGCAAGACGAATTGCCATGGGATCGACACCTGAATGTCGCAACTGCGAAACAAATACGAGGTTGCCGCGCGACTTACTCATTTTGTGTCCCTGCCAACCAACCATGCCCGCATGAACAAAATGCTGATTGCATTCGCAGCCAGTGATCACTGCTGCTTCTGATGCACTCATTTCATGATGAGGAAATGCCAAATCACTTCCACCACCAAGGACGTCCATACGATCGCCGAGGTGATCCAATGCGATGGCTACACACTCAATATGCCAACCCGGTCTGCCGTGACCAAGACTTGTGTTCCAGGCAGGTTCATCTGGTCGTGCGTCTTGCCACACTAAACAATCTAAAGGATTGCGCTTACCTGGGCGGTCTGGATCTCCGCCCCGTTCGGCAAAGATTGCAAGCATCTGTTCTGTATCAAGGTTTGCGACCTTGCCAAAAGCGGGGTCTTCGTGAACGGCAAAATACAAATCATCATCTACGGAATACACGGCACCCTTGGCTTGCAATTGTGTGACGTACTCAGCAACAGACGGAATAGCTTCGACCGCACCAATATATTCGCGCGGTGGGATAACACCGAGTTCAGTCATATCCTCGCGAAATAATGCGGTTTCACGTTCGGCGATGACCTTCCAATCTTCCCCACGCTCCACTGCGCGTTCCAGCAAAGGATCATCAATATCAGTCACATTTTGAACGTAATGAACTTCGTGACCAGCATCTAGCCAAGCGCGATACACCAGATCGAATGCAACATAGGTAGCTGCGTGTCCCATGTGCGTAGCGTCATACGGAGTAATGCCGCAGACGTACATCTTGGCTACTGGCCCAGGTGTCGTTGGATGAACTCGCTGCACCGCAGTATCAAATAGGGCTAGCGCACGACCCTGCCCTGGGAGTTTAGGTATTGAAGGCTGATTCCAAGATTCCACTGCTTCACCTTAGCCAACAACGGCTACAGGCTCAGAACAACGGCCAAGGAACCGCCGGCCAATGATCAGGCGGTGCAGGAAAGACCGAAGACTTCGACACTTCATTCAAGCGTTCCGCAATCGCTCGAACTTCGTATCCCGCCAAATACTTCTCGAGGATTGATTCGAGTTCGGCCCAACGTTTCAAAGATGACTCGACATCGCGGATCAGTTCCTGCGCAATAGCGCATCCTGCCCAGCCCCATAAAACAGTTCGCAATTTCGGTTCTTCATGGAACGTGAGTCCATGATCGATACCCCAGAGATGATCATTTTCGTCCACCAGGATGTGGCCGGCCTTGCGATCCGCGTTATTCATCAAAACGTCGAGCAATGCAATCTTTGCCAGATCTGGACGATCACGATGAATCATGCGGACGGCGGCACCAGATTCATTCTCGCCCGTGAGCACGTGGAGCCATCCATCATGAGCAAGATTTGCATCAATCAGGTCAACCAAACTGATTTCGTCAACCGCATCTACCCACAGTTGAAGGCTGCCCTCGCCATAGGGCCCTTCTTCTCGCCAGACAGTTACCGGAATGACATTCCATTGCAGGAAGCGACTCAATTCGTATGCAGCGACTTCACGTTCAGCAAGAGTGCCGTCAGGAAAATCCCATAATGGCCGCTCCCCTGCCACCGGCTTGTACACACACTTGAATTCGACACCACTGGAATTCTTTACGACACACAGCAAAGTTGCGTTCGACGATCCGGCTAACCGTCCCAACACTGTGAGTTCACCACGAGTGAGCGCTTCAGCGACATCCATCACTACCGCCGCTTAAAGCCGTTTGCTCGAGGGCAGATGTGACCACTTGGGTCGAGTGGCTGTCCACAGAAGGGACAGGCGGGCCTACCTGACTCAACGAGTGTGCGCGCACGTTGAATGAAGCTGCGCGCTTGATCTGGTGTCAGCCTCACTCGTAACGTGTCAACACTGTCTTCATCGTCGAGCTCGTCACCCAAGTCAGACACTTCAGCATCACTGACGGCGTAGGCCTCGATAAACACCTTATTTACGTCGTCATCCCAGCCAAGAGCCATCGTGCCCACGCGAAATTCTTCGAAGATCGGCAATTCCAATGGTTTGTCATCAATGGTGCGCACGAAACCGATGTTTGTTCCTTCGACAACAGAAAGAATCTGCTCTACACGATCAGCCAAGGCAGCGACCTGTAGTTTTTCCAGTACAACGGACACAACGTTGTTACCGTGCCTAGCCTGCAGGAAGAAAGTTCGATCGCCGGGCATGCCTACAGTGCCCACCACAAAACGTTCAGGTTCGGGGAAATCGAATAATTGACGCGGCACGGTTTGACCTTATCTACCTTCACCGGAACCGCCACCGACGACCGCATCGCCTCTTTTGCCTCGGCGTGATTTTTTCGATGGGATGAGGCGCGCAAGATCGCTGCCGGTGTCATTGACATGAATCGCAAATGGACGTGATGGCGTGTACTCAATGATGCTAATTGAACATGGGTCTATCTGAACACGCTGAAAAAGATCTAAGTGAGTTCCTAAAGCGTTGCTCACAATTGCCTTGATGACATCACCATGGCTGACCATGACGTACATGCCATCTGGTCCGAACTGCTCATTCCAGTGATGCACGGAAGAAATCGCTCGATGAGCCATATCACGCAAAGACTCCCCCTCTGGACCCGGAAAAACAGCGGCGGAAGGTTGCGACTGCACAATTTTCCACATTGGTTCTTTTGCTAATTCTTTGAGTGGTCGTCCGGTCCAATCCCCGTAATGGCATTCGCCAATGCGCGGATCTAAAGCAATATCCAAATCGCGATCCCCCACGATGAATTCAGCTGTTTCAATTGTGCGCTCGAGTGGCGATGACACAACCCCAGCTATAGGAAGTGCTGCTAGACGGTTACTCACGGCAGCGGCCTGCTCAACGCCCTTGTCATCAAGTTGAACACCAGGTGTCCAGCCAGCCAAGATTCCATCCCGATTCGCGGAAGTTCTGCCATGGCGTACCAAGATGAGCGTGGTCATGAGCTTAGTCTCTCAGGAATCAGTCATGATGTGTCGGTGATCCGCGGCATGGGCATCTATAGCCCTACAGACATCGTCAATATTGATGACATTCGCAGTTGGCAGGAACCCGGCGATGGACATCCAGAAATCAAGCTTGAGGCTCTTGAACAACAATGCGCAGAGATTCCGAATTCCTTCGTGTGGCTTGGGCTCTTTGAGCCAACCAAAGATGAGCTTTCCATGGTTGAACGAATCTTCGGATTGGCGCATCTTCAAGTAGAGGATGCAGCCAACCCAACGCAACGTGCGAAATTCGATTTCGATCGCAGGGGGCATGGCGTAGCAGTATTGAAAGTTCTTGACTACACCGAACATAGTTCTGACGTACACACCGGCCAGATCGCTGTCTTTGTCGGCTCCTGGTTTGTCATCACCGTTCGATTCGGTCAGGTCGGCGACTTGCGTGGAATTAGGCAACGCCTCGAGGATCAACCAGAGCTGCGAACTTACGGTCCCATATCCGTGCTTTATGCAGTAGCAGACAAAGTTGTTGACGAATACGTTGCAGTTGCAGACGAAATTGGCATCGATATTGAGGAACTTGAAACGACGGTTTTCAATAGCGCAGAACGCCAAGATAGCGCCGACCGCATTTACCGACTCAAACGAGAAAACGTGGAGATTCGTAGAGCTATAGGTCCACTCGTTAACGGTGCGCACGCTTTTGTCGACAGCCGCCTACCTTGGGTGCCTGAACAACTTCATCCATATTTTCGCGACGTAGGTGAACACATTCTCCGTGTTCACGACGCAGTCGAAGGTTCAGACAACATGCTGATGACCATGTTGATGGCATCAACATCCTTGCAGGATTTTCAGCAGAACAAAGACATGCGAACAATTTCCGCCTACGTAGCAATTGCAGCTGTCCCGACAATGATTGCTGGCATTTATGGAATGAACTTCGACAACATGCCTGAACTACACGAACAATATGGCTATTTCGTGGTGATAGGCGTAATGCTCACGGTATGCGGGCTTATGTATCGGGCCTTCCGCAAGAGTGGCTGGCTCTAGGAAACAAAAATTCCCATTGCTAGCAATGCCATCACCGCGAAACCAAGAATGATGCGGTACAGCACAAATGGCTTATACGTGTGAGTCGTGACGTACTTCAGTAGCCAAGAAATCACTGCGATTCCCACAAAAAATGCAATTACCGTTGCCAGAAGAGTCGGCCCCCAAGCCGCGTTCGTGTCTTTGCCAATTTTCGTAAGTTCATAAAAACCAGAAGCAAGCACCGCTGGGATGGCCAATAAAAACGCGTATCGCGCAGCTGATTCACGCGTATAGCCCAAAGCTAAACCGGTCGAAATCGTTGCACCGGAACGCGACACCCCGGGAATTAGGGCAAAGGCCTGACCAATACCAAACAGCAATCCATCA
Source organism: Candidatus Nanopelagicales bacterium (assembly GCA_028687755.1). Classification (NCBI taxonomy): domain Bacteria; kingdom Bacillati; phylum Actinomycetota; class Actinomycetes; order Candidatus Nanopelagicales; species Candidatus Nanopelagicales bacterium. The sequence goes on from JAQTZL010000001.1 coordinate 163,123, forward strand.
CGACGATTGAGTTCAGTTAAATCGTGCTTGCGTGAACCTAGAGCATCTGCAACACCTAGAACCACACCAAACACAATCAACATGGTCGCTACCAACCACAGATTCCGAGCAGCCGTTTCAATTTGATTCGAAAAAATCAACCCGAGAAGTGAAATCGGGATCGTTCCAATGATGATGTACCAGCCCATACGCGCATCAAGATGTGAACGCAACGATGCATCGCGCAAAGATTTAAACCAGATCGAAATAATGCGCGAGATGTCATTTCGGAAATAGACCAAAACTGCAATTTCCGTACCTATTTGAGTCACGGCTGAAAATGCTGCACCAGGATCTTGCCAACCAAAAATTTGCGAAACAATCAGAATGTGAGCGGTTGAAGATATCGGCAAAAACTCGGTGAGTCCTTGCACGATCCCTAAAATGATTGCTTCGAACCACGTCACTGCTTCAGTCATGAAGCACACCCTGACATGTCGAGTACTTCAGCCATGGTGCGGACACTCGCAAGGCGTTCATCGATTGTGTCACCAACGGCGGTAAAGGTGAGGTTAGTAACACCAACCTCTTCGTACGCTTGCAAGCGATCGGCAACGCGCTCCGGCGGCCCGATAAGTGAGATTTGATCTAAAAGTTCAAAAGGCAAAGCAGCCTGCGCCCCAACGTAATCTTTAGCCAGATACTTATCCTGAACTTCTTTGGCAGCCGCCTCGTAGCCCATGCGTTGGACATTTTGATTATAGAAATTCATCGATCGACTACCCATGCCTCCGATATACAAGGCAGAACCTGGTCGTAAAGAATCAGCGCAAGCATGAAGGTCCTTACCAAAGACAACGGATGTTGTAGCCACCACTTCAAAGCCATCCATTGATTTGCCGGCCCTACGTCGCGCCGCCGCCACGACCCCCAGCGTTTGATCGGCGTGTTCTGGAGAAAATTGAACGCTCATCCAGCCGTCAGCGATTTCCCCGACCAGTTCAAGGGATTTGGGGCCAATACCCGCCAAATAAATTGGCAAATGTTCGCGAACGGGATGAATGGTGAGCGTGAGTGCTTTTCCTTGTCCATCAGGAAGTGGCAGCGTGAAGAGATCACCGTGATACTCCACTCGTTCCCGTGCCAATGCCTTGCGAACAATTTCCACGTATTCGCGCGTGCGCTGCATTGGGTGATCAAATTTGACTCCGTGCCACCCTTCAGACACCTGTGGGCCAGAAAGACCAAGACCTAAGCGGAATCGACCACCTGACAACGTATCGAGGGTGGCAGCTGTCATTGCAGTGTTCGCAGGTGTGCGGCCGGGGATCTGAAACACCCCTGAACCAATGTCGATGCGCGAAGTGTGGGCCGCTACCCAAGCCGCAACAGTTGCAGCATCGGAACCGTAGGCCTCAGAAGTCCATACGATGTCGTATCCCAAGGCGTCTGCTTCCTTGGCCAACACAATGTTCTGGGCGTCGTTACCCGCACCCCAATAACCCAAATGCAACCCAAGCTTCACAGACTGGCCCTTTCATTGCCTATCCGCGAGCCTAATCCCCCATAACTTTGCTCGAAGGTAGCGTTCACATATGCAGCAACGACCGCTTGGACGCTCAGGACTATGGGTTGGACGCTTGGCCCTCGGCACGATGACGTGGGGCCGCGGTACTGATGAGTATGAGGCTCGCGATCAATTGGCCCTATTCCTGGATGCTGGCGGTTCGTTAATCGACACAGCAGATGTCTATGTGGATGGAGTTTCCGAACAGTTACTTGGTGAACTCATCGAAGAGTTCGGGATCCGCGATCAAATCGTGTTGGCTACCAAAGCTGGACAACGCCCTGGCAATGAAGAACGTCGATTCGACTCCTCCCGAATCCATTTGATTCGCACGGTTGAAGCCTCACTTCGCCGACTGCGCACCGATGTCATTGACGTGTGGCAGTTACATGCATTCGATCCGATGACTCCAATGGAAGAAACCATGGCTACGTGCGATGAACTCGTGAAAAGTGGCAAGGTGCGCTACATCGGTATTTCAAACTTCAGCGGTTGGCAATCCGCTCGCGCTGCAACTTGGCAACGCGCTGTTCCAGGTCGCGCTCCCATCGTGACTACCCAGATGGAGTACTCACTACTTGAACGTGGGATCGAACGTGAGATTGTTCCCGCGGCTCAAAGCTTAGGTCTGGGAATTTTGCCGTGGTCCCCGCTTGGCCGAGGTGTCCTAACAGGAAAATATCGCCACGGCACTCCCGCAGATTCACGCGGAGGGAACGCAGATTCAGCGGCTTGGGTGCAAACCTACATGGACGAACGAGGTCGACGAATCGTTGACGCTGTATCCACCGCAGCTGATGGTCTCGGTACTTCACCTACCGAGGTTGCCTTAGCTTGGTTGCGTGATCGCCCTGGTGTGGTCGCACCGATTCTTGGCGCTCGAACCAATTCACAACTGCTTGCGGCCCTCGCAAGCGATGAGCTCGAATTGCCTGATGAAATCACACGTGCATTGGATGAAATTTCTGCCCCCGCATTGGGCTACCCAGAAGCCGGCTGGGCACAGCGCCGATAGCGTTCGCAGATGAGTATCAGTACTTCGACGAGTTATTCGTGGGAATACCGAGAAATTGCTTTGCCTTTGGGAACCACCAAAGAAGGGGCTCGCCAGTTGCTCACCAGCGTCGCTGGGAGTGGACGTTGGGAACTGGACGTGTCATACGTGTATCCCGATGGTCGGCGAAAAGTAAGAATCCGACGCAAGGTTTATCGCGTCACTCGCATCGCCTAGTTTGGAATTAACACGCGCGCAAGAATCGATCCAACACACGTACACCAAATTCCAAACCTTCAATAGGCACGCATTCATCCACACCATGGAATAGCCGCCAATAGTCCAATCCTTCAGGCATCTGAAGCGGTGAAAATCCGTAACACTCAATATCTAGCCCGGCAAAGGCCTTCGCATCCGTGCCACCGGAAATCATGTATGGAACAGCGCGGGCTTTTTCATCCTCTGCACGTAGAGCACTTGCCATGATTTCGAACAGCTGAGTATCCAACGGTGCCTCAAGCGCAATACCGTAATTGATCACATCGATATCGATACCGTGACCAACGAGGGACCGAATTGTTGCTTCAAGTTCTTCTTCTTGCCCAGGCAAGAAACGGCAATCAATCTCCGCGAAACTCTCTGTAGGAATCACATTGGTTTTATAACCAGCCTTGAGCACTGTGGGATTCGCAGTGTTTTGCATCGTTGCACCGACCAGGTAAGCCAGGTTGCCTAGCCGACGATGTAATTCTTCGACACCTACATCGCTGACATCAATATTGAATGCAAGTGATAATTCATCTAAGAATCGCTGCACCGTTGACGTCTTATGAATTGGCCACTGATGCTCACCAATGCGCGTCACAGCTCGCGCGAGTTGAGTGACCGAATTGTCGTGATGAATCATCGATCCGTGACCTGCGCGAGAAGCAGCACGCAACCGTAACCACTTCATGCCTTTTTCCGCTGTCTGTATTGGGTACAAACGCAGATCGTCATTAATCGTGATGCTAAAACCACCAACTTCACCAATGGCTTGTGTAACGCCTGCAAAAAGTTCAGGCCGATTTTCGGCTAACCAATGGGAACCATGTACTGAACCTGCCTCTTCATCAGGTAAAAAGGCAAAAATCATGTCTCTGCGCGGCCGGTAGCCACTACGCCCCCACTCGCGCATGACCGCAAGCATCATGGCGTCCATATCTTTCATGTCTACAGCGCCACGACCCCAGATGAATCCATCTTCTATGACTCCACCAAAGGCTGGCTTAGACCATTCATCGGCTATCGCTGGGACAACATCGAGATGACCATGCACAAGCAATCCTGGCGCCAAAGGATCAACTCCCGGTATTCGCAACACCACGGCGCGCCGAGTGTCGCTGGATGTAACGATGATTTCTGGATCCCAGCCTGCTTCTCGCAAACGTTCTGCGCAGTAGTCGGCAGCAGCAGCTTCGCCAACTGTCTCTATTGAATCCCCGTAATTGCTCGTATCGATCGCGATGAGTTCTTGGGTTAGCGTGACGACATCGGACACCATGCCTGCATCTTGCCTCACTGTCAGCTCAACTGCGCTGCGACGTGCGTGCAATGCGCGGGCTGATGTTTCACCTGGCAATCAGGACACAGCACAATGAGTTTGCGGCATTCGTGATTTGAACAGTTGTGGAAATACTTGGTGCGGCCTTTGCATAGTTCGCATTCCCCGATTTCAGTGGGATTTTCCTCGAAATCAATCACCATGCGTTTATCGAAAACATAGAGCGATCCGTCCCACAAGCCTTTGTTCCCGTAGGCCTCGCCGTAACGAACGATGCCGCCCTCGATTTGATAGACCTCCTCGAAGCCGCGATTGATCATCACGCTCGACAGGATTTCGCAGCGAACCCCTCCTGTGCAGTATGTAACGATGGGTTTGCTCTTGAGATGGTCGTACTTTCCACTTTCGAGTTCACGGATGAAATCATGTGTAGTTTCAACATCAGGAACTATCGCGTTGCGAAACTTCCCAATATTTGCTTCGAACCCATTACGCCCATCAAAAAACACAACCTCATCGCCACGTTCAGCGACTAACTCATTCACCTCATGGGGCTTGAGGTGGATCCCACCGCCAACGACACCCTGTTCGTTAACCATCAATTCATCAGGGGCCCCAAAGGCGACGATCTCTTCTCGATCCTTCACGCTCAGGCGGGGGAAATCCTCTCGAGAGCCTTGCGACCATTTGAAATCAACGTCCTTCATGCCTGGGTACAACTTGGTGCCCTTGATGTACCGCTTGAGGTCCTTGATTTCGCCACCGACGGTTCCGTTAATTCCATGAGGAGAAACCAAAATCCGCCCACGCAGATTGAGGCTCTCACAGAGAGTCTGTTGCCAAAGACGGACTGCATAAGGATCGGCTACCGGGGTAAATCCGTAATACAAGAGGATCTTTTGCTGGCTCACGGCCTTAGCGTAATTGCCTCTGAGGTCTCATTTCGCTCTGAAGCGTTCGGATCAGGCCATGGGGTGGTGAGGCCCCAATTACACAGCAGGTATAGTTCACCGGTCGCTTGCAAGCGATAAGCATTGTCCGGGTGGCGGAATAGGCAGACGCGCTAGCTTGAGGTGCTAGTGCCCTCACGGGCATGGGGGTTCAAGTCCCCCCTCGGACACAAATGAGATCCCGCTTCGGCGGGATCTCTGCTTATGTACGGCTAATAATGTTCAATTCCCGCCTCACGGGCCGATCGCACTGCTAATGGGCGCAGAAGAAACATCAGAAACACCGAAGCTCCGGCACCAGCCACTGTTGCAACAAGTCTGGTTTCAGCGGTACTGATCAAATCCGTGGCACCTTCGAGCATCACGATGGACATGGTCAACGCGACCGCGTATTGCCAATATGGCCGGCCGATGAGCATGAAGGTGAGTGCAAGAACCATTGAAAGCACACCAACGAGATAGTAGACAGTTACCGAGTTCGTGGTTTCGGCGATAATGATGGCAACCAGAAAGCCACCCAAAGTTCCGGCAGTGCGCGATACTGCTTTTTTCATTCCATCTTGAATGAATGGTTGGAAGATCACCAAGATCGTGAGAATCATCCAAGCGCCACCATGCGCAAGATCGAAATGAACGACAACCCAAGCCGCGATCGCTACGAATGGTCCAAGCGTCAGGGCGAAATAGTTCGAACGCTTCACGCTCACACGCTTGAGATCTTTGGGCGCCGAATTGTGCCGCGAGACGAGATACACAACGCAGGAACCAAAGATGGTCGTGCCCAAGACGACAAGACCTACGAAAACGGGCGCAGGTAGGTCCACATCGATCTGCGGCGGCTGGGCAAATTCAAAACCCAGAGCTATTGGAATGATTAACAACGCATTGTTGAGACCCATACGTGAGCTGAATGCCACAAACCCTGCGGAGATACCCAGAATCAGCGCAGCCCACCATGCGTTGCCAGGAAAGGCAGCGGCACACGCGGTAGCAATCGTCATACCTGGCACCACATAAATAAACGAGGCTCGCCAACCTGCTTGCACTCCGACCATCAGGCACGCCATCGCACCAAACATCGCAGCCGTGCCCGCTGCTTGCCAACCGAAATGAATCAGCACCATGACAGGAACGGTGATGATCACGACCATCAAAAGCACCGCAAATGTCACTTTGCGAGTAGTCTCGACGGCCTTACTGCGCTTAGTCATTGGCCCATACAAGCAGTTTCGGAAGAATTACCGAATGCCATTTGTTAGGTGTTGAGAATCAGGCGAACATCTGACGCGTGATGCTCGGTTTCATGGAGTGCCTGAGCGGCTACCCACATCAAGGTGCGCATGGCTTCACGCGGATAGCGGTACAAGAAAACTCGACTGTGACTGGACTTTGGAAGCGCATCGAAGGTTCGGCCAAACAATTCACCTGCGAGTCGCATCTCCTGCGCCAAAACACTTGGTTCATCGTTTACATAAAGCCCAAGTTCAACCCGGGGCACTCCATAAAGAGGGAGCGATGCAGGGTTGTCTTCGACAGTCATCAACACCATTTTGTCGCGAATGTTGTACAAGACATCGCGCATGTGACATCCGTACTCCACCGCAGACCATTCCTGCGGCGATCGTCGTATCAATGCTTGAACTGAGTGCAATTCGATGAGGTTGGCTGCTTCATTCATCGCGTGGCCTATTCGCGTGCGAATGTCATGTGGCGCAATCGCATCCCAGGCAAAACCACACTCGTCACATTGCTCGAAATTCTGCCTCATATTTGGACTCTACAGAAAGCCGAACTCCCTGTTGGAAACCGTTATGGGTCTGGGACCGCAAGTGCGTCAGGCCATAGACTTCAGTACATATTCAAAAGGAGAAACACATGGCTCAGATCGTCGTTTTTGGTGGCAACGGCTACGCCGGCGAACACATCGTGCGTGAGGCTGTCATTCGTGACCACGACGTCATCTGTGTTTCGCGCTCTGAAGCGAATACACCCGTTCCAGGCGCCCGCTATCTCGTCGGGTCAATCTACGACGCTCAGCTTCTCGAACAGCTTGCTAAGAGCGCAGATGTCTTCATTAGTGCGGTTCCAAGTAAGTCAGAAGATAACTCCCTCCCTGAGGGCCTCGCGGCAATTGTGAACGCTTGCGTACCCAATAGCACTCGGTTTGGCGTAGTTGGCGGAGCCGGATCGCTACTCGTTGAAGAAGGTGGTGAGGAACTTCGTATTGCCTTTGCATCAGCTCTTCCGGAGGAAGCGATGCCGGAAATTAATACCCATGCACAGTTATTATCCGACCTTCGTACATCACCGGATAATTTTGATTGGTTCTTTCTAAGCCCAGCTCTTCTCTTTGGCGCTCATGCACCAGGTGTTCATCGCGGCTCCTACCGCACAGGGGGCGATGTCATGCTGAAAGACGGTGAAGGAAACTCAACAATTAGTGGCGCTGACTACGCCGACGCGATACTTGATGAGATCGAGTTACCAATGCATCGCCGTATGCGCTTTTCGGTTGCCTACTAAGACTGGACTTCACAGTGGAACAGTTAGGCCAAGTTGCCTCGGAGCGCCGTTCGATTTTGCTCACACAGGCTCAACGTGAGATTCCACGGATTCTCATTGGTAGTTGTCTGGTTATTGCACTCTTCGATATCGCGCTTATTCTCACAAGCTCTGCGCTACCTCGAGAATATTTTGCATCTGACTTGCTTCAATTTTTAGTCATTGCCTTGGTTGGGATCACTATCCGCAGCAAATTAGTACCGAGGAATTATGTTCCTTGGCTCTTTGGCTTGGCAGTCATCACCAATAACCTCGTCATGAACTTTCAATTTGTTATTGACCCAACAGGTAATTCGATTGCGGTCATCATGATCATGCTCTCAGTGACAGGAGCTTTGATTTTCGATTGGCGAGCATTCATCGTTGTCGCTGGTGTGGCTAATACGGTCACGGCTTGGACTTTCTTCACACATATGGAAACTGGTGCTGAAGAATGGGTCATTGCAGCACTAACAGCCACAGCAATGTCTGCCCTCATTCTTTGGGGCCGGACACAAACGGCCACAGCACTTGCCCAAGCCGCAATCCAAGCAGCGGAACTTGCGACAACTGACCCACTCACCGGCCTACTGAATCGCCGTGGAATCGAACATATGGAATTGGCCTTGCACAGACGTGCGCTTCGCGAACAACAATTCGTGTTCGTGATGTTCTGCGACATCGACGGTCTCAAATATGTCAATGACACCGACGGTCATGGGGCTGGCGACGTACTTCTGAGTGCAGTGTCCAGGGCTCTCACTCAAGCAGTGCGTCCTGATGATCTTGTGGCCAGATGGGGCGGCGATGAATTCCTTGTTATCGGCCTTGGGCAAGTTCCCGCAGCCCATGAATTCAAAGAACGGCTTGATCGGCAGTTGGCTTCAGAACCCTTGCCCCCCTCGTGGACACGTGGCATAACCATCGGATCGTCGTTGGGTTTCAACCAGCCACTTCCGGAAATCATTGAACAAGCCGACGCCGCGATGTACCAACAACGCCATCGCTCTTAACCATGCGCACTCGTTTTGCTCCAACGCCTAGTGGATACCTCCACGAAGGCAACCTCGCGAATGCGCTGTTGACTTCTTGGCTTGCCCATCAATTGGGTGGCGAAATCTATTTACGCATTGATGCCGATGACAGCAATCGTTTGCGGCCTGAATATACGGAATACATCCATTCGGCGTTGAACGCGCTGAAAATAAAGACGCAGGTAACCAACACCTCAATTCCGAACCGAAGGCAATACCTGCGAACGCAACTTTCGGCGCTCCCCCAAAATCTCATTTTTGCGTGTTCGTGCTCTCGATCTGATCTAGTCCAACGCGCCTGTTATTGCCGCGGTGAAGAAATCACATGGGTACCCAATGTCAATGCGCTGAGGCTCTATCTCGATCCCACAATTTCAATACCTGTAGGCGAGCAATTGTTCAACCTGCACGAACACTTTGGTGATGTCGTGCTTTGGCGTCGCGACGATATTCCGGCCTACCACTGGGCCAATGTGATTGATGACCGCGACCTTGGCACCACACATATCGTTCGTGGCGAAGACCTTTTGAGTTCCACTGCACTTCATATGTATCTCGCAGAACTCATGGGTGCATCAGAACTCGCTCATTGCGTCTATCTTCACCATTCGTTGCTTCTGGACTCACAGGGGAACAAGGTTTCCAAATCTACACAGGCCAATAACTCAGCACCCGAACTCACTGCGCCGTACCTGGCATGGATTCACAGTGAAGCTTCATCGCTGGCCAAAGGAATCAACATCACTCCCCGACCCTTCTAAACCTTGACATCACTAGGTACGAAAGTCCTCCTTTGCTTGGCCTTAGGCACTAGCAAGGAGTCCCATTAGGGGCTACCGTGCAAACAGGAAGAGGTGATCATCATGACAACCCATCAACACTCAGCCCGACCAAGTGAAGTCTTGCGCGCAACCTTGAGCGAGCGCCCCGGAGATAGCGCTGATCAAGCCGATCGCCTGGCAATGATTATGGAAGCTGAAGCAATTGAATCGGCCCTTCACGGAAGTAGCGGTGAAGGTGAACTTGATGGCTTTCTCTATCCCCTTGAGAATGCTGAAGAAGTACTTTCAATGGAAGATGCAGATGACGGAAGCGACGACCCTCGCCATGCTGGAGAACCTGGAGTATGGAAAACAGCCGAAGAGCTTGCCATGCATGTCATCGGGGACAACGAGGTTGATGAAATCCTCACCCCAGAAGACGAAACCCTCTTAGGGATTGATCCTTACGAAGATTAAGACTTCTTTGGCTCAGCGCCGCGCAGCTTGCGCACCCCGGAACGCACTGCTCCACCAAGCAACATGCCAAGAACAAACATGATCACCAAGATCAACCAGATTGGCATGTTCCAACTCCAACCCAAGAACTTGATCTCGGCGGATGCTGTGTTCTGCACAATGATGATCAACGCAACGATGGCAATAACGACCCCAGAGATCATTCGTCCGTTGAACTTCTTCTTTGCCTGTGACATGTCAGCTCCTTATCCCAAAACACCGCAGTGTGCGAGTGCCATTCGTACGAGTCGATCTTGTCCGCCACCCATTTGTGACTGGAAAGCCAAGGAGACAGCTTCTTGCGGCGATACCCAAATCAGATCCAATGCCGATTGCGAAGGGGCGCAATCTCCATCGATCTGCACGACATATGCCAATGACACTGCATGCTGCCGCGGATCATGGAAACCAGTGATCTGAGGATCTGGGAAATATTCAACCACCGTAAACGGTTGTGGTGAGGTAGGAATCCTCGGCATTGCCATTGAGCCGAGATCCTTTTCTAGGTGCCGCATCAGTGCGTCACGTAAACGTTCGCCATACAACACTCGTCCAGAAACAATGGCGCGACTAATGCTGCCGTCGGGTAATACGCGAAGCAATAATCCGACTTCAGTTACTTGCCCAAGTGAATCCACGCGCACAGGAACGGCGTCTACATACACAATTGGTAGGCGGTCTCGGGCAGACTGCAGATCGGCTTCGTCTAACCATGCAGACTGCGTGTCGAGCATTTCGCTCACGTCATACCCCTGTTCTCGTGACGACCATCATCCCTTGAGACCTAGCCCAAACTCGACATTGCCAGTACGTTGCGGCCATGGGAAATTCTTCAATAGGCGCTAGCGACAACCGTCCGGACGGACAACCATTCAGCGTGGTCAAACCCGAAAGCCAATGGCGCGATGAACTCACCGATCAAGAGTTCTACGTATTGCGTCAGGCCGGAACTGAGGCTCCATTCGTTGGTCAATACACCGACAACAAAGCCGAAGGTGTGTACTCCTGCAAAGCCTGTGAGGCTGAATTGTTCCGTAGCACCACAAAATTCGATTCCCACTGCGGCTGGCCAAGTTTTTACGCTCCCCTTGCTCAAGACCGCGTGATCTACCTAGAAGATGCCTCGGCTGGGCGTGTGCGCACTGAAGTGCGGTGCGCGTCGTGCGGTAGCCACTTGGGGCATGTGTTTGAGGGCGAGGGTTATGGCACGCCAACTGATCTTCGCTACTGCATGAATTCAATTGCGATGAAATTCAAGGAAGACGCTAACCCGAGCTAGGGTCACCGGCGCGCCTATCAGGGCCAGTCCGGTTCGTCCCAATAGCCTGTATAAATGCGCGCGGTCACTGCCCAAGATCAGGCCTTTGAGGCCGCGGTATCGCGTATTCGCATGGTGAAGTGTCGTCCAGAGTTTGAGCTTGAAGAAGCACCCGCACCAAGTCGCTTAGCACCTTTCGCCCTTGCCATCACTGCTGATTCGTCGGGCGAAGAAGATCTCGCAAGCGGTCGTTTTGTGTTACTGCATGATCCCGATGGCGTAGATGAATGGGAAGGCACATTTCGAGCCGTCGTGTTTGTAAGAGCTGCCCTGGAATCTGATCTCATCGATGATCCACTCCTACACGAAGTTGGTTGGAGTTGGCTCACTGAATCCTTGCAGTCCAGTGGTTGTGAATACCTGCAACTGGGTGGAACCATCACCCGAAATGCAGGTCGTAGTTTTGGCACGATGAGTGATCGCCCCACAGATGGCTACCTAGAAATGCGTGCGTCCTGGACCCCTGCAACAGTTGATGGTGACGCCAGCGAACACATGGATCGTCATACCCGAGCGTGGCTCAGACTCCTTGATCATGCTGCTGGTTTACAACCACTACCAGAAGACGTCTCACATGTGATGCGCAGCAAAATGCGAGCACAGCGTTAGTGGATATGCCTGTTGAGCTAAAACGCGAACGTGAACCTCGCGATGGCGTTCCAGAACCAATTACTACGAGTGCACAACTCAAGGCGTACAGCGCACTTCTCGCTGACGGCAGCGGGCCCGTGGCCCTTGACGCCGAACGAGCTTCAGGTTTTCGTTACAGCCAGCGTGCGTATCTGATTCAGCTCCGCCGTGAAGGCGCGGGAACTGCATTGATCGATCCCATCACTATCGACGATTTCAGTCCATTGATCACCGCAATGGATGGCATCCCCTGGATTCTGCATGCCGCCTCCCAAGATTTACCTTGTCTCAATGAGTTGGGTCTGTTTCCGATTTCGCTCTTTGATACCGAACTTGCCGGACGCCTGCTTGGCCGTGAACGCGTGAGTCTGGGTGCGCTTGTCGAATCTGAACTAGGTGAGATTCTCGAGAAGGGTCACGGTGCAACGGATTGGTCGTTGCGCCCACTCACGAAAGCTCAATTGCGATACGCGGCTCTCGATGTTGAGTTACTCGTCGAATTAATGGATGTTCTTCAGGCCGAGCTCGACACCGCCGGAAAGGCACAGTGGGCTCAACAGGAATTCGATGCATTATTGAATTTTCGCCCCAAGGACCGAGGCGAAGAACCATGGAGGCGAACCTCCGGTATTCACAAACTTCGCAAAGGCCAACAACTGGCGGTCGTCCGTGAATTATGGACTGCACGCGACCTCACGGCACGACGTGAAGATATAGCCCCAGGACGCATCCTTCCCGATGCTGCGATCGTTGCGGCTGCCACTGAACTTCCTGCGTCTTCAGACGATCTAGGCAAACTCCCTGCGTTCGCTGGCCGTGGCCAAACGCGCAGACGCGCTCAGTGGTGGTCGGCGATAAGTACCGCTTTGGAATCGCCAGAGCATTCGTGGCCAGTCAGTAGCGGACCAGGCGAAGGTCTGCCGCCACCTCGCACGTGGATCAATAAGAATCCGCAAGCATCGGTACGCCTTGAAGTTGTCCGTGAAGGTTTGCGTGAACTTTCCGAACGAGTGAGCGTGCCTGTCGAAAATTTATTGACACCAGAAATCACTCGCAGATTGTGCTGGGAACCGCCATTGGAAATCACCAGCGAAACGATTATTGATTACCTCAGGGCCCACGGTGCCCGAGAGTGGCAGATTGAATTATCCACTCCGATTTTTGCAACAGGATTGCTCGCTACTGCTGCACCGAAGACTGACGATCAATAACTTCTTGAGAGCCTTGCACCGCAACGGTTTCTACCACGGTGCGCGAAATTTCCTGTGACGTTAAACCAAACTGCTTGAGTAGATCTGCACGCTTACCATGCTCAAGGAACTCATCAGGTATTCCAATATTTCGAACAAGTACGTCAACATGAGCGTCGCGTAGAACTTGGCTCACTGCCGCGCCAACACCACCCGTGCGCATGCCATCTTCCACGACAACGACCAATTTTGCGCAGCGCGCTAACTCAATAATCGCGGTTGGCACCGGCTTCACCCAACGCGGATCAACAACCAAGCTCCCGATTCCCTGATCATGTAAACGCTCAGCAACTTCACAGCACAACGGCGCAAAGGCTCCGACACTCACAATGAGGACGTGCTGATCCCCGTATTCGGCCAAAACATCAACAGCATCAACGCGACGAATGGCAGGGAGAACAGGCGGCAGGGCACCTTTAGGGAAACGCACCACAGTCGGTGCATCACTAATAGCGATCGCTTCATTGAATTCATCTCGCAAGGTGACTTCATCACGCGGAGCAGCGATGCGAAGTCCAGGAACGACCTGCAGCATCGACAAATCCCAGATTCCATTGTGCGTTGCACCATCATCACCAGTGACACCAGCACGATCCAAGACGAAGGTAACTCCGGCATTATGGAGCGCACAATCCATCAGCACCTGATCGAAAGCCCGGTTGAGGAAGGTTGCGTAGAGCGCGACCACCGGATGCAAACCACCAAACGCTAATCCCGCCGCACTCGTGGTTGCATGCTGTTCAGCGATACCCACATCGAAGGTGCGTTCTGGAAATGCTTGAGCAAAGGCGTTTAATCCTGTTGGTCCCAACATAGCCGCCGTAATCGCTACAAGATCAGATCGTGAACGTCCAGCAGTCACAAGTGCATCTGAAAACGCTGCTGTCCAAGTAGGGCCTGAGACTCCAACGGGAATACCCGTGTCAGGGTCAATGATGCCAACGCCATGGAATCGATCAGCATCATCTGCTTCAGCTGGCCCATATCCGCGACCTTTTTCGGTGATCACATGCACGATGACAGGTCCGTCAAATTCCTTTGCACGCTTGAGTGCATGTTCGAGTTCAGTTTCATCATGGCCATCAACTGGCCCGATGTACTTCAATCCAAGATCTTCAAACATGCCCTGCGGCGCCATGATGTCCTTGACGCCTTTTTTCATTCCGTGCAAAGTTCCGTAAATTGGATTACCCACAACCGGAGTGCGATGTAGCACCCGCTTGCCCCAATCCATGAAGCGTTCGTAACCACGAGTCGTCCGTAATGTGGACAAATGATGCGCTAATCCGCCAATGGTTGGTGAATACGAGCGCTCGTTATCGTTCACAACGATCACGACCGGACGCTTGGAACCTGCAATGTTGTTGAGCGCTTCCCAAGCCATGCCTCCGGTGAGGCCACCATCACCAATCACAGCAACAACATGTTGTTTGCCCAACAGCCCACGCAGTTCCCACGCCTTGGCTAGGCCATCGGCATATGACAGTGAAGTTGAAGCATGTGAATTCTCGACAATGTCATGAATGCTTTCGGATCGGCTTGGATAACCCGACAATCCCCCAGCCTGACGAAGTTCATCGAAACCTGCTGCTCGGCCCGTCAGGATTTTGTGTACATATGACTGATGACCGGTGTCCCAAATGATCGCGTCCTGTGGTGACGTGAACGTGCGATGGAGCGCAATCGTGAGCTCCACGACACCCAAATTGGGGCCAAGATGTCCGCCAGTTGCCGAAACTTTGGCTACCAGAAAGGCACGGATCTCGGCGGCGAGAACAGGTAATTGCGCGGGAGTTAACGCTCGAACATCGCGAGGGTCGCGGATACGGGCTAACAGGCTCACCCGGTTAGTCTAGGCCCCTAGTGACGAGCAGAGACCTCTCGTAGCCCCTCGACAACAAGAGAAATTTCACGCTGCAGAGCCACCATTCTTGCCCCTTGAGCAGCAAGAGCTTGCTGCACGATTTCTAAATCAAAGGCCTGCAGAGTGCCTTCAAGTTTGGTTCTCGTTTGGCTGTATCCCAAACGCGACCCTTCAAGGGCACCCGCGGTGAAAGATTCCAGATACAACGCCAAGGCCAGTGGAAATCCTCGCAAAGGCGAGGTTCGCAAATCAGCTGGGCCCTGGTCCAGTAACCATTTGACGGCTTCGCCGGTGAAATCCTCATGGTCTGGGGGTACCAAACCATGAGGCCAACCTGCTGGTGTCATTTAGAGCAACGAACGAAGCACGTACTGCAAGATTCCACCATGGCGGTAGTAGTCAGCTTCACCTGGTGTATCGATACGCACCAGCGCATTGAACTCCACGACTGATCCATCTTGCTTTACCGCTTCAACAGCAACTTCACGTGGTGTAGTGCCGTCGTTTAACTGAACAACACCCTTCACTGTGATGACCTCTTCGCCAGTCAGGCCAAGGCTTTGAGCATTGACGCCCGCTTGGTACTGCAATGGCAAGACGCCCATGCCAATCAAGTTGGAACGGTGGATGCGCTCATATGACTCTGCAATAACCACACGAACACCAAGGAGTGCCGTGCCCTTTGCCGCCCAGTCGCGCGATGAACCTGAGCCGTATTCCTTGCCAGCAAGAATCACCAATGGGGTGCCGTGCTTGGCGTAGCTTTGCGCTGCATCGTAAATCGAAACAACAGGCTCATCAGCATTGGTGAGATCGACAGTAAAGCCGCCCTCAATGCCATCGAGCATGAGGTTCTTCAAACGGATGTTCGCAAATGTTCCACGAATCATCACTTCATGGTTGCCACGACGTGATCCGTAGGAGTTGAAGTCTGCGCGATCAACACCGTGTTCAGCTAAATACACGCCTGCAGGGCTGTCAGCCTTGATATTGCCGGCAGGTGAAATGTGGTCAGTCGTGACCGAATCGCCAAGTACAGCTAGAACGCGCGCACCGGTGATGTCATTGACAGGTGAAGGCGTACGGCCCATACCTTCGAAGTACGGCGGTTTGCGCACGTATGTGCTCTCCGGATCCCAAGCAAAAAGATCACCACTTGGGGTTGCCAGGTTCTGCCAGCGAGCATCGCCTGCAAACACATCCTTGTAACGCGAAGAGAACATGTCAGCATCAATTGCAGAGTTCACTACAGCGGCAACTTCATTTGCACTAGGCCACACATCTGCCAAGAACACACCCTTGCCATCTGAGTCGTAACCCAAAGGTTCAGTTGCTAGGTCAATATCCATCGTTCCCGCAATTGCGTATGCGACCACGAGTGGAGGGGATGCCAAGTAGTTCATCTTGATGTCAGGATTGATGCGACCTTCGAAGTTGCGGTTACCACTGAGCACTGACACCACTGCGAGGTCATGTTCATTGACCGCTGCACTTACTTCAGGAATGAGTGGACCTGAGTTACCAATGCAAGTGGTGCAACCGTAACCAACGATGTCAAAACCAAGCTGATTCAAGTATGGGGTTAAACCGGCTTTGTCGTAGTAATCAGCGACAACCTTTGAGCCAGGTGCAAGGGAAGTTTTGACCCAAGGTGCCCGAGTGAGCCCACGCTCAACAGCCTTCTTAGCCAGCAAACCGGCGCCAAGCATCACGAATGGATTTGAGGTGTTGGTGCACGATGTAATCGCGGCAACAGTGACAGCGCCATGACCAATCTCTGAAGTCGTTCCGTTAATGGTCACCTCTGCCAACGCTGCAGGTGACTTGGTGTAGTCCTCCAGTGCAACTTCGAAGGCACCCTTTGATTCGGAAAGCAGCACGCGATCCTGTGGGCGCTTTGGACCAGCAATCGAAGGCACGATAGTTGCGAGATCCAACTCAAGGTATTCGGAATACACAGGCTCATGTGCAGCGTTGTGCCACAACCCTTGTTCCTTTGCATACGCCTCAACAAGTGCAATTTGCTCTTCTGATCGGCCCGTGAGGCGCAAATAATCAACTGTTGCTTCATCAACGGGGAAGATCGCAACCGTGCTGCCGTATTCAGGGCTCATGTTGCCGATAGTGGCGCGGTTGGCCAGCGGCACTGCGCTGACACCTTCACCGTAAAACTCTACGAACTTGCCAACGACTCCATGCTTGCGAAGCATGTCGGTAATGGTGAGTACGAGGTCTGTTGCTGTGGCGCCCTGTGGCAATTCACCGCGAAGCTTGAAGCCAACAACACGTGGGATCAACATCGACACTGGTTGGCCAAGCATTGCTGCTTCAGCTTCGATACCGCCGACGCCCCAGCCCAACACACCAAGGCCATTGACCATGGTGGTGTGTGAATCGGTGCCGACGACAGTGTCTGGGTACGCCTGACCACCACGAGCCATGATGACTCGAGCCAGGTTCTCAATATTGACTTGGTGGACGATGCCGGTGCCTGGTGGCACGACCTTGAATTCTTCAAAAGCGCCTTGGCCCCAACGAAGGAATTGGTAGCGCTCTAAGTTGCGTTCATATTCCAGATCCACGTTCAGCGCTTCAGCATTTTGGCTGCCAAAGAAATCCACGATGACCGAGTGGTCGATCACAAGTTCAGATGGAGCCAATGGCTCGATCTTGCTGGCGTCTCCTCCGAGCTCTGCAACAGCTTCGCGCATGGTTGCAAGGTCGACAACCACAGGAACACCGGTGAAGTCCTGCATCACTACACGTGCCGGAGTGAACTGGATTTCTTCGCTTGGCTGGGCAGCGGGATCCCAGTTGCCCAGAGATGCGATGGTTTCTTTGGTGATGTTGGCGCCATCTTCGGTGCGCAGGAGGTTTTCAAGAAGCACCTTGTGCGTGAAGGGAAGGCGATCACTGCCCGGGACCGTTGCAATTCGGAAAATCTCGTAGGAATTCGATCCAACCTGCAGATTTCCTTTGGCACCAAAACTGTCCACGCTGGCCATACCTTTCGCTCTAAGTAGGTTCAAGGTAGCCGATTCACCCTCCCAAGGGCACAACAGGTCTGGTCCTTATGCCGACGGCTCAAACTTGGCAATGCACTCCATGTGCGAGGTCATTGGGAACGCATCAAGGACCACAAAGGATGTAAGCGTGTACCCAGCCTCCATGAGGAAGGCTGCATCTCGTGCAAAGGCAACGGGATCACAGGCCACGTACACCACTGAGCGTGGCTTGGCTGCTGCGACTGACTTCATCACTTCTCTACCAGCGCCCCGCCTCGGAGGATCCAGCACTATTCCATCTACTTGGTGCGGGAACTGCCAACGTTCAACATCGGCATCAACAAAAGTGACCTGCTGTAGATCAGCAAGGGCACGCTTTCCGTCGCGCACGGCACTGCGATAGCTCTCCACGGCCGTGACATTGCCGGTCACTCCGACAGCTTCGGCAAGGAAAGCACTGATCAAGCCCGCTCCGGCATACAGATCAATCCACCGCTCCCCTGCCTGTGGCGCACCGAAATCAAGCACGTGTTGCACAATGGACTCTGCGGCCGCCGGGTGCACCTGCCAAAACCCAGTGCTCTCAATTTCCCAGATTCGTTCACGTACCTGCTGGTGAGCCTTGCGCGGACCACTGACTAAGTCGCGATCTGCCCATACTGAAACATTGCCGCGCGAGTCTTGTGTGACCTGCACGCTTTCGACACCGGACCAATCCGCCTCAGTGACCTGCGCAGCAGTGATGGCCTGGCTTGCCAAGAGACACTCCTCAACGGGCAACACACCATGGCTGCGAAAACCGAGCATTCCGGCTTGACCAGCTCCATCGACCGTCCAGCGCATCCGTGTGCGCCACCCCAAGCCATCCACATCGCCGAGTGATTCAACATCCAGTTCGCCCAGATCAATCCCTGCTTGACGTTGCAACGACTCGCGCGCAATTGCACCTTTGATCGTGCGCTGGTGTGCCACGTCTACATGCTGGAAATCGCAGCCGCCACATCCATAGGAACGAGCCCAACTGCACGGAGCTTCAACTCGAAAAGGTGACGCTTCATGAACTTCGATGACATCGGCGCGCACAAACTTCGAACGCACTTCTGTGATGCGCACAGTGACGTCTTCGCCTTCTAACCCATGGCGAACAAATGCGGTGTGACCAAGTGGGTGGGCGATGCAGTGACCGCCGTGGACTGTCGGACCAAGAATAAGTCGAACTTCATCATCAACTTCAATGGGTTCTTTAGGCGCGCGAACAACGTTATTCATCTTTATTAACGGCCAATTCACTGGATGCCAACTGCCAAGGCACGCTGGTCACCATCACGCCCGGAGTGAAGAGCAATCGACTCTTCAACCTCAATGCAGATTGATTATGTAACAACTGTTCCCACCAGCGACCAACAACATATTCAGGAATAAACACCATCACAATGTCATTTGGATTATCGGATCGAAGATCGCGAACGTACGTCAAAATTGGGCGCGTAATTTCTCGATATGGCGAATCAAGGATTTTCAGGGTCACAGGAATTTCACGACGAGCCCAATCGGCTTGTAACGCAGCAGTGTCATCGTCGTCAACGTTGACTGTAATTGCTTCAAGCACTGTCGGGCGTGATGCACGGGCATAGGCAAGGGCACGCAGTGTTGGCTTATGGATCTTGGAAACCAATACAAGCGCGTGCACACGAGATGGAAGAACGACTTTTTCATCATCTCTGGTGGCAAGCTCACGACTTACACGCTCGTAATGACCATGAATGATTTTCATGATGGCGAAAATGACCGGCATTGCCACGACAACTAGCCAGGCACCATGAGTGAACTTTGTGAGCAGCACAATCACGAGCACGAGCCCAGTCATGATGAAACCAAAGAAATTTATGCCTCGAGAACGACGCATTTTGCCGCGTTCCTTTGGATTGGTCTCTGACTTCAGATTTCTTGTCCAGTGACGAACCATGCCGATCTGACTCAACGTGAACGAAACAAATACGCCAAGGATGTACAGCTGAATCAATGCTGTTACGTCTGCTTGGTAGATCACGATTAAGACAATTGCTAATGCGGCTAACGTGAGGATGCCATTGCTGAATGCGAGACGATCGCCGCGCGTGTGCAATTGACGCGGAAGGTACCCGTCTTTGGCCAAGATCGAACCCATGACAGGGAAACCATTAAAAGCAGTGTTTGCGGCCAGTGCCAGGATCAATGCAGTCGCAAGTGAAATTACCAACACAGGAATCACTTGTTCACTGAATACCGCATTAGCAATCTGAACAATGACAGTTTTTTGTGCCTGGCCCTCTGGCAGACCCACTAATTCAGAATCCTTGTGCGTAATCTTCACGCCAGTCTTAATTGCTAGCCATGTAATACCCACGAACATGGCCATGGAAATAATCCCGAGCAAAGCCAAGGTCGTTGCTGCATTCTTGGACTTCGGCGGCTTGAAGGCAGGGACGCCATTTGCCACCGCTTCTATACCGGTCAACGCAGTGGTACCTGAAGAGAATGAACGCATAATGAGAAATGCCAACGCGAAGCCAGTAAATGAACCTTCGGGAAGAATGTTCCAAGAAGCACTTTCTGCCTGGAGATTTGCACCAAAGATCATCCGAATAATCGCTGTTGCGATCATGACGAAAATTGCTGCCATGAAGAAATAGGTTGGCGCCGCGAACAATCCGCCGGATTCCTTCATGCCACGCAAGTTCAGCAAGGTGATCACCACGATGATCCCCACCGCCCACCACACATTGTGCAAACTGATTGCAGGAAACACGGAACCTAGGTTGTCGACGGCAGATGCAATCGATACCGCGACGGTCATGACGTAATCAATCAGTAGCGCACTTGCTACAAACACACCCCAATTTGGCCCGAGGTTATGTGTGACCACTTCATAGTCGCCACCACCACTTGGATAGGCGTGCACGGTTTGGCGATACGACATCACCACCGCGAAGTAAATGAGTACGACACCAGCAGCTACCAACGGCCCCCACTCGTAGAGGCTCACCCCGCCAAGCGAGAGCACCAACAGGATTTCCTGTGTGGCATACGCGTTCGAGGACAGCGCATCGCTGGCGAACACAGGCAGGGCGATTTTCTTTGACAAATAGGTCTCGTGGAGACGATCGCTGCGTAATGCACGACCAACTAGGAGACGCTTAAGACCCTCGGACAACGGCACGTCAACGGATGCTACGCCTTACCTGTATCTTCTGAACGTGCACATCGTCATCCTTGGGTGCGGACGAGTCGGATCCCTCCTAGGTGAATTCCTCGACAAGTCTGGTCACTCCGTGGCCATCATCGATCAGGACGCCTCAGCCTTCCGTCGACTCCCTGCTGATTTTGGTGGGCTCACGGTCAAAGGCATTGGCTTTGACCGTGAAACGCTTGAAAGTGCAGGGATCGAACGCGCAGGCGCTTTTGCCGCGGTCAGTAGCGGTGATAACACCAATATTTTGGCTGCGCGTGTGGCCCGAGAGACCTACAACGTAGAACGCGTCGTGGCTCGAATTTATGACCAGCGTCGAGCAGAAATCTACGAACGTCTCGGTATTCCCACCGTTGCAACCGTGGCCTGGACATCAAGCCAAATCATGCGCCGCATACTTCCGCTCGGTAGCGATGAACTCTTCCGCGATGCAAGCGGATACCTAGCCGTCGGTGCCATTTCATTTGGCTCTGTGTGGATTGGTAAGCGTGCCGTTGAGCTTGAGGTGGCATCTGGTGCTCGAATTACGTACATCACGCGTTATGGCGAACCATCCATCCCCAACGCTGAGACAGTGCTTCAAGAGGGCGACCAGGTGTATGCCACATACCGAACAGACCAAGTTGCCCACGTAGTGCGCGTGTTTGCGCACGGACCAGTGGAGGCATAGATGCGCGTCGCAATTGCAGGTGCAGGCAAGGTCGGTCGCTCGATTGCTCGCGAACTCATCGCTAATGGTCACAATGTTTTGCTCATCGATCGTGATCCAGAACTTTCACGCTCAGGTTCCATTGAAGGCGCTGAAGTTCTTCTTGCGGATGCTTGTGAAATCTCAACCCTTGAAGCCGCAAATCTGGCTCAATGCCAGGTGATGGTCGCCGCGACAGGCGACGACAAGGTGAACCTTGTGGTGAGTTTGCTTTCAAAGACTGAATACGGGGTTCCACGAGTAGTTGCTCGCGTTAACCATCCAAAGAACGAATGGATGTTTGATGAGAGTTGGGGTGTGGACGTTGCCGTGTCAACGCCCCGCATGCTTTCCGCGCTCGTCGAGGAAGCGGTGAGCGTCGGCGATCTCGTGCGCCTGTTCACCTTCCGCCAAGGCCAAGCAAACTTGGTTGAAATCACGCTTTCATCTGACTCCCCCGTTGCTGGCCAACGGGTGGGAGATCAACCGTGGCCACCAGACACTGCACTCGTTGCCATCGTTCGTGGCAGCCGCGTGATTACACCGTCACCGGATGATCCATTGGATCCAGGCGATGAATTGCTGTTCGTGGCCTCACCTGATCAAGAGCCAGAACTGCAACGCATGCTCGGCCATCTATAAACAATTGTTACTTCGTTGATCCTTCGGCGCGCATAGCCTTGTAGGTGGGTTCAAGTACTCGGTACGTAAAGTAGGCAGCCGCCAGAAAAAGCGGCCATCCCATGACGACTTTCACAATACCCAACGCTGTGACCGCGTCAGATAAATACAGCGGCGCCTGCACGGCCAGACGAGCAAAAAATAGTCCAACCCAAATCCAAGTAGCCGCAGCAAGTGCGCGCCGCTGACTTGGAGTCTTGCGCCATGTTGTGCCTTGCCCAGTGAAATATCCAAGGAAGACGCCGATTAGCGGCCATCGAACCAAGATGGAAATGAGAAAAACACTGCCATAAACGAGATTGGTCAATAATCCTGGAAGATAAAAATCGCCTGCCTTGCCTGTGTACTTAGCAAAACCGGCTGACACCAATAAACCCAGGAACCCAACACCGATTTGAGTCAGCGATTCACGTCGAACTACACGCCAAACCGCGATGAGCACGCCAGCAGCCAGAGCCGCCACCACCGATGTGCCCAGATTTTGACTGGTAATCAAATACGCGAAAACGAAGGTGAGAGTAGGAACTCCTGAATCGATTATCCCGCGCCAACCGCCAATGGCCCGTTCCAGCAGAATGGTTTCGGCTTTGATGTCCTCAATTGATTCATGCTCTATGGCAGGTTCATTGTCGTTCATGAATGTGAGGGCTTCAGTGTGTATCGAGGGTTGTAAATAGTTTTGCGGCCATTGATGTTGGTCATTCGCCCATTCACACGAAGACGGCGACCGGCGACAATTCCAGGAATTGATCTGCGACCTAGCCAAATAATCGAGGTCGCGCCTGAACCGTCATACAACTCGATTTCAAAAGCCGGGGCCACGTCCTGCGGCAAAATGGTTACCGATCGAACAGTTCCGCTGAGTGAAACCAATTGACCAGCTGCACAATCACAAATTTCTTGGCAGGGATCACCATCGCGGTTAAGTTCTGCTCGTAACTCAACGGCTTCACTCTCAGCACGAGTGCGAGCTAAATTCGAAAGCCGAGTCTTGAATCCCATTAGCGAATCTCGGTGATCTCAGGTCCGCGCTCTGGTGGTAACAACACAGGTGCGGAAGCTTCGATTACCTCGTCGACAGCAGGAAGCGCTAAGACGAGGGGGGTACCCACCGGAAGTGCGTCGTTTCCCCGCACGATGACTAACCCACGCACAGCATTTTCCATGAACACAGCAGCATCACCTGGACGGGCGGCTTGGCCTAGGAATACAGCTCGCAAGAACCAACGTGGACCTTCAATACCTACGAACCGAACTGCTTGCAAACCTTGCTCCGCAGGAACTTGAGCCCAAATCTCCGGACCAAACGCCCCAACTTGCTGTTCCACTAATCCTTGGGACTCATTAATGGAGGCAATGATCTGCGGTCGGGCTTCATCCCAAAGTCCTCCTGACTTTGGAGCAGCGAATACCTGCAATTGCACTCCACTTTCTGGAGTAGCCAACGTCACGAGTGCCACAGCTCCGGATGCTTCATCAACTTGCACCTGAACATCAATGCCAGGAATTGCGGTGATCAACAGGCTGCCTAGATCAAGACGTTGCGTCTCATCCCAGGTAACTTCGGATTCATCCCATGGCCCATTGGCCCGCAGTTCGCTACTCACATGCCCACCGTAGTAGTACCTGTACCTGTTGAGCCGAACCCGCCCTCGCCTCTATGGCTTTGTGGCAATTCACTGACCTCGATCAATTCAGCGTGGGCAACGGGGGCCACCACGAGTTGCGCTATGCGATCACCCCGTTCCAAGGAAATTGCATGAATTGGATCATGATTGATCAATATGACTCCAATCTCGCCGCGATACCCCGCATCAATCACACCCGGTGCATTGACCATCCCAAGACCCCGATTGAGCGCTAACCCACTTCTTGGGTGCACATATGCGGCAAACCCGGCTGGCAAGGCAATCGCGATGCCCGTGGGAATCAAGACCCGCTCGCCAGGCTGCAAGGTGACCGACACCCGCGCACGCAAATCCATCGCGGCATCACCTGGATGTTCGTATGTCGGAAGAGGCAAATCTGCATCAAGGCGTTGAATTAAGACTGGTACCTGCATAACGACTGACTCTACTGAGGTTGGCCTATGGTTGAGCCTGTGAACGGCTATCGCGAGCGACTCCTGCCAAAGTGGTGGGTCTATTTGCTCGCCGCCAGCTTGATTGCGATGTTGAGCATCGCCTATGGAGCCGCATTTTCGGCGATGATCGGCTGGGTCATGTTCATAGTCGGATTTGGCCTCCTGGCATTGGCAATGACGGCTGGATCACCAGTAATTGAAGTCAGTGAAGTTCTGCGAGTCGATGAAGCTCGGCTACCCATGACATCAATTGCTCAGACTCGAGTGCTCGACGCTGATGAAACTCGTCAAGCTCGGCGCAGTCGAGATCACGCGCTGGATTTCACCTTGCTCAAATTGTGGTCAAGTACGACTGCGATTGCCGTGACATTAGATGACCCGACCGACCCGCACCCGGGCTGGCTCATTAGTACCCGACATCCGGGTGCCCTGAAAGATGCAATTGATCATGCACGGGCCCAAAGTGGCATCAACTAATACACATCTGAGACAGTGGGAACATGAGTACGCACGAGCCTGAACAAACGGTCGAAGAACCTAACCCGATCATGCATCTGGTTGCACCCATGACAGCGATTGGCGCAACCATGGTGATGCGCAAGGTACTCAATGCCGCCTATGAGCGGCGTACCGGAAATGAAGCTCCCGATCCTCGTGACGGGCGCGTGAGTTTTGGTCGCGCCTTGATGTGGGCAGTGGTCACAGCCGCAGCCGCGGCCGCCGTTGAAACAGCGGTCTATCGAATAATGAACCGCGAGACGCACTAGTTCAACACTTGCAGTGTGATCCCTTGTTCAGGAACATTCACTGCACACAGGCCCATGAACACTGTCATGATCAAGCTGACTGCGATGGTGCACCAAGAAACACTTGGCACAGGTGAATTCATCGAGTTGCTTTGGCAAAATATCAAGGGCTAGGGCGTCATCGGAAACATCGCTGCCCGGTAATTCGAGATTTTCGGCTTCGTCAAGTTCAATCGCTTGAATCTGCGGTAACTGCGTCACAGCAAATTGCTTTTTGAGTTCACTCAATTGCTTGCGCGCTTGATCGTCAGTGAAACTTCTTAAAGGTGACTGGGGTGTCGCCATTGTTCATCTCCCTCACGCCGAAACTCACACATACGAATCCTGCGAGCCCATTCTTGCTCACAGCACTAAACCTCACTCAAGCACTGTCTCAAATCCAGTTAACCAACGTGCACCCGATAACCTCGTCCTATGCCTATCTATGCCATTGGTGACCGTGAACCAACAATTGATCCAACCGCGTATGTACATCCAGACGCTGTAGTCATTGGAGATGTCCAGATAGGCCCAGAGTCATCGATTTGGCCTGGCGCAGTCCTGCGCGGTGACTACGGAACCATCATCATCGGATCTCAGACCTCTATTCAGGATGGCTCGGTGATTCACTGCACCGATGAACACAACACAGTGATCGGGAATCGAGTCACCGTCGGTCATAACGTGCATATAGAGGGCGCCCTTATCCATGATGATTGTTTGATTGGGTCGGGTTCAACTGTGTTAAATGAATCAGTGATCGGTCCGCATTCACTCGTGGGAGCTGGCGCTCTGGTCGGCTTGCGCAAGGTAGTGCCGCCACATGCCCGTGCACTGGGCGTTCCATGTGTTATTCAAGAAAGCAAGGTTGACGATCATCCAGATGTTGACGGTGTTTCTGGCTATGTGGAAAACGCTCGTCGATACGCGCAGGAATTGCGTCGATTGAACTAGCTCAACCGTGAGCTTTCTGCACGATAGCGCGCATTGGAATTGCAATTCCTGGCACGGCAGCGAGCATGGTCTCCTCATGAGGATTATCACCCCAAAGCCCAGTGACCACTGCTCCAGCTTCCGCGGCAATCAGTGCACCCGCAGCGACATCCCAGCGATTGAGACCCCGCTCGTAGTAGGCATCTAAACGCCCACGAGCAAGCCAACAAAAATCAACTGTCGCGCAACCCATACGCCGGAAGTCACGAACTTGCCCAGACAGTGCAAGCACCACGGCCGCTTGCTCTTGTCGGCGTTGGCTTGAGTACCCAAAACCTGTCGCGACCATCGCCGCTGACACGTCGTTACATTCACGCACCTGCAACTGTTCAACCCAACTTGGCTCGGTCATTGCGTGGCGAATCAACCAAGCACCGCCACCTTTGATGGCAACGTAGGCCTCGTCAAACTCGGGCACGATCACAACACCGAGGACTGACTCTTCATTGACTTCTGCGGCAACGGATACAGACCACATGGGAATGCGATACAGATAATTCACGGTTCCATCCAGTGGATCTACTACCCACCGAGTACCCGACGTACCAACCCGCTCCCCACCTTCCTCGCCAAGGAATCCGTCAGTTGGACGGGCACCAAGCAAAGCGTTCACCAGGCGTAGTTCGGCGCCGCGATCCATCTGCGTGACAGCATCAACGGGTGAGGATTTCGTTTCAATAACTAAGTCCCGAGGGCGCTCGTCGCGCAAGAAGCGTGCGGCTTCAACACTTGCTTGCCATGCCAAAGGCAAAAGTTCATGCTTCCCGAAAAATTCTTCAATAGGTTCCACCCCCACATCCTGCACTCATACCTATAGAGCACTAACGTCGCAGTTGTGTTGGGTACTTATCGCGAGGTCTTGCAGACCCCAGGAGCGTTGAAGTTTTCCAGCGCAGCGTTCTTGGCTCGCCTGCCCATCGCAATCGTCATGTTGGCGATCGTGCTGTACGTCGCTGGTACGACAGGCTCCTACGCTCAGGCCGGTATTTTGGCGGCAGCGTTTCAAGTTTCGGCGGCCGTAGGTGCAATTTTCACGAGTCGATTGATGGATGTCAGAGGCCAAGGCGCAACGCTTCCCTATCTAGCTGCGCTCAACGCACTGGGACTCATGATCTTTTTGTTCAGCAATCAGCTCGTGGTTATGCAGCTCTTGGGCGTACTGCTCGCCGGCGCTGCACAACCTGCGCTTGGTTCTGTTGTTCGCGCCCGCTGGGCTGTTGCCCTCGTTGATCAACCTGAGAAAAAGCGCGCAGCATTTGCTTGGGAAAGCATTCTCGATGAAGTCATTTTTACCGTAGGTCCAATATTTACTGCGGTTGTTGCAGTCCAGATTGGGCTAGCAGTGCCCTTGGTGCTCGCTGCGGTATTCACGTTGACTGGTTCATTCGCTCTTGCGTACCAACGCAAGAGCGAACCGAGAAAACATCCTGCTGGCACACCACGTGGCAAGGTGTTTCACCATCACAACATGTGGCGAATGCCCATCATTGGGGGGTGCTTCGGCTGGCTATTTGGCAGTTACGAGGTGACTACAGTGGCATTTGCGCAAAACGCTGGGCACCCAGAACTGAGCGGGGTAATTCTTGGCTTATGGGCAGCCTGCTCAGGTATCGGTGGGCTTTGGTTTGGACATCGCGCGTGGTCGGCTCCGTTACACAAACAGTTGGTCTATTGCACAGCCATCTTGTGTATTGCGATTCTTCCTGCTGTTTTCGTTCGCACCATTCCTGCATTGATGATCTCGGGCATCTTTGCTGGAGCTGCTATCGCACCTGGGCTGATCACCACATATGCACTCACGGAACGCTTGGTGCCCGCATCAATGCTCACCGAAGCTCTCACCTGGACGAATTCTGGAATGATTTTGGGGTACGCGGCCGGAACTTCGTTGTCTGGATTCTTTATTGATTCATTTGGCACCACTTTGAGTTACTTACTGCCACCCACGGGAGCGCTGGTCGCAATGCTCCTAGCCTTTGGTGCGACATCTGCCCCGACCCCTTCGCTTGAGCGTGACTGACCCACTATGTTTGGGGCAACACAACCGCACGTGAGGAGAAGGCCCTGGAACCGCTCAGCCCAAGGGAAATTCAGGCTCGCGTTCGTGCGGGTGCTGAGCCTGCGGTCATCGCAGCTGAAACAGGCTGGCAGTTGGACAAGGTCATGCGTTACGCCGGCCCTCTCTTGGCTGAGCGCGAGTACATCGTTACCCAAGCACTCAACACTGAACTACGCCGTACCGGATCCGCCGTCTCCTTTGAAGATTCGGTTGCTCAGGTAGTAGCACCGACCGGCTTTTCACCAGACTCCATTACCTGGGATTCCTACCGTCGTGAAGATGGCAAATGGATCGTTACTGCTGTACTTCCCGGATGGAAGCACGGTGAGAAAGCTGTGTTTACTTACGATCACACTGGTCACAATCTGCATGCACTTGATGATGTGGCTCGGCGCCTTCTTGGTGTTGCACCCGAAGGTGAAATGGATTTCATCACCGAAACACACATTGGTGTCATCGTTGAGGAAGCGCACATCGAGGTTGTCGAAGAATCTCGCCCACGTCTAGTAGCGGTACCCGCACTTGAAATCGAAGATGACAGCGAAGATGATGCGATCGTTGTAGACATCGTTGTGGAAGAAATCACTGCTGATGAGGTCAATGTTCAGCACAACGAAACCATGATGCTCCCTATGCAAACCCAAGATCCGGTAGCTCCACAAAAACCAGCTGTAAAGAAGCCAGCCAAGACAAAAGGTCGCCGGGCAAGCATCCCAACCTGGGACGAAATCTTGTTTGGCACGAGCAAGAATGAAGATGCGTAACGCTTAGGCTCGCTCCACCAAGCAGGGAATTTGCCACTCTTCTTGGCTGACTGATCCGTGTTGGCCAGCCAATGATGACACTCGCTTATCGATCAACGAGGTGAGCGCAACATTGGCGGAAGCCAACACCACCACATCTCCGATGCGATCCACGAGGTCGTCTAACACGTCGCCCATAAGTCCACTGGCCAACAGTGCCTCGCGTTCAATAACTCGAGCGTGATCACCAAGCAACTGCGACCACCTACGCGCCACTGCGCTTGCCTGCCCATCCTGGCAATACACGTGGCGCGCACGTGGCTCGCCGGCAAGTACCCGAACTCCTGCTGTGAAGTCACTCGTTGCATCAACTGAGATCCGGGTATCACAATTGACCATGCCGTGATCTGCAGTAACGATCAGTCGACTATTCATTGGTAGTGCATTGCGCAACGAATCAATGAGTGCGTCTACACGACCAAGGGCAGCTATCCATTCAATGCTGCCAACACCAAATTCGTGACCGACTCGATCAAGCTCTGCCCAGTACACGTAAGTGAACGATGGGCCGTGCTGCGCACCAGCCAACATTGCAGCGACTCGTTGATTCACATCTTCTGCTGCGCTGTACTGGCCCCCGCGCAAGACAGCCCGAGTTAATCCACTGGTGCGATACGCCTCGGGAGCAACTGTGTTGACCGCAATCCCCGCGGCCTGCATGTTTTCAAACATCGTTGGCTCAGGCTGTACGGCTACTGCAGGCATCTGGGCGTTCCATTGCAGTGGAACCAAGACACCATCGAACTCCGGAACCCAAAACGAGGCTCCTACAAGTCCGTGAGTTCCCGGCATTTCGCCGGTTCCAAACGACCCTAAGGCAACCGGTGTTGTCGACGGAATGACTGTGGCGGCTAGCGGACCGACCAATGATGCAAGTACGGGTGCGTGCTGGCCATATTGCGCTAACTGCATCGAACCTAATCCGTCGATCAGCGCACACACCACGTGTTGGGGCTGTTCAAGTCCGATGAGATCGCGAAACCCAGATAGCCCCAGGGCACTGGCTGCCGAGGGAACAATGTCAGCGATTGACAGCGCACTTGGTGCGCTTGGTAATTGTGAAGACATTAACGCAGGCGTGACGCGGTTGCCTGTGACAACGAAGCGGCGAAGGCCAACGCTTGCTGCACAACTTCGCCACCGTCAGCAACCTGCGATACACGAACCGACAGATCATCGTTACTTGTTGTACCGGTAAATCCGTGATCAGCATCGCAGGTTGGATCACCGCAAGATGCTGGCTCAAGTTCAATGCGCGATACCGCTCCCCAACCGATAGTTAAGAGAACTTCCGCGGCATTGCCACCGGGCTTATGGGTTGCTGGATTTGTTACAACTCGAGTGACGACAACTGAGTCGACGCGCTCAAGGCGTACGGCTTCGGTTGAAGCGGTCGCAAATGAAACCGGGTGATGTTCATCTGCTGGATGCTCATCGGTGTGTCCAACGATTAAGCGTGTTGCGGTCAACGCCAGCACAGTTACATGGCGACGTAACTCATCATGATCGAACGTGGCCTCATGATGGACCAGATAAGCCTGGAGATCTTCACCACCAAGTGCCGTTTCCAACGCATCTGCTACCAGATCTGGGTAATAGCCACTGCGCTGAATATCCCCGCGGAGGGCTTGGTCTAAGTCGGCCATTGCGTCATCCTGCCATGCGTCGAACACGTGGGTCGAATATCGATGGATTGGGATCCAAGGTCACCGATATAGATGCCGTTCGTTGGTCACCAAGGAAACGAAGATCCGCAATGCTCACTAATGCGATCTCAGGTGCCCATTGGGTTAACCAACTTAACTTGTGCAGCACTTGCGCGTAGTCCTGTGCCAATCGAGCTCCCCCAACCAGCGGGAAGGCACGGACTCCTGCAATGGCATCTTGGGCGTGGGAAGGGTGCATCGGAGCTAATCGATAGACCACATCATCAAGGACCGCAGCCATTGGATCGGCAACACCAAAGCCACACACTGGGCCAAATTGCGGATCAATCACGAGCGTCAACGTGCAGCCTCGACCAATGAGCGCTGAGGCTGGCAAATCATGGAGTTCAATTCCAGCAGCCGCTAAAAGCTCCTGCGCATCCTTGTCGCTGAGGTGCTCAACTGATGCCGCAAGATTGCGCGTGATGACTGCATCAATTCTTTCTTGATCGACATCTTCGGGAGGTTCAGGATCATCAGCTTGAGTCGAGCGCCAATGATCGAAATTCTGTAAGCGAGCAAGTGCCACCATCGCATCTTCAACATCCAAGAAGGTAGGTATTCCATCAATGACTTGGAAGCCATCGACAGATCCCTGCATCACCGCAATGACTGGCTTGGATGCAGCATGCCCTTCTTCCAACAGCATCAAACGAATTGCTTCATCGGGGCTGCCGTGAGTTCCCGGTACATGAATGAGCATCAATGCGCTGACGACCTGCTCACTCAATACCCTGCGAACTGAATCACGGTAAGCCTCTGGATCGTTGGCTGTCGGCATGATGAATGGCCCTGCCGAGATGTCGCATCCGGCACGATGCGCTGCATTACCTGCGAGCACCATGAGCGCTTCACTATTACCTACAATCGCTATGCCGGCATCAGTTGGCAGTGGCTGACTATCGATCACGCCTGCAAGATTGAGCATTTCATCAATGGAGTCCAACACGATTGGCCCAGCACCTTGCAGAATGCTTTCCACCGCATGTTCACTTAAATGTGTGCGTTCGGCACGGTGCCCTGATGGCAAATTCGTTCCCGCTCCGCCAACGCGGACCATAAGCACGGGTTTGCGGGATGCAATGCGTCGCACGAGTCTGACGAATTTGCGTGGATTACCAAAACTTTCTATATACAAAAGAATTGCTCGAGTGCGTGGATCGGATTCCCAGTATTGCAAGAAATCGTTTCCCGAGATGTCAGCACGATTTCCAGCTGAAACGAAGGCACTCACACCCAATCCTCGGCGAGCTAATCGTCCAAGAATCGTGCCTCCGAGAGCGCCGGACTGAGAGAAGAAACCTAAGGCTCCAGGATTTGGCATCATGCTCGCCAACGAGGCATTGAGTTTTATCGTTGGATCAGTGTTGATAAGTCCTAAGGCATTGGGCCCAACGAGCCGTATTCCTCGAGTTCGACAAAAAGTTAAGAGTTCTGATTGTCGGGAGGCTCCGTGTGGCCCCGCATCTCCAAATCCTCGACTCAACACAATGAGTCCAGAAATACCCGCATCAGCTGCATCCTCAACCACACGCATCACCTGTTCGGCCGGCACAGCAACCACGGCTAAATCGACGTGATCTTCAGGATCTAGCGCACGCACACACGGGATTCCAGAAACTGCCATCGCCGTAGGGTGCACCGCGATGATTCGACCGCTAAAACCACCGCTCTGCAAGTTTGCGACAACCTGCCGCCCAACATTGCTCGGATTATCCGATGCGCCGATGACCGCAACGACAGATGGACTCATGAGCAGACTGACGCTACGTGCTTCAGCACGGTGTTCGCGAGCAAGTGACACTGCCCGACTTTGCTCAGTTGAGGCAATGGCAAAACTAATCGCCAAGACATCATCTTCTAAGCGCTGGGTAACGGTGTAGCCAGCTTCTTTAAAGGTATTAATCATTCGGCGATTACTTGGGAGCACTTCTGCAACGAAACGGGTTATTCCGCGATCGCGGCCGGCAGCTGCTAGGTGCTCCAGAAATACAGAACCTAAGCCACGGCCTTGATAGTCATCACGAATATTGAAGGCAATTTCAGCATCGTGATCATTGACCCGGTCGTAGCGACCTACTCCAACAATTTCATCATTCACGAGTGCCACAAACGCAACTCGATCGTGGTAATCCACCTCGGAGAAGTGGGCTAATTCGCGATCAGAAAGCACCGGCTTTGAGGTGAAGAATCGGAAATAGATTGTTTCAGGGGAAAGCTGTCCATGGAAATCTTGCAACAACTCTGCGTCGCTAGGCACGATTGGGCGTAAATGAACCGGGCGTCCATTGGACAAGACCACATCGGCTTCCCATTCGATGGGATACCCCACACCCGCCATGAACCCATTGTGAACCCCCCAAGATGCGGGGCGCTCAGCGCACCTCACACCCGACTCGCCGCCAAGGCAACCCACCTAGCTCACCTGCACCCGATACCGTCGGGCGTCAGCTTCGAAAGGGCATGTTCATGGCACGTCGCACGTCTCGCACCGCTCCACCCCCAGGGGAAGGTCGGATCATTGACGTTGATGTTTCATCGGAAATGCAGGCCTCTTTTTTGGAGTACGCCTACTCCGTTATTTACTCCCGCGCCCTTCCAGATGCTCGCGACGGACTCAAGCCGGTCCAACGCCGAATTTTGTTCCAGATGGGCCAAATGGGCCTTCGTCCCGAACGTGGTCACGTCAAAAGCGCTCGAGTAGTCGGTGAAGTCATGGGTCGCCTTCATCCCCATGGCGACTCGGCGATTTATGACGCACTTGTTCGGATGGCACAACCCTTTTCCCTGCGCCTGCCCATGATCGATGGCCATGGCAACTTTGGCTCACCTGACGATGGCCCTGCAGCGATGCGATACACCGAAGCTCGTCTTGCTACCGCCGCTATGGCCATGACCGCGACTATCGATGAAGACACCGTCGACTTCACGCAGAATTACGACGGCCGCGAGATGGAGCCTGTGGTTCTTCCTGCTGCGCTTCCGAATCTGTTGGTGAATGGTGCCTCAGGCATTGCCGTGGGCATGGCAACGAACTTGGTTCCACATAACTTGGCTGAAGTGATTGGCGCAGCACGCTATTTACTTGATCATCCATCGGCATCACTGGATGACATCATGCGTTTTATCCCTGGCCCTGACCTGCCAGGTGGTGGCGTAATCGTTGGCCTTGATGGCATTCGTGATGCCTACGCAACTGGACGAGGTAGCTTCAAGGTCCGAGCACGCACTCGAATAGAACAGGTGAGTCCTCGCCGTCAAGGCATTGTGGTCACCGAACTTCCCCTGAATATCGGACCAGAGCGCGTCATTGAACGAATGAAGGATCTCGTTCAGTCAAAGAAGCTGCAGGGAATTTCAGATGTCGCAGACCTCACTGACGGCGACTCAGGCCTCAACCTAGTTATTGAAATCAAGAATGGTTTCAACCCTGAGGCAGTACTTGAGCAACTTTTCAAACTGACTCCGATGGAAGACCAAGTCAGTGTCAACGCAGTTGCTCTTGTGGAAGGCCAACCTCGCACTCTTGGCATCATTGAGTTACTTCAAGTTTTCCTTGATCACCGCGTTGACGTCATTCGTCGCCGCAGCTCCTATCGTCGCCGCAAAGCTCAGGATCGTTTACATCTTGTTGAAGGCTTACTCGTAGCGATCGTAGATATCGATGAAATAATTCAACTGATTCGCGAATCTGATGACGCCGCAGCTGCTCGCGATCGACTGATGCAAGTATTCGATTTGAGCCTTGACCAGACAAACTACATCTTGGATATGCCACTTCGTCGGCTCACCAAGTTTTCACGCATTGAATTGGAAACAGAAGCCGAAGAACTCCGCTCAACAATTGCCGAACTTACTCGTATTCTCGAAGATGAAAAAGTATTACGCGGCATCGTTTCTGATGAGCTTCAAGCTGCTTCACAGGAACATGCAACACCACGGCGCACGTTATTGATGGAGTCAGCCTCAGTTCCAGTCACATCAGCAGTGCCGCTCGAAGTGGACGACGAACCGTGTGTAGTGCTGCTGTCGAGCACTGGCTTACTGGCACGCACTGCTCCAATTGCCCCATCCGACATTGATCCAGGTCAGCGAGCACAACACGATGTGATCATCAGTGGCTGTGCTGCCACAACACGAGGTGATATTGGAGTGGTCACCAGTGCTGGCCGAGTTATGCGATTGAGCGTTTTAGAGTTACCAAACATGCCACCAGTGCATGGAACACCTGCACTAAGCGCGGGTGCCCCTGTCAGCGCATTCTTGGATCTGCCAAGTGGAGAGCAGGCGCTTGCCTTGACCACTCTTGATGAGACCGGTGGTCTCCTTCTCGTGACGGCTCAAGGCAAAGTCAAGCGTGTGGTGGCAGATGCGATTGCGAAACCATCATGGGAAGTCATTCGCTTAGACGAAGGCGACACGGTTGTCGGCGCGACTCGTCTTGATGATGAAACTGCTGAACTCCATGATGTTGCGATCGTGACCAGCGATGCACAAGTCTTACGTTTTCCGGCAACCACAATTCGACCTACGGGGCGCGCTGCGGGTGGCATGGCGGGCATCAAGCTTGCTGCTGGCGCCCAGGTAATCGGCGGCTTTAGCGTTGACCGTGGTCGTCCAGCAGTGGTGGTCACAATTGCTGGTTCTTCATCAGCACTACCCGGAACAGATGCTGGAACAGTCAAGGTCAGTGATTTCCAGGATATCCCTGCCAAGGGTCGTGGGACCGGTGGCGTTCGTAGCCATAAGTTCCGTTCCTCAGAAGATGCTCTCTTGCTCGGATGGATCGGCCTAGGACCTGCCCGTGCCGCAAGCGCATCTGGCGTAGCCGTTGATCTTCCGCAAGAGTTAGCCAAGCGAGATGCAACAGGAACACCGGCAACCTTGCCGATCGCAGCCGTTGGAGGCCAGTTGTGAGCCAAGCCTGTTCGGTTCAATCACTCCAGGCCGACGAACCTTTAGCGGGAACTGCGCCAGTAGTGAGTTGCTACATCATCATTGAGCAACCAGGGCCCTGGGGTCGCGAAGCGCTGCTGGATAGCCACCTGCCCCGCGAATTTGGCGAGCAGCTTCTTGCCTTGACTGTAGGAACCCAAGTCAAAATCGTGCTTGCACGTCACCCTGATCGACTAGAACGAGATGCACATGCGGGGCACAATGTATGGATTGCACATACAGCTCCAGGCCATCGCGGTATGCGCCATGGAATCGTCGAGAACCTCAACGCATTGCTTGATTGGGACTTCACTGCGATTGCGGACGGTAATTTGCCACCGATTGGTCATATTCAACGTCGACCTTTGACATTTGTGTGCACCCATGGATCCCGTGATGCGTGTTGTGCAGTTGTTGGCCGCTCGGTATACGACGAACTCTTAGCATCCGTTCCCGAAGACGAGCGCACGTTGGTATGGGAGGTGAGCCACCTTGGTGGTCATCGATTTGCTCCCACCACACTCTCACTGCCAAGTGGTTCAGTTCACGGACGCCTTGATGCGGCTGACACCATTGCCATGCGCGCAGCTGCCAGCAAAGGCGAGGTTTTCCTCAAAGGTTTTCGCGGGCGTGGGTCCGTTCCTGCTCCACTACAGGTTGCCTGCATCGCAGTACGAACCGAATTCAATGTCATCGACGCCGAAGATCTTGATGTCTTGCGCGTAGTCAATGACCGCGCAGTACCAGCACCAACCAGCATTGTATTTCTTGATGATCAGATGGAAGCCGAAGTGCGTCACGCGGATGGTCGCTGCTGGAGAGTTACCGTCCAGCGCGTGCAGCTTCCCGGGGTGCGCGCAGAATCCTGCGAGAAATCCCCAGAATCGATCTTTGCCTGGACAGTGCGTGGCGATGCACAACAAGTGGCCAACTGGCATCGCTGACCTCCAGCGTTAACCCAAGCTGGCAATCTCCACAAGGGTTGCTTCATCGCTGATCGTCATCCGGTCAATGCCAAACTGCGCACCCAAATCTCGCTCTGCTTTATCAATTGCGCGCCAGCCGGAGATGGACACCACTTCCAGACCTCGCTGAGTGATAACGGAATCTATGGAACCAGTGCCGGTGTTCAACAGACCAGCGTGTGCATCAGCCAGCAGGCTTTCAACAGTTGCGACCGCGTCTTTCTTATTTGTTCCAATAATTCCTGACGGACCACGCTTGATCCAGCCTGCGGCATACAACCCGGGTTCGATGCGTCCATCCACATGCACCACTGTGCCGGTCTCGTCATTGAATGCGACTCCAGGTAAACCAGTGCCACGGTAGCCAATACTTCGAACGAGAAATTCCACGGGCAAATCCAAGACTTCCCCGGTACTGGCTAATGATCCTGATGCTGTGAATTGAGTTCGCTCTACTTGCACGACCGAAACCTGATCTGAACCAGCGACCAATATTGGGCGAGTTAAGAAATGCATATGCAGTGTCGGACCATCCGCGTGTGGTCGATCCATCCAGCCACGCACGACATCAACATTGCGTTGATGCACCTTCTCATCTGTAGCCCAAGCTTGTTCATCGGAAAGACCAACAGGGTCAACCAAGACCTGACATTCATCAAGTTCTCCGAGTTCACGCAACTCCTTGGTTGTCCAGGTTGCATGGGCAGGGCCGCGTCGACCCAGGATATGAATATCTGTGAGTTTCATGTCGGCCAACGTGTTACGTACATGCTCAGGAATATCCGTAGCCTGAAGTTCCGCAGGCGTTTTTGCCAAAATGCGCGCAACATCCACAGCAACGTTGCCAAGTCCGACGACAGCTGCATGCTCAATCGTTGGAAGGTAACTTTCGAAGAATTCTCGATTGGCATACGGATGACCGCAGTACCAAGCAACAAAATCAGTAGCGCCCACGCACCCAGGTAATTGTTCACCCGGGATGCCCAGCGCGCGATCTGCTGAAGCTCCGTACGTCAACACCACTGCGTCGTAATGCTCGCGTAATTCATCAACTGAAAGGTCTGTGCCAATGGTGACATTGCCGATGAAACGAATGCCGGGTTGATCCCAAATACGATCCAAAGTTTCACGTACCGAACGAATACTGAAGTGATCTGGGGCTACGCCGTAGCGAACCAACCCAAATGGAATGGGCAGGCGATCGAACACGTCCACAGTTGCCCGATTGCCCTCAAGAAGTTCAGCCGCGCAATACATTCCCGAAGGACCTGACCCCACAACCGCAACGCGAAGTGGTGCACCCATGAATCTCTCCCCTATATGAACAGTTGGCATAACCGTAGCCACTACCCGCGCCTTGAACGCTCATTTGGCCGGTGCGATAGCGTGCCAATCTTCACACGATTGCAGGAGTCAAGATGCCTTTTATTCAGATGACCATGCTCGCTGGACGCTCGGTGGAAACTAAGCGTGAGCTGATCAGCAAACTTAATGCTGCAGCCGCTGAAGTGCTTGGTGGTGATCCCGCTCGAATTCGCATTGCATTGGTAGAAGTCACCGGCGATGACTGGGGAATCGGCGGCGAAACCTTTAACGACATCCAAGCCAAGGGCTAAACCAGCAACTTAAGCGGATACGGGTGTAATTCGCCCGGTATGCACGTCATAAATCGCTCCACCGACGACTAGATCTTTTGGTAGAGCCGGATGCGATCGAATGCGTACGACATCAGTGATGAGGGCGTCTTGTTGATTATCGACAGTACGGAATTCAAAACTACGAGTATTGATGCCGAATTCAGCCTCGATTTTTGAATGAATCTCAGACTCACTCGCGCTCGCCATGCGACAGTCGGTGTGCGGCATCACAAGTACGCGATCGACACCTAACAGGTAGGTAGCCAAGATGAGTGTGCGCATGACGTCGTCAGTGACGCGAGCGCCAGCATTACGAATGATTTTCACATCGCCCGGTTGCATACCCAGCAGGTGAAGGGGGGAAATGCGCGAATCCATACAGGTGATAACCGCCAGGCCCTTGGCAGCCTGTCCAGTTAGCCCAGAATCAGCGAAGGTTTCCACAAACGCTTCATTGCCCGCCAATACATCGGCAAAGGCGGCCGTTGGGAAAGCTGCGAGGTTGTTGGCATCGTAAATCGGCATGACCACAATCTAATGGATTAGGCGTCGATCCGGTCACGATCCAGGGATGCTGCACCTTCAACGATGAATTCCTTACGTGGAGCCACATCGTTGCCCATCAACAAATCAAAGACTTCAATTGCCGCGGTTGCATCGTTCATCGTGATGCGACGCAAAGTGCGATGGGCTGGATCCATGGTGGTTTCACGCAATTGGCTTGCGTCCATTTCGCCCAAGCCCTTGTAGCGCTGAACGGGATCTTTCACCTTCTTGCCCTTCTTTTCTGCATCCGCGAGCACTGCACGCATTTCAGCATCAGAGTAGGTATAGATCACCTCGTTGGCCTTACTGCCAGCGTTGACGATTTCGACCCGGTGCAACGGAGGCACTGCTGCGAAAACGCGACCCGCTTCCAGCATTGGGCGAAGGTATGAGTGAATCAGGGTCAGCAGTAGGCAACGAATATGAGCACCGTCGACATCCGCATCAGACATCAAAATGATCTTGCCGTAGCGGGCCTGTTCAATATCGAAACTACGGCCAGAACCAGCACCGATCACCTGAATGATTGCTGCACATTCTGTGTTCTTCAACATGTCAGAAAGGGATGACTTCTGAACGTTCAGAATCTTGCCGCGAATTGGCAACAGTGCCTGGAAGTCTGAGTTGCGCGCCGTTTTGGCCGTACCAAGAGCACTGTCACCTTCAACGATAAACAGTTCAGAGTGTTCAACCGCATCTGAGCGACAATCGACCAACTTGGCTGGCAATGCCGATGACTCAAGTGCCGTCTTGCGGCGCTGCGTATCGCGGTGGGCACGCGCGGACACTCGCGCACGCATCGCATTCGCGGCCTTCTCTAGCACTGCCTTTGTTGCGGCTTTATCTCCGCGCGGTGGAGTGGCGAACCACTTCGTGAGTTCCTTGGTGACCACATTGCCAACGATGCGAGTGGCTGCAGGTGTACCGAGAATTTCTTTGGTCTGACCTTCGAATTGTGGTTCAGCAAGTCGCACAGCAACAACGGAAGTCAGACCCTCGAACACGTCATCTTTGGTGACGTTATCTTCACCGGCGCGCAAAATCTTTTGCGCACGTAGTTGATCATTGAATACCTTGGTAATTGCACGTTCAAAGCCATTCACATGCGTGCCGCCCTTTGGTGTGGCGATGACGTTCACGAATGAGCGCAGCATTGATTCATAACCTGTGTCCCAACGCATCGCGATGTCCACAACAAGTTCACGTTCAACCTCTTGTGGTGACATGTGACCTTTGTCGTCGATCACTGGCACGGTTTCATGGAAATGACCTTGACCCGCAAGTCGAACAATCGGTGATACAGCCTCGCTGTTACTCAGCGACTCGACATATTCGCCAATGCCACCCTTGTGTTGGAACTGCTCTTCGTAGATGTCCCCCGCATCGCGCAAATCGTGCAGCGCAATCGTTAGGCCTGGAACAAGGAAGGTGGATTGCATCGCACGATCGCGCAGAGCGGTGCGGTCATACGCTGCATCCTTGGTGAAGATTTGAAGATCTGCCCACCAGCGCACTCGAGTACCAGTGCGAGTGCGTGGAGCTTTGCCAAGAATGGTGAGTCCTGATTTCTTCGTGAATGACGCGTCAGGACCCTCACCATCGAAAGAACCGGTAACACCGCGACGGAACGAAACCCCGTGGACCTTGCCAACACGATCAACTTCAACGTCTACTCGAGAAGACAAGGCATTCACAACGGATGCACCTACACCGTGCAGGCCACCGGAAGCTGCGTATGAGCCGCCACCGAATTTGCCACCTGCATGCAGCTTGGTCATCACGACTTCAACACCGCTGAGCTTGGTCTTTGGTTCTACGTCGACAGGAATACCGCGACCGTCATCCTTTACTTCGGCAGAGCCGTCTGGATGCAACGTGATATCGATCGTGGAACAGTGGCCAGCTAGTGCTTCGTCAACCGCATTGTCGACAATCTCCCAGAGGCAATGCATAAGGCCGCGGCCGTCATTGGAGCCGATGTACATGCCCGGGCGTTTACGAACGGCATCGAGGCCTTCGAGGACAGAAAGATCTTTTGCTGAGTAATTCGAGGCCACCGGTCGAACCTACTTGCGTGAGGCTGCTAACCCTTGCAATGGCGCGAATGAACCCTTGTTCACTCGTGAAAAATGGTCACAATTTGGTTTCGCTTTAGGTGAAACACCCCGGCGTGGCATCGCGGGAATAAGTTCGGGGTGTAAGACTGTTATCCACATTGCAAAGGCATCCTGCCGAGCTAAGAGTTGGAGGGTTTGACGTGAACGCCACGATGACTGCACCCGTACTCGCTGCAACCGATCGCTGCGATCGTTGCAATGCTCAGGCCTACGTTCGCGTAGTGCTTCCTGGCGGCTTGGATTTGTTATTTTGCAGCCACCACTGGAACAGCAACGAGGATGCCCTGCGTCCCCAGGCTGTTGAGGTAGTTGATGAGACTCACCGCTTGCTGACACCAATTACTTCAAGCCCTGAGTAAAGGTACCCAAGACAACAACAGGCCCCGGATTTTTCCGGGGCCTGTTGCATTGGGCATTGGCTTATTAGCTCAGAATTACCTGCCCTGTTTTTGTATCGATGTACTTGGCGCCGCAGGTTGGCTTTGGATCCGCAACCAATTCGGTGCCCTTGGCGATCATGAACCAACCACACACCGCAGGATTGCCATTAGGCATGATTCCAGGTGCCTTGAAATTGATCTTTTCGGGAATCAATCCATTTGCATCCCATGCCGGAGTGTTACGTAATCCATTGATGAACGAGGCGCGCGTTGGGCATTTGCCTGCTTTTTTCACACCAGTAATCAATAGGTCAGCACCTGCGTATCCCTGTGGAGCTGCCGAGTTGTAAGGGTTAAGCCCAGCTGCTTTCATCGCATTGGTAAAGGTGCGAACGGATGGTCGAGGAACACCAATGGGAACGGTGCCGTAGTTGGTGCCAAGCGCACCGTCGAGAGCCCCATTAGCCGCCTTAAGAGATGCAGGATCTGACAGACCAACGATGCTCACACCCTTGAGCGAAACGCCTTGTTGTTTTAAGGCTTGCATGATCGAAATGGCACCATCAATGAAGCCAACGATGACGGCCCCATCAGCTCCAGAACTTTTGATGCGCAGCGCTGTTGATGTTGCATCATGTGTGCCCTGTGGCTCATCAGCGATTCGCAACACTTGTGAGAGCCCGCCTACTAGAGGAATCAATCCTGCAGTGGCATTACCCGATGCCGATGCACCAGTACTGATGTGGTTAATGTTCGCGATCTTCGTGACACCCATCTGCTTGAGTTTTTCCAAGGTGCCAGTACTGGCAATCGCGGGGTTGGATGAAACCGTGGCACCGGTAGTACCAAAAGCATTGCGGTCAGTACCGAAGGCTGGATTGCTAAAACCAGTGACCGGAATACCCTGATCCTTCAAGGTTGCATACATCGCCGTTTGACTGGTTTGCGCCGTCAAGGCAAACACGTTGTCTTGCGACAAGGCTTTTTGCACGGCCGAGATTTGATCTGAAGCTGAGGCTTTGTCGTCATAAATATTGAGCACTAATTTGCGCCCATTCACGCCACCCTTTGCGTTTTCCTGGTCGATTCGCAACTTCGCTGCTTCAGCAGAACCTGTGTAGTTCGCTGCGGCCGGACCGGTTTTGGGTCCAATCCACCCCAGATTGATCGTGGTTGGTGTGACACCTGGAGTGGCAGGGCATGACGAGTTATTTAACGCCGGAGACGCTTTGGGTGGTGGTTTCGGCGCG
The DNA here is from genome assembly GCA_028687755.1 of Candidatus Nanopelagicales bacterium. NCBI lineage: Bacteria > Bacillati > Actinomycetota > Actinomycetes > Candidatus Nanopelagicales > Candidatus Nanopelagicales bacterium. The sequence goes on from JAQTZL010000001.1 coordinate 205,932, forward strand.
GCTATCGCACCATTGGCCATCAGCCCAACGAGTAGAGAAGTCGTAGCAACCGTCGCTAAGGCGATGGAGCGGCGATGCTGTTGATGTGAACGCATGCAAACCTCCTGAAAGTGTCACGAGCATCGGGATTTCGAAGCCCGCAAGGCAGGAGTACTCCTAGATGTGATCCAGCACACAGTCTTGTCCGGACACCGTTATCAATTCGTTATAAACAAAAAGGGACAACAGCAACAATGCGGAAGTTCCCCCCAACGAAAAATGAACGGCCCCAGATATATCCGGGGCCGTTCACGAGATCTGCAATTGACGCTAGTCGAGGTAGTCGCGCAATACCTGCGAACGCGATGGGTGACGCAGCTTCGACATCGTCTTACTCTCTATTTGTCGAATGCGCTCCCGGGTGACCCCATAGACCTTGCCAATTTCATCGAGAGTCTTTGGCTGACCATCGGTCAATCCAAAGCGCATGCGGACCACGCCTGCTTCCCTATCGGACAACGTGTCCAGTACAGACTCAAGCTGTTCTTGGAGCAACGTGAATGAAACAGCATCTGAAGGAACGATTGCTTCAGAGTCTTCAATGAGGTCACCGAATTCGCTGTCACCTTCTTCGCCGAGTGGCGTGTGCAAGGAAATTGGCTCGCGGCCGTACTTTTGAACTTCCACAACCTTTTCTGGGGTCATGTCCAATTCTTTAGCAAGCTCTTCTGGGGTCGGTTCGCGACCAAGATCCTGAAGCATCTGACGCTGCACACGTGCCAGCTTGTTAATGACTTCAACCATATGCACCGGAATACGAATGGTGCGGGCTTGGTCTGCCATCGCGCGCGTGATTGCCTGACGAATCCACCAGGTTGCGTAGGTCGAGAACTTGTAACCCTTGGTGTAGTCGAACTTCTCAACTGCACGAATCAAGCCCAAGTTGCCTTCTTGAATCAAGTCGAGGAACAACATGCCACGGCCGGTGTAACGCTTAGCCAGGGAAACGACCAGACGCAGGTTGGCCTCGAGCAAATGGTTCTTAGCGCGACGGCCGTCTTCAGCAATCCAGCGCATATCGCCTTCAAGCTTCTTATCCATCTTCTTGGTTTCAGCAAGCTTTTCTTCAGCAAACAATCCAGCTTCGATGCGCTTGGCGAGCTCAACTTCCATCTCAGCGTTGAGCAACGGCACCTTGCCGATTTGCTTGAGGTAATCCTTGACCGGGTCAGCGGTTGCACCAGCAACGGTGACGGTCTGGACTGGTTCATCAGTGTCGTCAACATCGGAGATGACGAAGCCTTTTTCTTCACCTTCGGCAGGCTTGTCTGCTTCTTTTTCACCATCGGCGTCGTCAGCAACTTCAGCGATGTCTTCTGCAATTTCTGCTTCGAGTTCAACTTCGAGCTCAGCGACAACCACGAGATCTTCAGCATCGACATCTTCTGCGTTGACATCGACTAGGCCTGCTTCAGTAATGACAACTTCGGCTAGTTCTTCTTCGTCAATGTCAACCGCTTTGGCACCTTTTTTCGCTGGAGCTGCCTTGATGGGCGCTTCCTTTTTCGCGGCGGCCTTCTTCGCTACTGGTTCAGGCTTAGTGGCAACCTTTTTTGCAACGGGTGCAGCAGCCTTCTTCGCCGGAGCGACAGCCTTCTTTGCAACAGGTGCCGCGGCCTTTTTCGCCGCAGGCTTTGCAGCAGCCTTGACCGCTACTTTGGCAGGAGCTGCTTTCTTGGCAGCAGGCGCAGCCTTCTTTGCAGGAGCGGCAGCCTTCTTTGCAGCAGGCGCGGCTTTCTTTGCTGTGGTCTTTTTTGTTGCGGTCGCCATGTGAGTCTGTAGCGCCTTTCTTCAACCGAGGTCCACGACAAGAGCCCGTGTCAAGCCTTTGCAGACTTGTACGGGCCGTGGTGAGTCGATTGTGCCATACGCCTATTGGCCAGGAGTCAGCACGGCCCGACCCTGGCCAACTGTGACATTGGCGTGGCTTTCTTGGGTGATCTGCCCATCAACGACAAAGGGGCCTTGTCCGTTGACCGTGTAGGTCGCAGACCACGCCGTTGTGAGGGTCACAGGGAACGTACCGCTATGGCGGTACCTGTGGCTGACCGCTTGCTGGGGGTAGCGACTTCCCGCTATCGAAGTCGCTAACTGACCTCCATCACCGAATTCCCAAGTCCACGTGGCTCGAGGAATCAACGTGACCGAAGCCGATCCGAGCCCGTGAGTGGACGCACCAGCATCTTGAGGCTGACCTGAGTCAAAGAGCACCGGTACATGCGGCAATAGCCCGGCCGGTGGCTGCCAGGTGATGTGAGCAGCGGGTACCGAGCGTTCAAAAGCCGCTTGGAGCTTGGCATCACCTGGATCAACAGCAAGGGTGTTGCCCCCCACACAGGTCAGCCCTCGGTCTTCCCAGGTCACGCCATCATCTTGTGAGAACCATTGCCTTCGCTGCTCTTGCCCTGGTGGGCAACCATCCGTGACTGTGCCGCAGCCAATGTCGTTGTACTGCGAGGAACATGGATCGCCCAACATCCATAGGCAATTGGCACATGCGTGGGTGTTATTGGACTGAGAAGAACCTGAGTGCTGTTCTTTTTGACTACTTGATCCAACAAATTGATCCGTAGCGTCATTACTTTCCACCTCAACGGCCACAGCGTGAGGTGAATAAGGAACTGCGACCCCCAAGGCCAAAAGGAGCAACACAAAGATTCTTGATCGACGCATGCGATCACCGTAAAAAAAATGAAGTGAAATATCTAGGCGAAATTTCGCAACTGTGGATAACTCGCCATTGCTAGTGAATGCGATCGAGCGCAATCTTGACGAAGACTGCTACCTGTTCATCCTCGACAAGGAAACCGTCATGGCCAACAAGCGACTCAACTACATAAAGATGCTCTGCTCCTGGAGCATGATCCACGATGCGCTGTTGCTGGTGCACGGGGAAAAGTCGATCTGAATTAATACCCACGACCGTAAGCGGCGCAGTGATCTGCGCGAGTGCAGCCTCTACTCCCCCGCGATTACGACCAAGATCAAACAAACTCATTGCATTAGTTAATGCAATATATGTATTGGCATCGAACCGTCTCGCGAGCTTGTCGGCATGATGTTCAAGGTACGACTCCAGCGCAAAACGCCCAGAGCGCTTGCCCTGGCTCCAGGCGTATGGATCTTCACCTAGTTGATGATCTCGACCAAAGCGTTCAGCGAGTTCCACTTCACTTCGATAGGTCAGGTGTGCAAATTGACGAGCAACACCCATGCCACGGTGCGGACCTTGACCATCAGGTTGCTCGTAGTAATCGCCATTCAAGAAATATGGATCTGCATATATCGCAGCAAGTTGTGCAGCATGGGTGCCAATTTCATCTGCGCTGACGGCTGCAGTGGTGCCAAGCACCATGCCGCTAGCAATGCGATCGGGATAACGAAGCATCCAATCTAAGACGCGCATTCCGCCCAGAGAGGGACCCAGCATGAGTGCCCAACGGTTGATGTCAATGGCGTCGGTGAAACGACGTTCAACTTCGACCATGTCTTCGATCGTGACCGTTGGGAAACGACCACCCCACGGTTTGCCATCAGGTGCAAGTGAAGCTGGCCCGGTCGTACCTTGGCAACCACCAAGGATGTTGGCGCAGACAACAAACCACTCATCTGTGTCGATTGCCTTGCCAGCACCAACGAGCGCATCCCACCAACCGCCAGTCTTATGACCGATGCCCGCTGTGCCTGCAACATGCGAATCACCCGTGAGTGCATGAGCGATGTACACCGCATTGGAACCATCTGCATTCAACGTGCCCCAAGTTTCATAGGCGACGCTCACATTGGCAAAGGTGAAACCAGACTCGGTCGTGAATTCACCAATGTCGATAAAGCGGCGATCGCCTACAGGATCCCCTTCCCGCCAAGCAGCGCTGGCAGGAGGAAGACCCTCGTAGGCGATCGGTCCGTAATTCATCATTAGGCCTTTGCTGCAGCAAATCCCAATTCGAGGTCAGCCAAGATGTCATTGATGTCTTCGATACCAACAGCCAGACGAATGAACCCTGGAGTGACACCAGAAGTGAGTTGTTCTTCAGGTGTGAGTTGTGAATGCGTGGTAGACGCTGGGTGAATGACCAAACTGCGCACATCACCGATGTTGGCGACATGGCTATGCAGTACGAGACCTTCAACGAACTTCACGCCGGACTCCAGGCCGCCTTCAATTTCGAAGCCGAGGACGCCACCGTTGCCCTTAGGCGCGTACTTCTTGCCGAGCGCGTACCAAGGGCTACTTTCCAAACCTGAGTAGGAAACGCTCTTGACCTGTGGGTGCTTCTCAAGGAACTTGGCAACAGCAAGGGCGTTGTCGCAATGACGCTGTACGCGCAGTGACAGTGTTTCAATGCCCTGCGAGATCAAGAACGCATTGAAAGGTGAAACCGCAGCGCCAAGGTCACGGAGCAACTGCACACGAGCCTTGAGAATGAATGCAAGGTTTACGCCGAAGATGCCGCCAACGCCGAGGTCACGCGCGTAGACCAAGCCGTGGTAACTCGGATCTGGCTGGTTGTAGTTAGGGAAACGCTCTGGGTACTTGGCGTAGTCAAAGGAACCACCATCAATGATCGCTCCAGCAACCGAGGTTCCATGTCCACCGAGATATTTTGTTGCTGAATGAACCACGTAGTCAGCTCCATGCTTCAACGGTTGAATCAAATACGGGGTCGCAACAGTGTTGTCGATGATCAACGGAACGCCATAGTCATGTGCAACCTTGGCAACCGCATCAATGTCGAGTACATCGTTCTTTGGGTTGGCGATGGACTCTGCATAGAAGGCCTTGGTGTTCGGCTGAATTGCCGCCTTCCATGATTCAGGGTCATCAGGGTTGTCAACAAAAGTGACGGTAATGCCCAACTTTGGCAAGGTGTAGTGGAACAAGTTGTATGTGCCGCCGTACAGCGATGGACTGGAAACAATGTGATCGCCGGCTTCTGCAATATTCAAAATTGCAAAGGTTTCTGCTGCTTGGCCTGAAGCCACGAGCAAGCCGCCTACGCCACCTTCAAGTGCTGTGATGCGTTCTTCCACCACTGCGGTGGTTGGGTTCATCAAACGGGTGTAGATGTTGCCCAGTTCTTTGAGCGCAAACAGATTTGAAGCATGCGTGGTGTCATTGAAGACATAGGACGTTGTTTGATAGATCGGCAAAGCGCGTGCGTTCGTGCTTGCGTCGGGTGACTGACCCGCGTGAATCTGAAGGGTGTCAAAGGACCAGTTCTGGCTCATGTCGTGCCTTTCGTGTAATAGAACTTTGAGTTTTTGGGTACGGAAATAGCAGCCGTGCAGGTGGGGTGTGTAAAACCCGCGCTTGCCCTGACGTGCAGGGCCTGGTCCTCACCCGGAGCACCCCACCGCGGTGGAGGGTTGCCGCTCAACTAGCCGGGGCTTAGTGCTGAGACTCTTGACCTCTTTGGAAAATATACATACTGCAATTCAGATTTACTACCCGAGGGGCCTATTTATTGCCTACGGGAGTGCCACCTGTGCGAACGGCTTCAAAACTCAGGCTGCTCATCATCTCCAGCCAACGAGACGGTGGCACCGCATTCGTCAAAGCCATGGCCAATAAGCGACCTAACTCGTAATCAGGATCATCTTCCAATGCAAGTGTTAACGAAATATTTGCTCGCGCACCATCGCCCATCATCCACGCGTAAATCGCGGAAACAGTCGCAACGGGTGCGCGCTTGCCTAAAGGAACACACCTCACGAGCTCACGTAAACGTGCAGCCATGGTTCCATCAATTGGTTCAGAACTGAGTTTCCATAAAACACAATCGCGAATACACACATCAGTCAGTGCGCGAGCCGTCATCGCTATCACTTCGTTGGGTAAATCATCCTGACCAAGATTCCTCCACACGACATCGATCAAATAATCACGCTGTTGTTCATCACCTAGCGCTATTCCCAACCGTGCGTTGCTCGACAAAATCTCAAGGACTGTTGTCTGCCTGTCGGAGTTTGGAAGCACTTCGGCTTCAAGGTCGGCTCGTTGAGGTACCTGGATGCATCCAGATGCTGCAAAATCTTGACAGACCTCGGCTTCAATGGCTGGGTCCAGAACTTGCCAATCATCTTGGAATGCCGCCTGACCAAAATCAAAGGCGCACCACTGATCTTCTATAACCAACCATGCACCCATTGGATAGATGTCTCGATCAATCACACTGCGACATAGGCCTGCAACCAATGAGTCACACCAGCCGGAATGCTCAGGTGGTGAATCTAGGAAGACTGTGATCACTACTTGGTCTGCGACGATGTTGCGAACGGCGCTCGCCACTTCATCAGCCCAAGAATGCAGATCATCTGGTGACGCATTTACGTTGGTGCCTACATCCCCGCTGGCAATCACATCTACTCGTTGCGTCAGCTGCACTTTTCCGTGACTCAACCACATGAGCACAACACTGTTGGTGGGATGAAAGCCCAAAAGAAAAGGAATTGATGCGATCAAGTGATCGGAAGTATGGAGAACAGGAACACGAGTTTTCATTGATGTTGTCATCACCGCACTCAACGATGAAATATCGAGAAGCGCTACAAGTCAATGCGCAACTGTGGATGGAAACCACGAAAATCAACGACTGTGGAAAAACACCAAACGGCGAACAAAAAAGTGCCCGGCCGTCGAAGGCTTCCCCTCCCGCGACGACCGAGCAGTGCAAACATTAGGGGGCGCTTAGGCGCCCTCTCACAGCGACACGCCGCTTATGCGGCTGGTGCTGATGTGGTAGCAAATTTTTGGCCAGCTTTCTTCGTCCAAGCTACTAACGCGATGATGCCAATTGCCATCTGCGGAACGTAAGAAGTGAAACGCCAAACTAAATCAGCAGTGCCTGCCAACGTGCTATCCACGCCGAAGGCTGTCAACAGCGAAATCATGACAGCGTCAACTGTGCCTAGACCTCCGGGCGTTATCGGGATCATCATTCCAATTTGACTGATTGCAAATGCCGCAAAAACGAGTAAGAAAGAAGTACCCGGATTTTCCCAACCCTGAAGACCTCGCAGCGCGACGTAGAGGATGAGAAATTGCGTGAATGAAACTGCAATCTGGGCAACTGTCAAAGCAGCCCAGCGACGCTTCAATACGTCATACATATTGGACCTGAATGAAACGAGTGGGCTCACTAAATCGAGATCCTTTAACTTCTTGATTCGACCTCTGAAAGGCTTGAGAATCGCGTTTCCCGCACCCCCAATCCATCGGGCGGCCTTCTCGGAACGCATGAGCAAGGTGAACCCAACTAGGACAGCAATAAGGACAACGAGGCCCACGACCGCGTACCAGATGTAATCCGACCCGTTTTCTCCGCCAATCACGAGAGCCACAACACCCAAAATTGGGAATCCCAGCGAAATGAACGAACTCCAGATGCCTACTGCGGTAATCGCGGATGTTGCAGCGGCGGGAGGAACGTTGTACGTCGACAACATGCCGTACTGAAAGGCTAAGCCAACTGCTCCGCCGCCAGGAATTCCATTACTGATGGCAAACGCGGCCTGGTTGATCTGCTCTGAAGGCCAGAACTTCAAACCTGGGGTGGCGGCTTTAAATGGGAATCCATATGTGATCAGGTAAATAACAACGAAGATGCCGACAACTATCAAAGGTCCCCACCCCATTTTCCGCAGTGAGTCCGCAACGCCCGCATAACCCTCATCCCCCATAATTTGGGGAATCACTCGGACGAAGATGATCACGATGAAAATGAGACCGATCAGACCCAGGATCAGGGACTTCTTCTTATCTATTTGCGCACTGGGCGCTGGTGTCGACATGCAGGCAAGACTCCCACAGAAATCGGCAAATGGGGGTCAATGTCAGGCCCCAAAATCCCATTGGGCAGGATGCAGTCATGCGGCTTGACCACATCTCATATGCCTGTACCTCCAGCGAACTTCCTGACGTCGTTCAGCGCATTGGCGCGGACTTAGGAGCCTCGTTCCGCGACGGTGGCAGACACCCGCAATTTGGTACCCGTAACTTCATTTTGCCGTTGGCAAATGGGTGCTACATCGAAGTTGTTTCAGCTCTTGATCACCCCGCTGCCGCCAAGGCACCGTTTGGTCGCGCAGTGAGCAAGTTCGCCCAAGATGGCGGCGGTTGGATGAGTTGGGTTGTCTCTGCAGACGACATCGCCCCGATCGAAGAGCGCCTTGGCCGTGAGGCCACACCAGGCCACCGGATCCGTCCAGATGGCGTGCGGTTGGAATGGAAGCAAATCGGACTGTTGAACACGATGGAAGATCCACAACTTCCGTTCTTCGTGCAGTGGCTCAGCGATCCAGCTCAGCACCCATCATCTGGCGCAACAGACATCACTGTTGCTCGCATTGAAATCTCAGGAGACCCCGCCACCGTGAACCCTTGGATCGACGGTTCATTCATGGATGTCATGGATGGCGTCTACGTTGAATGGGTTGATGCTGAGGAGCCAGGCGTGGTTGGAGTTGTCTTCAACACGCCAAACGGACTCGTCCGCATCGATTAACTCTGGCGCTGCACCAATCCACCAAGTTCTGCCACAAAGCACCGCCGTTTTTGCCCGTTGATGGTCTAGCGTTCCCACTAATGACCTTCGAAGGGGTTTGAGCTCATGGCTAACGAAGAAAACGTTCCAGACACGTTGCGCACCCTTGCTGGGTTCACCTGGCGCATATTGGTAGTAGTCGCGGGCCTTGCCTTCGTGCTGTATATCTTCAATTCGATTTTCCCAGTGATCTTCGCGTTGTTCTTTGCGCTCTTGGTCACCGCCTGGGCGCAGCCAGTCATGAATCTTTATAACAAATTGCTTCCCAAGGTTGTTTCGCTCATTCTTGCACTCATCACGATTACCGCCTTGATCGTGGTCATCCTCGGCTCAGTGATCAAGTCCAGTATCGATGAGGGACCAAAACTGGTGGCCTCCATTGGAACCGGCCTCAATGAAGTTGAATCTTGGTTGAAGACCGGCCCGCTAGGTCTCTCTAACGATCAGTTCTCATCCCTCATCACCAATCTTCAAAATTGGGGAACGTCAATCCTCAAAGGCTTCGCCGGTGACGCGTTCGGTGCCCTTGGTTCCATCGGAACTCTGATCATTGCTGGGTCAGTCTTTATTTTCGGCGTCATTTTCTTCCTTATGGCACCGCAGAGTATTTGGAACTGGCTTATGGCCTGGATCCCAAAGAATTTGCGCACCCACCTGGATGTTTCCGGCCATATTGCTTGGGATGCAATTTCCGGTTACACCCGCGGCATCGTGGTGATCGCGTTCTTAGATGCGGTTTTAGTGTTCATCGGTCTCCTGATTCTTCAAGTCCCCCTGGCTCCAGCTCTGGCAGCAGTGGTGTTCCTTGGCGCCTTCATTCCTGTCATTGGTGCACCAATCGCAACCTTCTTCGCTGCGATCGTCGCCCTCGCTGAAAATGGTCCAGTCACTGCGCTACTCGTGATCGGGCTTACCGTTGTTGTCGGAAGCTTCGATGGTGACGTGATGCAACCACTCGTGATGGGTAAGGCAGTCAATTTGCATCCACTGGCAATTGTCATCGTCATCGCCGCCGGATCGATTGCGCTGGGCATTGTTGGCGCCTTGATCGCGGTTCCCATCGCAGGCGCGATCTATGGTGTGGCCAAGTACGTCACTGGCCGAGATCCTGAGCATCCCTATAAGCCCACTGAACCATTCGATCACTCAACTGCGTAATCGCAGCCAATCACTGATCGGGCACCTGTTTCGTCATACCAGTAGATCGCAAACTGTGCGAAGGCAGCGGCGAGTTCACATGCCCGCTCTTGACTGATCCCCCACACCAAGAATCCTGGCTCAGTGAAGGTTCCATCGGGTGCAGTGTTCAATGATTGCCAGATGCCGAATCCGGATAACACCAGGCGCGTACGCAGTTGCTCGTTGCGCTGCTCATTGACTTGCCTTGAGTACTGAACGAATCCAGGGTTGCACGCGGTTATGACCGCACACGCTTCATCTCGAAGAACGCAATACAGTGCCGGATCACTCCAAGCTGACTCCAGATCGGCTACTTCAGGATCCAGCGCTGCCACGATTCCTGCCTCGTAGAGAGCAAATAACGCCTTGCGATCGTTCATCTTCGCCACTCTATCGAGAAATTTTCCGAACTGCTGAGTGCGGTGAACACGGCTCGTGGCAGACTGTTGGCCCTTCATCGGACATTACCGAGAATGGGCGCTGTTACAAGGGGGTGCAATGGACCGATCGCTTCAAGACGAGCAAGCGTACGTCGATCATTGCTATGCCCTCCTAGCCGCATACGTCGACCATCTCGAGGAACGTATTAATACGACCTCGCACCAGCTCAGTACTGGCACGGGCCAAGATGACCTTGAACGTGAGGCCATGATGGACAACCTCACCGCTCAAATTCGCCAGGCTCGCGCTTCAGATACCCGGTTATGTTTTGGTCGCATCGACGGTGAATTTGGTAGCCACCACATCGGGCGCATCGGCCTTCGAGACGCTGCCGGTGACCCAGCCTTGATTGACTGGCGAGCGCCAAATGCCGCGCCGTTCTATCAAGCAACCTTTGCCAATCCGCAAGGCATCAAACTACGCCGCCGCATCGTGTTACGTGATCGCACAGTGACACATGTAGAAGATGAAATTCTCAACGACCCCACGTTGACTGAATCGCGAGCAGCGGCTGCAGCACTGGATGCGCCACGAGATGGTCGCATGGGCGACATCATCGCAACCATTGCCGCGGATCAGGATTCCATTATTCGCAGCCCCTTGAACCAACTCACTGTCGTGCAAGGCGGTCCAGGAACAGGCAAGACAGTTGTCGCTCTGCACCGAGCAGCTTGGTTGCTCTATACCTTCAGAGACAAATTGGCACGCGATGGTGTTTTGATTGTTGGGCCTTCTCCCACGTTTTTGCATTACATCGATCAAGTACTGCCTAGCCTTGGCGAGACGGATGTCGTTCTTCTGACACCTGGTCAGCTGTATCCCGGCATTGATGCTCGAATCCATGATGCTGACGAAGTATCAGCAGTCAAAGGCGATCCTCGAATGGCACAGGTCATTGCGCAAGCAGTAAAGCAGCGCAGGAGAATCCCTAAAAGTGATGTAGTCATCGCTCTAGAAGATCGATCACAGGTAAAAATCACTGCGCGACAACTTCAGGACGCCGAGCGTTCTGTTGGTCGTCATCAAAGTTTCCACGGTGGCCGCGATCCATTTTTGCTGCGCGCACTTGATTATTTGGCTGGATACCGTGCAAAGCAACGAGGTGAAGATTCAGGGGATGCGGATCTGCGCAAGGATTACGTCAGTGAACTTGTGGAAGACAAAAACATTCGACGTGAACTTAACTCAATGTGGTTACCTATCAAGCCTGAGGATTTCATTCGTCGCTTGCTCAGTGATCCATGGATGCTTGCCGATGCGGCCGATGGCATTTTGAATGCACGTGAACAACTCAGCATTTTGCGCGACCCATTAGCTCCATGGACGATCGATGACATTCCATTAATTGATGAAGCCGCCGAACTTCTTGGCCCGTGGGATCCCGAATCCGCACGCGCCAGCGCACGTGAATCCGCCGAGCTCCGCCACGAACTTCAACATGCCTCTGCAGCTTTGGCGAACACCGATATGGGCGGCTGGATCGATGCAGCCGGTCTCGTGGGGCGCATGAATAGTTCCAGTGAACGCCGCTCAGTTGCTGAATTGGCGTCAGCAGATCGCACCTGGGTCTACGGCCACATCGTGGTGGACGAAGCCCAAGAGCTGTCACGCATGGCCTGGCGAGTACTTTCACGCCGGGCTACTCGCAAATCCATGACTATCGTGGGTGACGTTCAACAAACCAGTCATCCCGCTGGCGCACGCAATTGGGAAGAAGCCCTTGGCGGCGTCAAAGGCAAGCCCGATCTCCACGTACTGACAGTCACGTACCGCATCACTTCGCAGATTGCAGATGTCGCTACCGCACTGCTCACCGCAGCAGGCGGCGATGCACCTGAGTTGCATCCTGTGCGTGACGGTGCGCCAGTAGTTGAGCACATGCTGAAACCAGATCAACTCGCACACATCATTACCAGCACTGTTGCTGATCTCGCTGGCCGCACAGCTGTCATTGTTCCCGATGATCAAATTGATCAACTCGCGCAAGTTCTTCTTGCGGCAAGCGACGAATTTGGCATTGGTGATTCCGCTTTGGACGCACCAATAGCTATTTTGACAGCACGTGACACCAAGGGACTGGAGTTCGATGTTGTCTTTGTGATCGACCCCGAAGGAATGTCACAGCAAACCAAACGAGGCGCAGATCTCTATGTGGCGGCTACTCGCGCAACTCAAGTGATGCACCTGGTGCGTTGGCAGCGCTAGTCGCCCAAATATTTGGCAAGGAACTCTGCACGCTGACGAAATACCCGCGGCAATAACTCGGGGCTAAAGACTTCAAAACCATGTGGCGCACCGTGCCGAAGGTGGAATTCCACGTCCACGCCCGCTGCTTGGAGATCGTTTGCAAACTTTTCATCTTCATCACGGAATAAATCAAGTGTGCCAACCTCAACATACGTTGGTGGAAGCCCTCCAAGATTCGTTGCACGTGCTGGCGCGGCATACTCAGGAACATCATCTGTACCTGCCTTGCCTTCAAGAAGGGCATTCCAACCAGTCTGATTATCAGCAACGGTCCACGTGAGAAATTTCGATGCCATTGTTCCGGCACTGTCAGTGCGATCATCAAGCATCGGATACACCAATAGCTGACAAGCGATTGGGTGCTCCCCCGCATCTCGCAATCGCAAACTCACACCAGCAGCGATACCGCCGCCAGCACTTTCGCCGACTAATCCAATGCGCGCGCGATCAATATTGAGTTCACCTGCATGCGAATGCGCCCAAGCGATTGCTTCAATGACGTCGTCTTGTTGTGCTGGGTAGGGATGCTCTGGTGCGAGTCGGTAGCCAACTGAGAGCGCTGTGATGCCGGTGCGCTCGACATAGCGGGAAACCGTGAGGTGATTGGAATCTATGGATCCCATAATCATGCCGCCACCATGGACAAACACCATCAGGCCACGATTTGTCGAGCCCTTCTTGCGATACACCCGAGCTGGAATGCGCTGACCATGGCGCCCCGTGACCACAATGTCAGTGGTGGTGAGTTCAGCATGAACATCGTCGAGAGCAGCTAACTTCTCATCGAATTCACGATAGGCCGTACGGCGTGATTCAACATCGCCCACGCCACCGGTTGAGCCTTTGCGCATGCCCAACCCAAGCTTGACCGATTCAGTGATTCTCTTCAGCTTCACACAATGATGCTAGGCCATCTGAGTGTCAAGGCCCATGCACCGCACTTAGGAACGTCGACGATTTCCTCGCTTGAAGGCTGGATTTGGAGCGCTATGGCTCATCCCCGGAGCCATGTAGCCCACTGGGCAGATCGCGTCGATGGCATCCAAGGTGGCAGCATCGAGGGTGACATCTGATGCCGCAATGGCATCGTCAAGCTGTGCACGTGTGCGCGGCCCGATAATCGTGGCTGTGATAGCAGGGTGAGCATCCACGAAGCCATAGGCCAATTGCGTCAGAGTGATTCCAGCATTCTGGGCGACCTCATCGAGGCGTTCAACAAGGTCATACCTGGCATCAAGAACTTCAGGTTGTTCTTCCAACTTGGACATGCGGGCAAAGTTGCCACCGCTGCCAAATCGTGAATCCTTGGGTAAACCAATCTCGCGACGATACTTTCCAGTGAGCCAACCACCTGCCAGTGGACTCCAAGGAATCACACCCATGTTGTGGCGCGCAGCGGTCGGCAACACATCCGTTTCAATCCCGCGGGCAAAGATTGAGTACTGCGGCTGTTCGCAGATAAACCGTTGCGTATTGCGGCGACGTGCGGCCCACTGTGCTTCCACAATCCACTCGGCCGGGTAGGTGGACGAACCTATGTAACGCACCTTGCCCTGTTGAACAAGCCATGACATTGCATCCATGATTTCTTCAATGTCCACATCCCAATCCAGACGATGAACTTGATACAAATCTATGTAGTCAGTGTTCAGTCGACGAAGTGAATCCTCACAGGCCTGGATCACCCAGCGTCGTGACGTGCCACGACGGTTCAGCCTTGCCCAATTGGGTTGAACACCTTGGTCGCCACGATGGCATCGTCACGGCGACCAGCAAGCGCCTTACCAAGAATTATTTCGCTTTCACCTTGTGAATAGGCGTCGGCCGTGTCAATGAAATTGATGCCTGAATCCATTGCATGATGAATCTGAGAAATGCAGTCGTCGTGATCGGTGTTACCCATCGCTCCGTACATCATTGTTCCAAGACATTGAGTACTTACTTCAATACCAGTGGTTCCAAGTTTGCGGTAACGCATACGTTCTCCTTCATCATCACGATTGAAGAGTGCTTACCGTACAAGAATCTAGGCATCGCGACGGGCGAATAGCCAAGCTGCCACCGCAATACTGAGCACAACCCAGCCAACAAACACACAGATACCTGGCACCAACGCTAATAAATCAGCGCGAACCGTAACTTCGGTAAATGGAGCCGCAGCATTAGATGGCAAATACTTCAACACAGAGCGCCAGCTTTCCGGCAACAATGATGTGAGCAGTGCAGGAAGAATCAGCACTCCGCCGATCACTGTGGCAATAGCTCCAGGCATAGAGCGCATGGCTATACCAAGCGCTAAACCAATAACCGCCATACCCGTGATGTACCCAGCAAGGCCAATCAATACTCGTTGTGCTGTGCTGTCCGACAACGAAACCGTGGCTTCTCCCGCACCGGATAACACGGCCATCCCTAGGTAAAACGCACCAAGCCCAGCCAAGATGGCAACAGGCAGCACAAAGGCCACCAACATCAACACTTTTGCCCACAGCACTGGAAGGCGCTTTGGAACAAAGGCCAAGGTGGTGCGGATCATTCCGCTTCCGTATTCGCGCGCACCAGCAAGCACTCCGAACACGGCCATGATGAGCAGCGCGAATCCTGCACCAGTCAACACTGTGGTGACCGGATCAAGACCGAAGCCTCGTGGCGGGCCGCCTTGTGCGTCGTTAATCTGGCCGGTTGACGCTAATGCAGCGATTGCGCCAAAAGCAATAAAAAGAATCAACATTGAACCCAACAAAATCCACGTTGAACGCAGTGTGCGTAGTTTGATGAACTCCGAACGCAGAACTCGACCAAAACTAAGACCGGCATGTGCAGGAATTTCATGTGTTGAGCGACTCATGCTGCAACCTCGCCCGTGTGGAATTGAACAGAATCTTTGGTCAACTCCATAAAGGCAGCTTCGAGTGACACACTCAATGGCGTCAGTTCAAGCACAACTATTCCCGCACCAAATGCTGCTTGCCCGATCTCAGCCGCCTGAAGTCCAGTGACGATTAATGCTCCATGATGATCCAGCTCAAAGCCATTTGCTCGATCCGCTAGCACCCCCTGGAGCGCTGCAGCATCTGAGCAGAGCACGCGCACGCGATTGGATGACCACGATTCAATGAATTGAGTCATGGTGGTATCGGCCAAAATCTTTCCGCGACCGATGATGATCAATTGATCGGCAATGAGTTCCATCTCGGTCATCAAATGTGAACTCAGAAACACGGTGCGACCTTCGTCAGCCAAGGCACGCAGCAGATTTCGAATCCAAAGCACGCCATCAGGATCAAGGCCATTAACCGGCTCATCAAGCATCACGATTCCAGGGTCGCCCAACAACGCGACTGCAATTCCTAGCCGTTGACCCATGCCTAGCGAAAACCCGCCGGCTTTTTGGCGCGCAACATCACTGAGACCCACTAGAGCGAGTACTTCATCGACACGGGCTGCGCCAATGCCCGCAGATGCCCCTAGGGCTAACAGATGGTTGCGCGCTGAACGGGCCTTATCAAAACCCTTGGCCTCCAGCAACGCACCGATTTCATGTACCGGAGCACCTGACTTGCGATACGCCGCTCCATTGACCAGAACCGAACCTTGTGTTGGTCGATCAAGCCCCAGAATCATCCGCATCGTGGTCGATTTCCCTGCGCCATTTGGTCCAAGGAACCCGGTGACTAACCCTGGATGAACGGTGAAGGAAATGTCATCAACAGCCGTGACACTCCCGTATTGCTTACTCAGGTTGCGGACTTCAATCATCTCCCCACACTAACCTTTCAATTGCCAAACATGGGAACCCCTCGTGTACGAGCACCGTCTGAGTTTCAAGATTCCACAACCAAAGGATGAATCATGCGTAAGACCACAGCCCTTCTTGCCGGCTCCATCGCTGTTGTTGGCGCCTGCGCCCTCATCGCCCCAAGCGCCATGGCCGCTACCGCAACCCCAACTCCAACTCCAAGCACGTCAACTGGGGCAATGGTGGGCACGAATCCGGGCACCTGGACTCCAGTTACTGTCAAGAAGGCAGCAAAGGGTTCAACCATTAAATTGGTCAAGGATCAGGCTTTTATTTTCCATGGTTTCGTTGACAAGGTGAAGTTCAAATCCAGCAACCCAAAGGTTGTAGTTGTCACTAATGCTGAAGGTAAAGGCACCTACACCGCTTCAGCTGGCGGACATGCAGTCGCTCCAGGTACCGCCAAGGTCACTGCAACCAATGGCAAGACTGTTGTGGCTACCTATACCTTTGAAGTGAAGTAACACAACAATTCAGCACTAAAGCAAATGAAGGCCCGCTGCTTTTGCAGCGGGCCTTCATAAGTTACGGGTCACTGATTGCTTGACTGCAGCGTTCTACAAGCGTCTCGATGACATAGGCGCGCTAGTCGCGCTTTTCATGGAGTCATCTAGGGTCCTTTCATGGCTGACATCACGATGCTTACCGTTGCAAATCGAGCAGAAATTCAAAATGGCAACCTTTACGGCTTAGGTATTGGCTGGAATTGGACCTTCTGCCCTGTTGCGCCCATGTCACTCGTGGTGCGCACCCATGTGAGCCCAACCCGCATGAGCTTGGGCGACCTCACCTGGAATTTTGTGTTGTCCGATGCTGACGGGCAACCAGTGGATGTCCCACTCGCGATGAATTTCGAATATCACGCAGGTGCCACCTTGCCCAATGGTTCATATCCAGGAGTTGAAGTCCCGCTCTGGGCCATTTTTCATTTTGCACCAATCGACCTCACCCCGGGTCGCTACCAATGGCGAGTGACATTTGATGATGCGGCCGCTACGTATCCATTCACCGTAGTAGACCCGCAACAAACCAATGCGAACTAAAGCGGTGCGCAACTCTCAACGACAACGATCCAACGAGAATTAACCTGTCGGCTTTTCAAACACTGATGTACGTACGAGCCCAGCGGCCCGACCTTTTGCGGAAATCACCAACGCCATCTTGCGTGATGCTTCATCAATCATTTCCGAACCAAGCATCACCGCGCCACGTGCGCCGCCATCAACTGACGTGTAATAGTCATACGCGTCCAAAATCAATTCAGCATGATCGTAATCCGCTTGTCTTGGCGCAAAGACCTCATTCGCAGCTGCAATCTGATCGGGATGTAGCACCCATTTTCCATCAAAACCTAAAGCTGCTGAGCGACCCGCTACTCGTCTAAAGCCATCAAGATCTTTAATAGCAAGATAAGGACCGTCAATTGCAAGTCGGTCGTAAGCCCTTGCAGCGATTAAAATGCTCATCAAAATAAAGTGATACGCATCCCCCACGTCGTAACCCTGTGGCTGTTCACCTACGACCAAGGTGCGCATATTGATGGAAGCCATGAAATCCGCAGGGCCAAAAATCACCGTTTCCAACCGAGACGATGCGGCGGAAATTGCATTGACATGCGTCAACCCAAGGGCAGTTTCAATTTGAGCCTCGATCCCGATTCGGCCAATAGGTAATCCCATTGACTGTTCAAGTGTGGTTATCAGCGCATCGAGTTCAACGATCTGCTCTGCTGTTTGCACCTTCGGCAACATGATGCAGTCGAGTGTGGATCCAGCGCCTTCGATCACTGTGGTGACATCGTCAATTGCCCAGGGCGTTGCCCAATCATTGACTCGAACCGAAAGGATCTTTGATCCATAACCGCCTTCATTGAGTGCGGCGATGATGTTTTTGCGTGCATCGGCCTTTGCAGCGGGTGCGACCGCATCCTCAAGATCCATGAAGAGTGAATCAGCGTCAAGTCCTTTAGCCTTATCCAGCATCTTGGTACTAGATCCAGGCACAGCCAGAGTTGAACGTCGACTTCGACCTTTACCTGCGGATTCCATTTGAACCGAACCTTTCAAGACATGGTTGCGTGCGTGCGCGTAACCCTACGACAGGACGAGGCAACATCTGGGAAAGCGGCGTACAGTGAACTCATGGCCATCAGGCTGTTCTTAAGTTCTCAGGGGTTGGGCGACAACCCTGAGTTACTTGGACCCAATTCGCCCAGTGAAAATCATGCACTCGTCGTGCTGAATGCGTTGGATCCGTATCCCAATGCTCGGCAGTATGCATTACCAAATGAGATGGCCGACCTCGCGTCTTTGGGATATCAATCCCTAGAGCTTGATCTACGCAATCACTTTCAGCGAAGTACCGATAACCGTCAACATAATCGTGCCAAGACCACCGCCCTGACAGATATTTTGATCCAAGCTCATCTCATCTGGGTTGTTGGCGGGAACACCTTCACCTTGGCACGAGCTATGACCCAAAGTCACTTCAAAGAAGCGCTCGCCAGTGCGAGCAGAACAGCTCAACACACCATCACGTACGGCGGATACTCAGCCGGAGCCGCAGTAGTTGGACCAGACCTCCAAGGCATCGATCTGATGGATGACCCGCAGGTAGTTCCTGAGTTCTATGACCCAGTCGTCGAAGCGGTCTCTCTTGCGCTCATTGAGATCCGAATCATCCCGCATGTTGGCTCACCGAGCGACGACGGCAATAACGCCGTGAAAGCTATCGATTCCCTACGACGTGCGCAGCTTGATTACCGCACATTAAGCGATGGTGAGGTGTGGATCACTAACGCCGAGATGCATACATCGCCTCATCAGCAACCTGAATGAGCCTTGTGACATCGTCGTCAGGACTAAACGATGTACCTACGGAGATTTCGCCACCCCAGGCATGACCAATGCCATCAAGATTCATCATGGTGTTGACTCGTTCGGAAAACTCAAGCGGCTGCGGGACGGGGCCAATACCGACAACAAGAAATTCATCTCCGCCCCATCGAGCAACAACATCGGAATCGCGTGAAGCCTGCGCAACCGCATGGGCCACTCGCTCAATCACGAGGTCACCAGTGGTGTGACCATGATTGTCATTCACTTGCTTCAGTCCAACGATGTCAACAAACACCACAAACATTGGCTGTCCGGTGCGCACGGCTATTGCGCGTAACTGCAATGCTGACTCTTCTAATCCATGACGATTCAACAGGCCTGTTGCTTGGTCTCGTGTAGCCATGTCTTCAATCGTGATCGAAGCAATTGCTAGATCGAGTGCTGAACGACGGCGGGCAAACAGCAAGGCGGCGGAAGCCCCTACGCCTGTAAGTACCGTAACGATCCAGCCAGATGAATAGTCAGGGTTATAAGTAATCAAGGTGTATGTCACGACTGCAACCATGATGGCGGCTGAAATCAGGAAAGGCTTCCAAACCGCCAGCAATCCTCCAAACAACACCATCGTCATCACCATCACACCGACAGCCGTGCCCGTGTTATCCACGGAATACTGATATGAAAGTGCAATCGAGTTGACCACGATTGCCGCAGCGAACACCCAGGGTGCATATTTCGCTGAAACAACACCCGACTTCAAAGCAATGGCGCACAGCACAAAGAAGGCACCTTGAATGAAATCAGAGACGTAATATCCAAAGGGTGCGATTAATCCAACTAGCGCGAAACCAATATCAAAAAAGACAATGAGGCCGGCAAGAATGAGCATCACCCAAGGCGTTTCGCGCGCCACCTGATCGGTAATGATCTGGTCGCGTTTTTGAGCAATTCGAGTCTCCACAACGCTCCCCTGTTTCGTGGATCAACAAATAACGAAGCAGTAAGCATCGCCTGTGTCGGCTTTGACGCAAGAGCACAAGCGTGGGTTCCCCTGTCAATGTCCGGTCTAGCAAGTAGAACCTGTCCCATCTTCACGGGCTATCGGGACTGCGTTACTCCCCGTAAATAAAATATTCAATATCGCGGATAGCCACGGCCAATGGCGCCGTGAGTGTTGGACTCACGCCAACCTTGATCCCAATACGCAGGCATTCCTTGTAATAGTGAATGATTTCAGCAGGAGTGCCGTGAAACTTATTGAGTTCACCAAGCCCATAAATCTGAAGATCGGTCACGAGGGCACGTGAGTTATGTACCTTGTCAGCAATGGACACCATGACAAGTTCAGCCGGCTCTGTTTCCAATCGATCGAGGTAATTCTGCTTGCGCTCCCAGTAGCCCATCCATTGATCGTCATCATCAACGTTGTCTGAACAACCCAACACAATCGCAGCAACCCGTGGCCCAAAGAGGCGCTTGATATCCGCAAGACGGGCACTGCCACCTGCATCTTCGACCGCATCATGCAGAAGACCCGCGATTGCTTGATCTTCATCACCGCCAGCTTCAATAATCAGCGAGGAGACTCCGAGCAAGTGCGACATGTATGCGATGTTGCCGCCTTTGCGACTTTGCCATGAGTGCGCATGCGAGGTGTAGGCAACGGCATTGAAATACCGATCGCTGAGCACCAAGTGCGGGCGAGCCATGACAGACCTTTCACAACCAAAGAAGCTGAATGAGATCTCGATTCTATGGCTCCCGAGCGGCGGGTAGGGCGAGTTCCGCTAAGAGCGCGTTGGTTGTCGAGCCAACCACTCCTGAAATTCTCGATCCTGCTGTTCGCGCCACAGATCCACTGTTGCTGAGAGTTCAGTGATAGAAAACTCACTGAGCTCGGGGTACGCAGCCAACTCGGCTAGGAAGATTTGCCCCGCAACTCGAGCATCGGCTTCAGCGCCATGCCAATCCTGTTCGGATAGCTCGATGCCATAGCGATCAGCTGTGGGCTTGAGTCGGCGTTGCGCCTTGCCTTTGACATATTTATTGCATTGCTTATCGATCACATACGAACACAACACCTGATCTGTGGGCAACAGATCCAATTCCAGGCGAGCCAAATTTGCATTAAAAAGCGGAATGTCGAATCCGGAGTTAAAACACACGATCGGCATCCCTGAATCGGCGAGAAAATCACGAATTTCGACTAGCGCTTCGGTTTGCCCCTGACCATCGCGCTGACTCATTTCATTGGTGATGCCATGAACGGCAGTTGTCACTTCCGGAATATCAACATCAACTTTGATAAGCCAAGAACGCGTATAAAGCGGGGTTGATCCCTCAAACACCACAGCCGCTGCCGTAACGATCCGGGCAGAATCAACTTCGACACCAGTGGTTTCGGTGTCAAAGGCAATGAACCCTTCGTGAATCCAGTGCTCAGCGAGGTCGGTGGACATAAGAGCATCGAACCATGCAGAACTGACATTCTCCGGCATCACCCCACAGGGATGACCACTACTTGAGCGCGGCCCGCATTCTTGGCCTGAAACATCGCCTTATCTGCTCGCTCGATCATGGAGTCAATAGCTTCATCTTTGCCACTTAGTGTCACCCCGATACTGATGGAAATCGGAATTTCCACCCCATGAGTTACCATCGGCACACTTACTGCGCTGCGAATTTTCTCAGCAATCTGCCCTGCTTCGTAGAGGTGATGAACGCCATCAAGGACAACTAAAAACTCGTCGCCACCCATTCGTGCCACGGTGTCAGCGGTACGTACCTCTTGCGTTATTCGCCTGGCAACCTCGACTAGTACGTCGTCACCACCACTGTGTCCAAATTTCTCATTGGTAGATTTGAATGCGTCAATATCGCAAAACAACACTCCTGTTTCTTCTCCAGTTCGACGGACATGGTGGGTGGCAAGAGCCAGACGAACCATCGCTTCATCGCGCTGAAACACACCGGTTAAATCGTCGTATTTGGCTCTCCGATTCTTCTAACAGCATTTGGATCTTGGTTACTTCATCCACGTTACGCAGCCCGACAACTGCATACGTAAATTCACCTCGCAAAGTACTGCGGCCGCTTTCTTGTGGAGTTTCGCGCGGGCTACGCCAACGTATTGTCGAGCGTGTAGCTACCTGTTTCGGTAGCAGCTGGGCCACCCTTAGGGAACGCAACGTCAACCTTGGAGAACACGTTCAGGTTCGGAGCTGAAGCAACGCCGCCCATCGTGATCGTGACTGGGTATTTCACCGTCACGCCAGCAACACAAGTCTTAGGTAGGCAGGTATTCCAAGAAAGAACGCCTGTGCCCTTGGCAGTGTTGAGATCCCAAGAACTCCACTTGATTTTGTTGATCGATACGTTGGCATCAGCGCACGTAATCACGATCGATGCAGGCTTCGTGACCTTCTTGCCTGCGCAGTTAATGATGTAGTTCGTGGTGTCTGCAGCATTTGCGGTGGCAACCATGCCCAGGCCACTGCCCGCGACCATGCCAGCAACAGCGACTACACCAAAAGCCTTGCGAAAATTCATAACTTCTCCAGATACATTGAAATGAGCCAACGGCTCACGGCGAACAGATTGCCACAGCCTGCGAAAAGTTCCCGTAAAGCCACGGCGAACAGCGAGATTCATCTAATCTGCCCTCATGGCTAATCCTGAACTCATTGCATTCGTCGAAGAGACGTACCCGCTCATTAACAAGGTCGGCGGTGCCTACTACTTCACGCCAGAAACCCTGGCCTACGGCAAGAGCATTGGCCTCAATGGTTTGCAGTTCTACTTCGGCGGGCGCGGTGGGGTTCTCGGTGATGTTGAAGAGCCTGTGATCACCAGCGCCTTCGCCTACTTCGCGCCATCAATGGTGAAGAAGTTTTGGGATGGCGCCAAAGCAGTGATGCCTCCTCGTCAAATCGCCAGAGAGCACTTCATCTGCGCTCATGAGTTCGGCCGCAACCTCATCGGCGCAGTCGAAGGCCTCGTGGAATTCAATGCCATCGCAACAAAGGTTCGCAGCACCATTGATCCTGCAGGTTTGGCACTTTACGCAGGTCTGGCAGGCGAACCTATGCCAGCTGATCCTCAAGCAGCCGCCTACCAACACATCATGGTGCTGCGTGAATTCCGCGGTAGTGCTCATATCGTGGCAATTTTGGGTAGCGGGTTAGACATCCATGTCGCCGATGCCATCTCAAGCCCTGAGAACATCAAAGTGCATGGCTATCCAGAAGACGCATTACCCATTCCAAATGATGAAGAACGCGCCATCATGGAGGAAGCCAATGCGCTCACCAACGAGTTAACGGCGAAGGCTTACGCAACCCTGACTCCGCTAGAGCGCGAACATTTCGTTGCGACCCTAACCAACATTGCGAATCGATTGCCGCAATAGCAAGTCGCACGACTGCAGCAACTTGCACGACTACATCAATACGACATCACAGTGACGCGACGCTGCGCGAGCCAACGGCGCATCTCGAGTCACGAGCGTGCCGTCAATTGCTTCAGTGAGGGCTACGTAGCACGCGTCATAGGCTGAAAAATTATCGCGCAACGCAAGAACCCGACTAAGCAGAAAACCTGGCTCGTATCGAGTCATAGGTGTTGTGAGGTGCGCGCTCACCATTGCCATCGCTTCGGTTTCCGAAATGCGATTCAGCAATAAATATTTTCGGATTACAGCAACAACTTCAACATCGATATGTACCGGTGCGTGCACATCACACTCGCCCCCAGCAATAACCTCTTCGAGAAATCTTTGACGCGTTGATGCAAAGAGAACGAGATCAGCGGCGATCGACGAGTCGAGAATAAAGTTGTTGCTCACGATTTTCACGCTCCTCTCGAATGACTGCCACGACATCGAGAGGCTCACCTTCGATATGTATGCCAAGAGCATCCAGACGCGCAAAGTAGTCACGCATGGTGCCCCTCTTGGTGAGCGCTGTGAGTTCACGTCCCACATATTCAGACAGGCTCATTCCTGCGTCCTTTGCTCGACGAGTCAAGGTCTCGTGCACTTCATCAGGGAGGTTGCGCACTTGCAGCAATTTGGCCATACATCATGATTGCATGCACAATGCATGCATTCAACTGTGGACACGGACCCACGTGGCCTACATCTGTGGACAACAACCAAAAACTGCAGCCCAATAACCCCAGAAACACACAAGGCCCGGCAAAAGCCGGGCCCAGCGCGTGATCAATGTTCGGTTAGCGTGACTTCCACTGTGGAGCGCGCTTCTCAGCAAAAGCGGTCGCACCCTCGCGAGCATCTTCTGATGCAAAGACGGGGCCAACCACGCTCTGCTGCCAGGCCATGAACTCAGCATCGGTGTAGCGTGCTGAAGCTGCCAGAACTTCTTTGGTTGCACGCACAGCCAGCGGGCCGTTCGCGGCAATCTTCTCAGCGATTTCCAAAGCTGCATCAAGGGCGTTGCCTGTTTCGGTGAGCACAGTAACCATGCCCATCTCCTTGGCCTGCTCTGCGGAAATGATGTCGCCGGTCAATGCGAGCAATGCCGCATTTTGGTAGCTCATCACCTTTGGCATGCGGTACAGACCGCCACCAGCTGCAACCAAACCACGCTTGACCTCGGGAATGCCGAACTTGGAGTCGCGACCAGCCACGATGATGTCGCAAGCAAGAGCTGTCTCACAGCCACCAGCGAGCGCGTAACCCTCGACTGCCGCAATGACAGGCTTGGCAGGTGGCTGCTGTGAAAGGTATGGGTGCTCACTCTTGGGAGCGGTTGATCCACCGGAAACAAATTCCTTGAGGTCCATGCCTGAGCAGAATGTGCCACCAGCGCCAGTGACGACTGCAACTACGAGGGAATCATCGGTCTCAAGGCGATGCATCGCCTCAGAAATGCCGTACATGACCGCACCATTGAGGGCGTTCTTCTGGGCCGGACGATTCAGGGTCACGATCAAGACCCCGCCACGGACTTCGGTTAACAATTCGTCGCTCACGCGAACCTCCACATTGAAAGATTAAGTACACGCAGGTTACCGCCCCGAGCCAAACCATAGGCACCTTTTGGGTCGCCTGTGACCGATCTCCCTCTATCTTGTCTATCGCTAGGCCTCAGCATCGCTCCGGCGACGAAGCCACATAAACATAAACGCCGCGGCAATGAGGCATCCCAGGGCTGTTGCCGTGGTTCGGTAATGAATGGTTTCGCGCAGTGGATCCCCATTGAGACTGAACACCCCAACCACCAGCATGGTGACACCAACCACTGAAATTGAATAGTTGGATCGCACGAACACCAAACAGGTGAACACCCCTAGGGCCATGAACAGCGCAAGGCCATACGAGTGCAGCTGCAAACCTTCGATAATCGCTAGGCACACGAGTAGCCCCGCAAGGGTTCCAATGAATCGGTGCACAACTCGGTAATCGGTTCCGTCGCGATCTGGTTTGCTCACCCATGCCACAGTCATCGGAATCCAATACAGGTGTGGCCAGGCCAAGTAATCTGACACAGCCGTAGCAACAATCATGGCCAGTGCAAGGCGCAGGGCATGTTGAAAGAACGCGTTTTTTATATCAAAGCCCTGACGCAACCGATCCAGAAACGGTGCTGAGGCATGGGCGGCAGATCGAAGCGAGGATCGAGAAAACAGCATCACTGGGATCACAAAAACCAGCACTTGCACCGTTCCGCCTAGCGCTACCAACCCGGTGTTCTCCCAATTGGTGAGAATCGTGATGGGTGAGCCCGCAAAAATGGCATACATCACCAGCGCGAGCATGCCGTTCAATGCTCCGCGCTGGCCTACCACTCCCGCTAAACCGCACAGGAACCCAACGACCATCACCACAATGAGTTCTTCATAGCCCAGCCGGGAACTAAACCCGCCAAGTAAAGTACCGATCGTTAGCCAAAGTGCGGTCCACGACATTGAACGCCAATGAATGCCGATGGGTTCTGCAACATCAGCCAGACCCGTGAAGAATGCCCCAACAACAAGGGGGATCGCCATTTGGGGTTGCCCGATAGCGATCGTGATGGAACACAACACCCCAGCAACAATTGCCGCGCGCAACGGACGTTTCCAATGCACCACTGATCGATCGATCGTCGTTGTACTCGCTACTAAACTTCCCACTCTCGATGACACAGGGCAATGCTGTCAGATAGCCCGCGAAAACTTGTAAAAACACCGCACACCTCGCACCGCAACTGCCAAGATGTCGTATGCGCTCTATCCAGGTGCTTCGCCATGGTCACGTCAATCAATTCGCCAGAAACTATGACCATGTCCTCAACTTCTATCGCACCGTCTTTGATGCAGATGTCTTTTTGGAATTCGAGGAACCAGATTTTGGTGGCAAGAATGCCGTGTATGTCGCCGGTGCGGCCTGTTTTGAACTGTTCGCTCCAACGAATCCCGATATGGCCATCGGTGCAAGCATTGCGCGCTTTGGTGAGCGCTGGCATTCATTGGAGTGGACCGTACCCAATCTTGACGAAGCAATTGACATCGTTACTGAACGAGGCATTCGCATCACTGATCGCTCGCCTGGCAATTACATTTTCGTGCACCCGCGCGATTGCCATGGCTTGTGCTTGGAACTCACCACGCATTTCTTTAACAACGATCCACGCGATGCAGTTGACTTCGATTCAGTAAAAGGCGTTAACAGCAATCCACTGGCATTGACCGGTGGCCCCATTATCACCATGGTGAGTTCCGATGCTCAAGAGTCAATAGCTTGGGTTGCCGATTTCACTGGACGCACTCCCGATAGCACGCATCAAGGAACCCGAGCCAATGCTCATGCAATTAATTTTGGTGACCACGTCATTGAATACGTCACGCCGAACCAGTCAGAGAGCGACAAGGAACTACACACACAAATCACGACTCATGGCGCTTCAATGTTTTCCGTGACCTTGCCCGTACGGGACTTAGAACATGCACAGCGCGAACTAGAACGCCACAATCTGGTAGTTGCGTTAGTGCCCAGCGCACCAGTGCCCTTACTCGCGCTCGATCTCAAGCAAACCGATGGTGCACGTCTGCAATTCATGCAGGCTTAGCAGGAAAATATTGCCGAAACCAGGATGCACATCATCTAGCCCGCGCGCACTAAATTTCGCCCTGCTAATTTCGCGCAGTACATTGCTTCATCCACCCGCACCAACCAATTATCCAGACTTCGTTCCGGATCAAATTCTGCAACTCCAACACTGATCGTGACAGTGCCTGCATCCTTGAACGATTCACTACCGATGACATGACGCAACTGTTCGGCTAATGCTTGTGCCCCATGGAGTCGACTGTGCGGTGTAAGAATCATGAATTCTTCTCCGCCCCACCGGCACAACACATCCTCCGCTCGAATTCGCTGTTTAAGGCGACTCACTAATTCAATAAGAACGAGATCCCCAACATGATGGCCAAAGTGATCATTGACGTTCTTAAACCCATCGACGTCAATCATGAGTAGTGACAGTGACTGCCCGTAACGCATTGATCGTGCTACTTCACCCTCGAGTACCTTTTCGAAATATCGTCGGTTCCATGCTTCAGTAAGCGGATCCATTGTGGATAAACGCTCAAGTTCCTGTGTGGCAGACACCAGTTCTGCGTTTACACGCAGCAGTTCATCTTTGGCCTCCTGCAGCGCAATGAGAGCTGCTTTGCTTTCGGAAATGTCTCGTGAGACGCCAAGAATTTCCACAACGTTGCCGTGTTCATCAAGGTGCGGGAGTACATGTACTTGCGTCCAGACCGTAGTTCCATCTTTACGGTAATACTCAAGCTCCCCTTTGAACTCAGGCAGTTCCCCACCATCGTGTATCGCTGCTCCCAGCGCAGTGAAATAGTCAATTGAATGGACGGCCGAGGAGAGTGGGTGAATTTGGTCAATAGTTTGCGTCAACGCCTCGTCAACAGAAATTCCCCGCAAGCGCTCGACCGAGGGTGACACATACGTGATGTTGCCATCTAACGACATCGTCCAAATCACATCATTCGCATGTTCTGAAATGAGTCGATGCCGCTCTTCGCTCACCTGCATTTGCTCTAAGACATTCGCCAAATCAACATGATCAAGATTGTGGGCCGGCAGCGAATGCTTTGGTTCCACTGGCGGTATCTGGACATCCATACGTCACCCCACCTCTTGAGATGCAACGTGACGGCACACCATTGGCATCCGGAAACAATTACGAGGCCAATGTAGGGCGATGGCATTGCTCAAAACTCATTGAAATCTGCACAACGGATAGTTTTGTCCGCTGGTGTCCGGACAAAACTTGCGCTCATCCAGTACCACGATTAAACGGGCTGCATCAAGGATCTATGCAACGTTCAAGAACGAATTCAGCACTTTCACGAGCCCAGCAGGGTTATCGCTTTGGATTGAATGACCGGCATCGGGAACGATCTCGAACCGCAGTGATGCAGCACGCGAGGTGAATTCTGCAACATGTTCATCAGTGACAAAAGCAGAAGCACCGCCACGGATCAACATCATCGGCAACTGGATCGCAGAAACGTCTTCCCACAGTGCATCGAAGGAAGCGGCTGGGTTTGCATCGTCTTTTTCATCCGACGACAACTTGTCGTAACGCCAACCCCACTGACCATCCTCATATTTGCGGGCATTGTGCACCACACCACGCTCAATGAGAATCGCTGGGCGATTTGGTGCAAGGGCTGCGGTCGCGTCGATCATTTCTGCCAACGACGCATAACGCGTGGGACCTTGGGTGAGCGCTGTAGTGCCGCGTTCTTCCTTCGTCATCTTCTTCATCTGTTCAAGCTGGCTAGGCGTGACGTCAATGACCGTGACAGATGTGAATAAATCTGGGCGCAACGCAGCTAATCGAATTGCAGTTAGCCCGCCCAAAGACATGCCAATTAATGCAACTGGAGCAGGGAGCTGCATTTGGTCCAATACATCAGCAATCGCAGTTGCGTTCGTGAACGGCCAATAGGCCTTGTCTTCACGCCAATCTGAATGTCCATGCCCAGGAAGGTCGATGGCAATGATGGATTGGTCGAGCAAGAGTGCAACGGCATCCCATGTGTGAGCATTTTGACCGCCACCATGAAGGAATACTGCTGTTGGTGACTCGACTCCCCAATGCAGGGAGGAGATAGCAGTGCCATCGGCCAGTTTCCAAAAACGCCGTTCTAAGGCAGGTTCAGCCCAAGTGACACCTAGATGATCCGCTGTCTGTTCCAGCAGATGCTTCTCTGAGATGGTCTCACTCACAGCTTCGCTCCTTTATTACATGCGGGCACTTCTGAACTTGATGGTACGGAACTTCATCATCAACGAGGTGCTGTTTCCTCACTTTGCTCAAAGAATGAGGACATGCATCGTGGAATTCTTGCCAAATTGCCGGAACTTCCAATTGGCGCAACGCTCAAATCACGCAACACAACCACAATTTTGATCAACTCCTGCCTAGGCTCACACAGTGAGCGATCGATATGGGTCAGATGTGCTGGGTGGCCCCTTAGCTGGGCGTTCCCCTGCTCGGCCAACACCACCACAAGTCGCAGCCGAGCTTGGCATGGTTCTTGAATGCCCGCATACGGGTTGGGTCGGTGCCATCACCGGGATTAATAAAGGTCCGCAAGGTTGGGCGGTTGCCTTGGAAGATCGCAAAGGTCGAACCAAGATGTTTCTCTTCACCGATCCCCTGTTCCTTGAAGGTGAACTCATTGCCTTAACCAGATCAACCTCACCTTCGTCTACAACTCGAAAGCGCACAGCTTCGGGCTCACTTGCAGTCACTGATGAACGCGCCAGAGTTGCTCGCGGCTCGCGCATTTGGGTTGAAGGCAAACAAGACGCCGAACTCGTGGAAAAAATCTGGGGCGCTGACCTTCGCGTTGAGGGTGTTATCGTTGAAGAACTTGGTGGCGCTGATGCATTACTCGCGGCAGTGCAAAATTTTCAACCTGATGCACAACACAAAATCGGGATCCTGCTCGATCACTTAGTTCCTCACAGTAAAGAGCAGCGAATTGCAGACGAGGTCAATCGCGCCTTCCCGCAGCACGTGCTCATTCTCGGGCATCCGTATGTCGACGTGTGGCAAGCAGTACGCCCACAGACACTCAATATTGATCAATGGCCAACGATTCCCAAATCCATCGGATGGAAGGAAGGGGTGTGTGCACACTTCCAATGGGATGCAGACACGTCAGCAACGTGGAGAACGATCCTGAGCAAGGTCAACACCTTCACTGACCTTGAAACAAGCCTACTTGGCCGGGTTGAAGAGCTGATTGACTTCGTTACTGACTCACACACATAACTCCTGACAAACCATGCACAAAGAAATTATTCGTGAAGGTTCCAAATCTAAAAAGGCAGCACTCGCGGCACTGTTGAAGGAAATGCGCGCGCAGTCTCAACAACATCTGAAGCTTTTCAGTAGCTAGCAAAAATACATGTCTTGATTGCTAAGCATGCCTTGCACTGTTGGGGACAAGCGCCCAATGACAGCAACAGATGGCGACGCCCAAGCAATGGCCAAGACTGCCTGCTTCTTACCTCGACCCGGCATGGTGCCACGGGCCACAGAAACGTTAATCGTGGTTGATGAAGCTGTTGTACCTGCCCAACAGGCACTGGCCTGCTTGCGCGATTGCGCCTGATGGGAAGTCAAAGTTCGACCAGGTGTTCCAACTCCCCCAAGAACAATGTTGGTCACTGCTTGGGTATTTGACTCCCAAGGTGCCGATACCGCGAATGATGAACCTGGAGTAAACGCGGTAGGAATAGAAAGGATTGCGACACCATTGCGCACCTTTGCCAATGGTCCATTCCAGTATTCGGGTTGAGCTGGCTCAACCATGGTCGCGGGTTCATTAAGCAGGCCGCGCTGAATCCCAATCGTGCAGCCTTCGCAGTTACGCACGACTAACCGAATGATTGTTGATTGACCCAAAGATGGCACAGGAGTTGCAGCGCTTGCTGAGTCAACGAGAACTACGCCGGCACTGGCAATCATGGCCACAATCGCCATACAAGCTGTGACAAGTCGCTTCATGTATCCCCCGTCAGGACGAGCCCAGCGGGCTGCACAATGGCGGCAACTTTAGACCTTAATCTCTCGTTCACATTGCAGGAACCTCGCCGACATCCGCACATGTCACAGTTCAATCATGAAGACACATCTGGCCAATCACACGGGGGATGAATCCATGAACAATCAAGAAGCAAACTTCGCCTGGATACAGCAGAATTACACCCTGCAGTTGCTCGCAGATTCGCGCACTGTGCGCTCACCGCAAGAAGCTGTGGTTGCCCATCTTCGCTGTTGGGAAAAAGTAATGAGCGAAAACAGCGATTGCCGCTCATCTATCCTCAAACTCAACATTGAAGACATCATCAACTTCCGCGACACCACATTGGCGACAATCACTGCCGAGCATTACGGCTACACCATTAATGATCTAGCCATCCACCTGCGTATTGCTGCGTAACTCAACAACGTCACCAGTACACAAGACAGCAGGAACCTGTCGCCAATAACTTATGCCCCGATATTGAGTAAATCAGGCGAAGTTGGCCGCGCAAGGGCGGGATCTGGTGCCGGAACTAAGCGCTTAGCTGCTCTTTGTTGATCCAGAAGTACTTTGAGCGCTGCAACCGTGCCCGCCGAAGCGCGGTCATCGGCGAGGTTGCGCAACTCGGTTGGATCAGCAGTGATGTTGTAACACTCAAACTGATCGGCAGGCGGTGCGATCTGTCCGGCAGTTGGATTCAATGATGTGACCGTCGTGGTGGCACTCTTAGTTCCGGGTGCTGAAAGGTTTCCAGCAATGATGGTTTCTACGTTCTGCTGATTTGGTGTAGTCCAAAACTGCGGGTTATCCCAGTAGCGGGTGTACTTCCATTGCTCCATTGTTCCGCCGACACCTGTAGGCATCATGGCAACGACAGTTTCCAAGCTGCTTGGCGCGGCGACGGATGGATACATCGCACCCTTCCATGACACCTGCTTTGCTCCCGTGAACGGTGCATCATCGGTCATGAAGAACACAGGGGCTGGCGTGATCATCTTGTCTTCGCCGAGCAGGAATCCCGAGAGATCGCGACCAGGTAACGCCGTGGCTTGGGTATGCGTTTGCTCCAACGTACGTAGCGCCTTCTTTTGATCAATGCCCGCAAGCCCCAACATTGTTGGCAATAGATCTGCATGCGAGGTCAGATCGGAGGACGCAACCGCCTTGGGGAACAACTTCGGATTGTGGAACATCAATGGCACCTTTAACACTTCGTCATAGGCGTTGTGCCACTTTTGGAACATGCCGCCGTGTGCACCCAGAAGTTCACCGTGGTCAGATAGATAGACCACCACAGTGTCGCGATACGCATTGCGATCCTGGGTCAAAGCGCGAATGACGCGACCGATCTGGTCATCGACTTCCTTTTGCAGCTGGTAGTAAAAACGCTGATGCCCCGAACCAGCCTGTGTGGGCTGCAACGCCAACTGGTACGTATCTCGGTAGCTGGCTTGAGTCGATGGCTTATTGGACAAGGTTTCAGCAGCTGATGCAGTGAATCCATCCGTGAACAAATTCATCGGAACATTCGAACCGACCAGTTGCTGTGCCAGATAAAAGTTTTGCTGCGCCAAAGTCAGGTCGCCCCACAGTGTGATGTCATGTGGGTTGACGAATGAAGTGACCAACAACCATGGGTTCTTTGCGTGACGCAGACGCCGCAGCTCATTCACACCCTGCGTTGCAAATTGCTCGTCGCGGCCACGGCCACCTGGTGCCGATGATCCTGAATTCAGCGGATTCTTGCCGTGTGGTTCAGGCCCGACCCAACCATCGAAACCAAATTCGTCTAGTTGATTAGCTTCCAAATAAATTTTCTCGGCCGCCGGCACCGGAACGCTGTTGTTATCGAATGTATTGAGTGTGTTGTAACTGCCTGGTTCATAGAGATCCGCATCGGAAATATGCCACTTGCCCTTGTAATACGTGTCATACCCGCCAGCGCGGAACCAGTCGCCCATTGTTGGAACAGTTGTGGGGTCCAACCAATACAGATCAGTCTCAATTGCACTCTTGGCTGCTCCCGATGTCTGTGAAACACCGTGGAGTGAGGGGTACTGACCCGTGAAGATTGATGCACGACTTGGTGCGCACGCTGCAGCCATCACGTGGTGGTTATTGAATTCCATCGCATGCTCGCGCAAAAAATTCTGGGCTGACAAATTGCGCCGACGCCATAGCGCGAGTTCTTGAGTTTCGTAGGTCGGAGCCATCCGCTGCTCATCAACCATGACCACTAAAAAGTTCGGGCGGCGAGTGAGCCGACCCCGAGGAGTAAACGGCCCAAGATTTGCAGCCGATGCCGTTTGCCCTCCCGCACCTACCAACGCAGCGGCTGCGCCGGTAACACCCATGGCCTGCAGGAGACGACGACGATTGAGGCCAGTGGTTGACTCTTCAGATTGCGACATAGTCGCATCCTGTCACTAAATCAACACATAATCAGACGTGTTCACATGTGTGAGGCCAAACCCCTGCATCTCATTGAGACATTGACATGGTTATCTGCGCCCAGATGTACACAAACATTAGGTGAAGTTTAGTGACCCAGTGTGGAACGAGGGCCGCTAACGGCGGCCCTGTCCACTTCCATTACCAACGCCGGCACCTTTACTGGCGCCTTTACCCGCACCCATGCCATTGCCTTTGCCTTTGCCTTGACTTTGACCCTTGCTATGACCAGCTTCCTGACCGCTGGTGGTCGCAGTTGGGTCAGCCTGGAGTGCAGTGAATGCCTTGAGATGGTTTTGCGAACCGCGTAGCAAGTTATTGAGCACCCGCGTGATGTCCGCTGCCGGATTTGTTGCGATGGCCTTCTGTAAATCACTGATATCCAGTTTCTCAATGGAAATACCAGCTTGCGCTGCAGCTTGGATTGATGTGGAACCCGATGCAATCAATTGGTTGTAAAGCGCCTGCAATTCAGGATCATCAAATTTGCCCACTGCATCACCAACCGTGGGATCAGTAACACCGTACGCAGCAAGTAACTTCTGAATACTTGCTTGGTGACGGGCTTCACTTGCAGCAATATTCTCGAAGGTATTCACGTCGAATGTCTCGCCAAGAACGGTGTACACATCGTGGGCTAATTTTTCTTCAGCCACCATGTGCGTCAGGATGGTTGCGGTGCTATCCGACACTGTTGCAGCGCTGGCACCTCCAGCGATTGCTAGCGACATTGGTGCCGCCAGAGCGGTTACTAGTGCTGTTGTAATAATGCGATGAGAGCCTTTGCGATTGATGATGAATCCAGTATTCATGATCGTGCTCCTTTCTTGATATCTCCAGATTTACGGGCCAGCATCAAGAAGTCATCACGCATAGGTCAACGTGATGTAAGAGCTTGGTTGCAATGGCAAGAATCCATCACTTGGCAGGTCTAAAGACTCTGCAACATCTGTCTGCGATAGGGCTTTGGTCCCGACGCAATTAGCACGACGGGTCCGAGTGAATAATGGTCCCGTGAAAAACATGCGTTTGGTGTGCGTGGGTGATTCCTTTACCGAAGGTATGTGCGATGAGTTGCGTGAAGATGACAACTACCTCGGTTGGGCAGATCGCCTGGCTCAGCAATTAGCAATGCAGGAAGAAACGCAAGTCCAATATGCCAACTTGGCGATCAGAGGAAAACTCTTAGATCAAGTGGTGGATGAACAGATCGACGCAGCGTTAGTGCTTAACCCGACGATCATCACCTTCCATGCTGGCCCTAACGATGTGTTGCGCAGAGGCACTGACCTTGAGGATTTGTTCACGAGGTACAGCAACGCCGTTCGACGGCTCTGTGAAAACCCGGCTACAACCGTTGTTCTCTTCACCGCGATTGGTCGCGCAGGTGGCACCGGCAAAGTCGCCCAACTCCTTGCTGATCGATTTGCCAGGTTCAATGCCAATGTCAGAGCTACGGCAAAAGAACATGACTGCATCGTGGTTGATCTCGAACCTATCGACGTGCTCACCGATCGACGGTTGTGGTTTGAAGATCGCCTCCATCTCAATGCCGATGGTCATGCCAGAGTTGCTGCTGCAGCATTCAGTGTCCTTACGAATAAACAGAAAGACCCAGAAATCGCACAGTGGTGGATTCAACCACTTCCCACACAACCGAAGATAAGCAAAACTCAGGCCCTCAAGGCTGATGCCTTATGGGTGAAGAACCACATGTTGCCTTGGGTGGGTAGACGACTCAAAGGTGTATCAAGCGGCGATGGGCGCCAGCCTAAAGATCAAGGATTGCGGGAAATTCGTTAGATCAGACCGCGATTCTTGAGGTATTCCTCTACATCAGAAACGACTTCATCGCGGATCATGTCTGGACCCCACACTTGATCACAGATGTCCCAAACCTGCACAAGTTGCGTAAAGTTCAGGATTTCGCAAAGAACTCCTACATCTTGAAGATCACGGATTCCACGACCCGCTCTCACTTTCATCGCAAGTAAGTGTTCGGGAGATGCGACTTGAACCAAAATTCCAGGTGCTGCAAACATTTCCCAACTGCGTGAGTCCGCAATTCTTGGAAGTAACGGCGCTACTTGATCGTTGAGCCAATTTGGAGCAAGGTCACCGCGCTCGTGTGCCATCTCGGCAGCAATTTGATCAATGACTCCCACCGGCGTAATCCGTGCATCGATATCGCGCGTCACAGTTGAACGGTCATATCCCAACAACATCGCCGCTCCGCCAACCAGGTAAATCTCTACTTCCAAACCACGCGCATCGAGTCGCTCACCAAGTTCGGTGAGTATTTCCATGATTTGATCTTTTGTCGTGAACACATCACACCGACGCAAGATTGGATCGATCCACAAGGATGCCACGGCTACGCAAGCTAGGAATCCCCTCGCAGAGCGCCCGGCAGCGAAGTCCGGGTAACGATTCTGAAATTCCCACCCACCACAGTTCCCGAAGGAAGTACTGGGGTTCACGCGTCCACGATGGTGCACGATCTAATCCAGCGGCTCGACTCCAATGCACCGCCATCCCAGCAAGTAACGCATCGATGCGTCTATCTCCTGTGGAGGCTGGTTGCGTCAGGAACAACATTTGGTCAGAAATTAATGAAGTTTTTGCGAACGCATCGTTCATACCAACCACGTAGCGAAGAATGTCGAGGTCCAAATCACCCAATTGCGCGTTCGAAGTTTTCTTCAAGGCTCGAAGATTCACCGCGTGCGAAGCCATGGTTCCCAACCACGTTCCGGTATGCATTGTTCCTGGCTTCAGTTCCAAAAAGAGATCAATACGGTCAG
This sequence comes from Candidatus Nanopelagicales bacterium, assembly GCA_028687755.1. Lineage (NCBI taxonomy): Bacteria > Bacillati > Actinomycetota > Actinomycetes > Candidatus Nanopelagicales > Candidatus Nanopelagicales bacterium. The sequence continues at coordinate 242,341 of JAQTZL010000001.1, forward strand.
TAACCGTCTGGCCAGCGGACAAACTTCCGGCCTCATAAGCACTGATGTTGGCTTGACGGGTGCCTAATAAGAATGCGACATGGGATTGCGTCATCCCTAACTGCATTCGTTGTTGTTCAAGGCCTTTCATTTCGCCACTATATAACAATTTTTTATTTATATATATTGCCTTGGCGCACACTTACAAGCCTTCAACAAATACGGGTGGGTACAGCTTCAATGAGAATGTGTATTTCCAAACAATGGTGACTAATAAATAGACCTAATGCGGCTCACTAGGGTTACGCAATGAAGTTTTCGCACCTTGTAGCGTCGGCCAGTTTTTCGCTGTTGATTCCAGTCACACTCATTGCAACCCCAGCCATGGCGCACCCATCGAGTGCTGCTGTCGCAAAGGTCAAGAGCGCCATGCCTCAAGGCCCTGCTCTTGTCCACCTTGAGGCATCAACGGCAAGTGTGAGTGCCAAGCCTGCTGGCTTCCAAAAGTTGACGTTGACGCTGAATTCTCCAAAGACGGTTCACTGGCTGGGTGAAGTGAAAAACGCGCAAGGCCAAGACATAGTCACGCACGGAGTACAACCAGCTTCGCAACTTCCCGTTGACTGGAAGCCTCTTGGCCATGCACAAAATCTTGGTGCAATGGCAACGCTTACCTGGAACACACACACGACTAACCCTCGTTACGCGCTTGTGCAGATGGAAAAACCTAGTTACAACTCACGCAAGCAGTCGATTCAGGCACGCTTCACAACCCAAGACGCCATTCCCGCACAGATCGCCGATGTGTCATTGAATGTGCATCGAGCACCTGCCAAATCAAACCGTGGATTTCCAGCAACAACACTGTTCAATTTCACGGCAACCACTCTTGGTCAAACCGTGCAAACGAACACAACCATGGTGCAAGAAAGCATCATCAATGGCGACATGATGTGTTATCAATTTGGTCTCATCCAGCAGGCGCCTGTTGCCACACTGCCTAATAATTTGAATTGTGGAGGAGACGTGATATTCATCAATGGGCAATTTTCTATGAACATCCCCACACCGACCCAAACCGGCCAAGTTATTTTTAATGGCGAGTTAGTCAGCAACGGCGGACAACCAATGCCGTTTTACGGAGTTATCGCCCAATTGCAATATTCGTAACCCAAGAAGACTTACTCCTTGGGCATACTGAAAATGCGAATGCCTGCGTAAATCGTGCCGATAACGAAGCCAAGCGCTGGCCACATTGGCCAGAAGTAGCCCTGACCGGTGAGACCCCACACCACAACACAAATCACCCAGACGGCGACGAAGCCGGCAACTGTTCGCCAGAAACCGTCAATTGACGCTGCTCGCTTTGCTGCTACATCACTCATCATCAAGCCCATCTCTCATCTACCGGTGTTGCGGTGCCCCAGCGTCAGTGTTGAGGTTTCGTGAAGGTGGCGGCTTCTTCGGGTCCGGCCTCGCAGGCGTCGCTGCAGCCGCAGCCGTCGGCCGGTTCCTCGCCCACCGGTCCGGGGACGCAGGCGCATGCCTTGCCCTGCCATGCCTCGCGGCCCTCCCGCAGCGCCAGGCCCGCGACCACCAGGCCCACGACCGGGTCGGCCCACCACCAGCCCAGCAGCGAGTTCAGTAGCAGCCCGACGAGCAGGACGGCGGAGAGGTATGTGCACAGCAGCGTCTGCTTGGAGTCCGCCACCACGGTCACCGACCCCAGTGCCCGTCCGGTGCGGCGCTGCGCCCACGACAGCGTCGGCATGATCGCCAGCGACAGCGCCGCGATCACGATGCCGACCGTGGAATGCTCCGGCGCCTCCCGCGTGAGCAGCGTCTTGACCGACTCGAAGGCCACGTAGCCGGCCAGCGCGAAGAACGAGATCGCGATGGCCCGCAGCGCCGCCCGTTCCCGGGTCTCGGGCAGCCGATGCCGGAACTGCCACAGAATGATCAGCCCGGACGACATCTCCACTACCGAGTCCAGCCCGAACCCGACCAGCGCGACCGACGATGCCGCGGCCCCGGCCGCGATCGCCACCACCGCCTCGACCGCGTTGTAGGCCACCGACGCCCCCGCCAGCCACTGCGCCCGACGTCCCAGCCTGCGCCGGTCCGACGCGGTCAACGCCAGCCGAGCCGGGGCCGCTGTCCCGGTCATGACCGCGCCCGCGTGCCGTAGGTGGGACACAGCGTGACCGCCTCGCCGGTGTCCGCCAGCAGGACCTCCGCCGCCTCCAGCAGCCCGACCAGCGCGGGCTCGGCGGCCAGGGAGTACACCGACGCCCGGCCCTGCGCCCGGACCTGAACCATCCCGCAGTCCAGCAGGCACCGCAGATGCGCCGACACCGTCGACTGCGCAAGCCCAAGGTGCTCGGTCAACTCCACGACCCTGTGCTCACCCAGCATCAGATGCGTCAGGATCGACAACCGCGACGGGTCACCCAGACTCCGGAACAGACTCGCCGCCGCCGCGATCGCGGCCGCGTCCACCCCAGTCCCCGAACCGTCGCGACCCCCCGCTGGACTACTCGCCACCATCGCTGTCATCGCCATGCGACGATGATAGGCCGTTGGGCTGGAGCGGCGCGAGGCACGGGTGTAGCGAACCGCTCGCGGTCGTCCTCAACCGGAGCCCAGGCGGCGGCGCAACTCTAGGTTCTCCGCCTGCGCGGTGGCCAAGGCATGGCGCAGTTGCTGGACCTCGGACTGATGCTGGGACCGCATCTGCTTCAGTTGCGTGGACAGCGCCCGCACGGCCGACGATGAGGACTGGGCCGCCGGTTCGGCGTCGTCTTGGTCGTGGCGGTGCTGCGGCCGGGCGCGTAGGTCGGTGATCAGTGACCGCAGTTCGGGGTGCCGGCCAACAATGCGGGTGCATCGTGCCATCTGTATGTTGCGAGGATCATATGAGGCAAACTCACGGATTCTGGTAAATCGCATGGTTGCCTATCCTGCGCCACCGCACGAGTAATTCACCGTCACGTTCATTGAACTCAAAGGTTGCTCGACTGTCAGGTGACGCAAACGACCACGTCATTTCCCACACCCTCGGCGCACTGACCATGCGACGTACGTGCAATGCGGAAGGCCAAACACTTGATTGCCTTGATGCTTCAAACGCTACACATCCATCATGGAACTGCTGAACGACAGACATGAATGCACGGCGGTGCTCACTGGGTAATCCCAAGAAGTCACGATCAAATCGCGGTGTGGCCTCGAACTTCATTCAGCGATTGAATCTAAGTTCTCAAGTGCTTGCACAAAGTTATCCACATCGGAGTACGCGCGTACTTCACCACGAGCAACGAGCTCATCAACTTCGCGCTCGCCTGCCTGCCAGCCTTCTTGCCAGAACCATGCTTCATCTGCAGGAACCGCAACAGTTGGTCGAAATTCCAAGATGCCATCGGCACGCTCAGTGATCTCTACCTGTGCACCTGGTTCATCGAGACGATATTTCTTACGCAGTGCCGCAGGCAGGGCAACTAAGCCTCGTGCCTGAACGGCTACAAATCCGTGGAAGGGAACAGCTGAACTCATGTGCCACGATTAGCCGTATTGCAGTAATTCAGCAATACAGCAATACAGCAATCTTTCGACCCTAAACACAGAAGGTGGGTACTTACCCCGCCCGCAACACCAACATGTACTGACCGCCACCAGGTTCAATCGACGTCGACAAGGCCATGCCTGGCACAAAGCGGGAGAGCCGATCGAGTAACCAGTCAGAGGCCTCTTGAGCGTCCGATTCACTTGGGCAACGAGCAATAACCTCTCGCCCACCCTTACGGGAAAGACGATCAACAGTGGCAACGATCGGCGAAGGATCGACCACCAGAAGATCTGGTGACCACGCAACGACTGGGGCGACCTTGCCCTTCTTGGTGTTGCAGTCGCGGTGAGCCAGGCGCTCAACCATGACCGCGCCTTTCTTTCCCTTGGCAGCCGCAAACCCATCAACGGACGGGCCGCGATCGGAATTCACGGAGGCTTCTGGATCTACCGGGGCATCACAGAGCCAGCAACGCCAACCATCGCGTTCGCCGATCTCATTTAGGTCACTCATGTGGGCAGGCTATGCCATTGAGACACAGACCCATCGCCCCGTGCTGTTCTTAACTGAGTAGATCCAGCACACGTCTGCGTTATGGATAAGTGTTGTGGATACCTGCGGTGCGCTCAACCCAACCGCCTGCACTCGTACAAGCATTATCAAATGACGTGCTCTCCGAACTTGCGAGAACAGAACCTGGCGGTGTGATCTCAGATCCGCTCTTGGACATACAGATAGCCATCGGCGGAAAGTTCGTGGTGGTGGTTGTCACATCGTCGATAAACAAGCTCACAGCATCAAAAGTTGCAGGCGGTGTGGCGTAGGCCTTATTCACGAGATTTTTTGCACCAACAGAGATCACATTGGGCGCAAGCACTACTGCATGGAACTTCAATGTCGACGCATCGATCAACTGTGGCTTGGTGAGTTCAACAACAAATGAATCACTGGCGCCATCGGAATTATGTTCAACCAACACGGCATTTGGTGCAGCATCTGCAAACACCTGTGGCCATACCTGCACGGCGCGTGAAAGTGAACTCACACTTGAGTCGCGATATGGGCGATCAGTGAAGGCGATGATGCTTTCGTCAGTGCCATTGAGGGTGAGCTCGTATGAGCCATCCGCATTGGGTTGCAGCGTTCCTGAATCCGAAGTCAGACTAAAAAGCCAATTGCGTTCTGATGAATCTGCCCCGGTTTGCGGTGAGTACACAGAAGTTGCCCAGGCCATGACCACAACAGTTGCAATTCCAGCGAGAGCGAAAATGGCCCAGAGCTTTTTGTTCATGCGACAACGGTATCTGCTTTTCAAATAACACACACCATCGCAATAACAAGTGCAGGCGCCACTACCTCACATCTGTAGTGACGCCTGCACTTTAAATTTGAGCTACTTCTTGATTGCGGCCTTTGCAGGTGCTTTTGCTGACACCTTTGACTTCGCCTTTGCAGCGGCTGTCACCTTCGCCGAGTTAGCGCTCTTTGCAAGTGCCTTGACTTCAGCATCCGGTGTGGTTGGCAGATTTTGTGCCAAGGTCACGTAGAGGAACTGCGTTGGTGCACCTGTCGGCACGATGGCCTTGAGCTTGGTGTCATAGATGAAGGCGAAGTCGTTGTCGTTGACGAACGCCAAGGTGTTTGCATTCTCAACGGCCATGCCTTCGACCTTCTTTGGCATTTCAGGTACCGACGTGCTGCGGAAGATCACGTTCTTGAATGGCAACATCGAAGTCACCGCTGAATCTGTTGGCTTGAGGGATTCCAAGGTTGGGGCATTTGACGTGTCAAAAGTACTGCCGAGGATTGATTGAGCTGGGTTCAAGGCAACCTGAGAAACAATGAAGGAGTTGTCCGTGCGCTCTTGCACCAACATGATGTTGTTGGTCAATGCCACCATTGCTGAAAGTTTCAAATCAGCAGGCTTGGTTGTGGTTGGGTCAACAGCCTCTGGAGCCTCAAACTTATAGACCCATTCAGCATCAATGACCTTGGTCGCGAGGTCCATCCGCAAGATTCGGGTCTGCAAGGAAGCATCGCCTGTCTTCTTATCTGGGTTCAGCAGTGGGCTTTGAAGCCCGATGAACAAGTACTTCTCATCTGGTGACATTGCCAGTGCTTCGAATCCACGATTGCCCTTGCGGGTCAACAACACTGCAGGCAAGGAATCGGTAACTGGGTAGCCAGCGCCTGTCCCCTTCCAGCCCTTTGGAACGAAACGGTTTTTAACGACGCCGTCAGCATCAGTCTGAATCAGCGATGGGCCGTACTCATCCACCAACCAGAAGTCACCATTCTTGGTACGCACTACGCCTTCAGTGTCCAAACCATTGACGTTGTAGTTGATTGGAGCGCCTGCTGGCGTCGTTGGTACCTGGTCGTAGCCAGGAACGTTTGGCAGGCCAGTGACGCCAACACCCTTGATCGTCTGAATTGCAATCTTTTCAGCGATGGTCGCTGAACCACCCGCAACCTTGATCTTCATGATCAGTGGTGAGAAGTCAGGAACAGGAAAACCAAGGCCTGCATTGCCGTCAGCCATCACCGTGTCGTTGTTTGGCCCGCGGTCGGTGACCACCCAGTACTCGCCTTTGCTGCCTGGACTGCGAAACAGATCTGAGCCGAATCCACCTAACTGAATTCCTGAGTCATTTTTCACCGAACCTGGCAGAGCCGCATTTGATGCTGCAGCAAGTCCTTCTGATGGGAAGGTATAAATACTCACGCCAGTGGTAGCGGCGAAAGCCGGGACCGCCGCGACGGTGAGGGCTGCAGCGCTCAAGCCCAAGATTGCAATGCGTGCACGCACGTTGTTCATCCTTACGTTGAAGTATTGAAATAACGCGTGAGCAAACCAGCCTTTGATGAACACCAATCAGTGGAAAACACTCGCCCACATGACGTGAAGATGAACTTCTCTGTGCAACCTGCAGCCACGTGTGCGCAGAAAGGCAGTAACTACATTCTCTGGGTACTACAAAAAGACGTTATCGATGCGCCAAGCCCCCCAGGTATTCACCAACGTGCGCAGCAGCGAACGACCGGAACATGGTGAAACCCTTTGAATCATGCCCCCAGCACGGCGGAAACCTTTTGAGTTACGAGCGCAGCTGAACTTCGAGCAAGACTTCATTGCGACGAAGAAACCACGGCTTCCAAGGCGGGTCATACCGCGCCCACACTGCAGGGCCGACGGCTTCGTATCCAGAAAAGTTGCCGACCTGCGAATCAGCGCCAGCACCAGCACCAGCACCAGCACCAGCACCAGCACCAGCAAGAAGCCTACGCAACTCAGCTTCATGTTCCATCACACTCGAATATGTCCATCGACCAGACCAGCGAGCTGCAAGCGCAAGATGCGAAGGAATTTCGCGCAAGGTTATTTGTGCATCATCAGGCAGCGGATAGTCACCGATCCCTTTTCTGCCAGGCAACACGAAACTCACTACCCACGCATCAGTTTCAGAAGACGCGGCTTGCAGCACAGGTGCAGTCATCGAGATTTGCTTGGCCGAGATATATCGAACAAGTGACCCAAAGGCTTTGTTTCCTACCCGATCGGCGGAACCTGTCATCACAACATCGGCGACTGTGCAACGCTCATATCTGCGCAATTCAACATTGCCGGAAACCTCAACTACTTCGTACTTTTGCTGCTCAGTCATTCGGACCTCCTCGCGATGCCTCAACCACACGTGCTCCGTTACCCCAGTATGAGCGTGAGGATCCCAAAAGGACGATCATTGACTTACGTAACTAGTAATGTATATTACCTGTTATGAAAACGAAGGAATCTCCACTGCTTCCTATGTTGCGCTCTCGCGTACAAGGAGACATGTTGGCCATGCTTTTCCTTGACCCTGATCGCTCCTACAGCCTCACTGACCTTGCTCACCGTTCAGGAGCAAGCGTTCGAGCCATTCACGCTGAAGCTAATCGACTTGTTGAAGCTGATTGGGTGCACGAAAGGCGGGTCGGTAACAACCGGATGCTTCAAGCAAACTCATCATCGATCATTGCCAGTGCACTCTCCCAACTTCTTCTTGTCACATATGGACCATTACCTCTCCTGACTGACGCCCTCATCGGACTTCCAGATATCTCGCGTGCCTACATATATGGATCTTGGGCGGCCCGTCATGAAGGTCTACCAGGGCCTGCCCCACAAGACATTGACGTGCTCGTAGTTGGCACGATCGATCTTGATCTTGTTCATGATGCAGTTGAGCCTGTTGCACAACGATTGAAACGCGAAGTGAATATTCGTCGGGTGAGTGAAAAGCAATGGCGCAATTATGAAGACGACCCGTTCCTCAAGACGCTGCACTCAAGCCCGTTAGTCGAGTTATCACGTGAGGCGATGACACGATGACGAATCAATGGAATCAAGGGCGCGAACTCATCCTTGCAATGCTTGCAGATAACCGACTGAGTCAGATCACGCCTAATCGCGATCAGGCGGAGGTCCTCCTAACGCAAGCACGTCAGCATCTGTCTAGCGCAACAACCTTGGCTTTGTCCGATCCTGAAGGTAGCTACGTGCTCGCATACGACGCAGCGCGCAAAGCACTCACTGCAGTTCTTGAAGTTCAGGGCTTGCGCACATCAAGTGCACGAGGGCACCACCTCAACCTCTTTGACGCTGTGGTGGCCCAACTTGATCCGCCAATGGGTAAAGACCTTCGTCCATTTTCTCGAATGAGGAGAAGACGGAACGAAGTTGAATATCCCTCGATCGAAATGCCAGCGATGACGGCAACGGACGTGCTCGAAGATGTCGGAAAAGCAAGTGTGATTGTTGAAGTATGCAGCAAAGTCATTGATCATCTGCCTGCATTTGCGTTCTAAAACTATTTTGATCCCAGTGCAACCAACAGCACCACGATCACGATTGCCATCACGACGATCGCCACGGTTTTCCCCGTTGACTTGTGCTGATCGCTAGTGGTGTTGCGAGCTCCGGGGGCAATAACTAAGCCGGGTGAGCTAGTTGGCTCAGCTAGATTTGTATGCTCGCGCGTGTCCTCTGGGGCAGCACCCACATGACCAACCACTTCAGTGTCATACACACCCGTGCCGGGAAGGCCCACCGTGCGCCGCACCTGACCCTTGGAGTTCACGCCAACGCGTGCGCCCTTGACGCCCAGTGACGCAGACATCCCGCGCTTGGTTGCCGTGACTCGTAATGGACCAAACCCCACTGAGCGCCGAAACTGTAATCCCATACTTCGATCATCCCCCATCCGACTGACAAAGCGTCACAATTCCTGCAGACCGAGATGGAAAGTCGGGGAACTACTGAAGGCACGCCATGACATGGCATGTCTCACCATCACAACAGGCTTTGCCCGCATTGGCGTTGAGGCGAGTCGATTGGGCGCAGTGTCAGTGTCCAAATTCTCAGCGCTGCCTGGGGTCTCAACGACGGCAACCGGTGCCCAACTGGCCAGACGGGTTTGGACAACATTCCCGTCACCTTTAACTGGTTCATCAAGAACGACAGCATTGCTGTCACAGACTTCCTCATCACCAGAAGTGATGGCACCACAGTCAACCCCACCTGTGCGCTGCAGTATCCGCCTGATGAATTAAATGATGCCCAAACCGTGAACCTCATTGGCAACTTCGGTGATCCCAAAGCTGCACGCCCCATCACGGTGACTCTGACCGGTGAACTCCAAGGTCATATTCCAGGAGCACAAACAACCACAACTCCCAACGCACTGCAATGGAAAACCATCGCTCCAGGTTTGAGTGCTCCAATCGTTCAGATTGAAGCGGGCCCAGATATTTCTGATGCATGGCGAATCACCCCAGCACTCATGGCTGGCGATAAGAACGCCTGCACCGTAGGTGAAACCTTTGTGCGTGTGGTGTGGTCAAACGGAATGACGGCCTACCCCACCGGTGCTGAGATCGGCCAAGCAGCAACGAACTCCTACCGTGCGCTGTTCACACTGCCCAACAAAACAGTGATCAATATGCGACCACTCGCAGTTGCCGACCTTGCTGACCACAGCACCCCAGCCATGGACGACAACATGCATGATCTCTGCCTACCCAAGGTGCCTAAAGGTGCAGTGTTGAGCCAGATCAGGATCGGTGCGAAGTTCCTGCAGGATCCCAATGGTGATCCCAATGCCGTTCAGCGCTTCAAGGTTCGCAACGCTTAACCTGAAACAGCCATCTGCTGCTTGAGGTTCGCGACGTACTGACCACCGCTCATCAATTGCATCGTGACTGTGCACGTCATATACCCGTTTAGCACCATCTGTGCATTGAATGGAGTCATGCAGCTCACCGTGTAAGCCTGCGAGGCGGTGGCGCCCATGAGATTGCCGGTGCCGTTCATCCAGGCCTGATTCATGATCGCGGAAAGTGACGAGGTTGCTGCTGCCCAGGTGGTTGCGTTGTTCGGGGCAAACACATATTGCTGCAGCGACTGCTGCAACGAGGCAACGAGTGCGTCGGTTGAACCACTCCCCGCATCGTCAATGAACAGGCTTGCGGATACAAAGGTGCGTGGGGTCACCGGGCGCACCCAGTTCGAGCCCTTTTGCAATGGATCAACAGCACGATAGGTACGAGTTGCAGTGAATGACAGCGAACGACCAGATGCCGAGTAGCGCGGGTGCGAAAGTGTGACCACGATCGAAGACGGAGCAATGCCAGCACCGCGTGAATAGGTCAGCACGGCATTGGGTGCTGACGAAGCAAACCAAGAATTCCAATTCGAGACCAGCGCCGATGGAGACATCACCGAGGCTGATCGAAAGGGACGATCGGCGAACTTCGTGACCGGATCGACACCGCGCAAGGAAAGCGTGAAGCGCTCGTCGACACCAGGACCGGCGGGCAAGACGGATGTGGAGCCCGACACTGACTGCACTGTGAATAGGTATGACGGCGTTGCAGCATTAACTTCGGAAATAGATACAAAGGAAAGCGCAAACGAAATCAATATTGAAGTTAACTTTGTGACAAAACTAATTGCTCTCACAACTTTCCTCTCTCATACGTCGATTGTCTAAGAGAAATCCAAGCAACCACGCGCGCAAGTGAATCATATTCATAGATGGCTAAAGAGAGTGAGTTGCGTTCATATCTCCTGTTTAGAAGAGTGAATACATACGCATGCACCCAAGCCCTGCAATAAGATTCAGAACATGAGCAATAAGGGGGATAAATTGCAACCTGAATCTGTCCGGCTGTTTGTTGATACAACTCGCCAAATGCTCAATAGAGAAGAATTCCTATTTCCATATATTTGGGCACAGAGGCAATACCGCGATGACAATTATCAGATGGCTTCAGCGAGTTTGCTAGAAGATTTGTTCTTTGACACTTTGGGAACATATACAAAGCAGCAATTTCCCGGGGCCTCATTTTCCCGCAGACAAGGCCGCGAACCCTGGGATTATGAATTTAGTGGTGTTGAATTTAGTCATAAAGAAGGTCAAACACCTATGTTCACGGCCGTATGGCAGGCCGGCAGTGGAGAAAGAAATAAGACTCCCATCTATGAATTCTGGGACTACTCACACCCAATCACATTCGTTTACACTCCTCCATCGATGACAATTGACTGGGAACTGCTATCACCTAATCAGCTTGGAAATGCGGAAGTTTTTGGCAAAGCAAAATTTCTTACACCCCGCTCGCTTGCACAAAGACTGCCAGAGAATTCTGTTATCGCTTATGGAAAATTGTCCGGCGATTTTTTTACTGTCGAACTTATATTCGAACTAAGGGAATTCGTTGACTTCTCAATACAAGATGTTCGGGAACGCATCGGGTCATCTGATTTGCTGAGTTCTGATTTCTTACTGATCACTCATATCTCTCCGAATGGACGGATTTCTGACTCACTTGATAGTCAGAATGACCCAACTACGATTCACTTAAAGAATAATCCCTTCCTGCCAGGCATTTACGTCCTTGCGGGGGATGAAATAATGAACGTCCCCATGGAATCCAATAACAAAGCCCACTTTGTTCCAAGAGCCGAAGTGCTCAGTCGAATGGACAGCGCAAGAAAGGATGGCAGATTTATACATTTGCCATTGTGGCCGTCACTTTATGCCGATATGACACCACCAAATCTTTACATGATTCAGCGTAAGCAGTTTGATGAAATTTTTCAGGCGCGTAAGCGGATTTAATGCTGCAGTTTCGCTAAGGCCACATCCGGGGACTTTCCTGATTCCTGTATCGCTTGGAGCAGTTTCGGAGCGTGCTTTTTAAGATGATCCTCGTCTCGCCCTGCCAGAGAATTCATGACGTACCAAATGGCTCCAACTGAAACTCCATTACCCAACTGCTTATATGTTGTCGAAGACTTTTGCCCCGAGAAGTCGAACCATTCAGGGAGACCTTGTAACCGGGCTGCTTCACGAGGTGAAAGTCGCCGCTCCCTAGGACCAACAATGCTGGTCTGAGTTATTGCAACAAGTGCAGGCACATAAGTTGGGGCCTTTGCGCGAATACCTGACGGACGCAAGTGCATAACTGCGTCCCAAAGGGAAGGCGTGTCTTGAGCCTGCCATTCGAGTTTTCTCCGTGATGCGGGGAACGCATCTGTATACACTCCCCATTTTTTCGCCCAAGCATCAATTGCTTTCTTATGCGCGGTGTAGAACTCCGCGTTCTTCCTTAGGTAATCAGACTTCCATTTAGGAGTGTCTTTTGGAATCACTAAATTTTTTGTCAGGACCCATTCATCAGCCCACAATGGAAACCCAGGTAAACGTCGCCCTTCGCGTGCTTCCCACATTTTGACAACAAAGTCATTCCAAGCATCAATCCAAAGCCGCTCTGACTGACTCAGATCACAATCTTCAGCATGATGATCTGCATCGAGAGGAAGGTCGGACTCGAGATGCCAAGTAGACGGATCCCATCCGGCTACAGGCCTGTTTTCAAATGCAGGATCCACATCAAGTTCATGACGACTCACGCCTTTACCAACATACGTGGCTGTTATGAAAACTCGTTCACGTACTTGAGGACGGCCACCCATATCCGGCGGCAATAAATGTGGAGAGAAGATGGATGGCTGCTTGGAAACTCGGTAGCCCTCATCTTGAAGGGTCTCAATAATGACCTGCCACTCATGAAGGTGACGGGGTCCTGCAAGATTTCGAACGTTTTCAAGAAGCACGATTGACGGATGATGGGCCTGAATAATCTTGAGAATGTTCCAATAAAGCGTTCCGCGAGTCTCATCCATGCCGCGCTGGGCGCCACTCTTGCTAAATGGCTGACAAGGAAATCCTGCCGCAAGAACGTCATGTGGAGGGACGTTCATAACGTCGTCATTCGCGTCTTGAGTTAAATCTGAAAGTGGGTTCAATCCCCAGTTTTGTTTGTAAATTTTTGCAGCGGCAGGATCAATTTCAGAAGCGTAGACACATTGCCCGCCCATTCCGGAAAGTGCAGCATGGAACCCACCGATCCCTGCAAAGAGGTCGATGAACGTGAAGGCAGGCTTCGTCATGCTGCGACCTTACGGTTCATGTCTGACATTGCCCTATCTCCGAATTGATTCCACAAACTGGCGAATGGGGCCCTAACCAAAGTTGGTCGGGCCCCATTCGTTGAGTTATCGATTAGCTGCAACCACTGGTGCTGCCGCAACCCTCACACACGTAGCAGCTGCCTGCTGGCCGCATCTTGATACCGCAGGTCATGCACAGCGGTGCATCACTTGCAGTGCCCGTGATCTGCTCCATGAGTTCAGCACTCGAGTGAGCGATCTTGACTTCTTGCTTGGTTGATGCTGCTGGTGCTGCAGTTTGAGTTGCAGTAGCAGTTGCTTCAGCTGCAACTTCAGTGGCTGCATCTTCAACATCGTTGTCGAAGTCAGCTGCTGGAGCTGGGTTGTAGCTTGCCGCAACCGTTGCGGTGCGCTCATCGGCACTGAAGATGCCTAGGGCTTCGCGCTGCTCGTATGGCAAGTAATCCAATGCCAAGCGACGGAAGATGTAGTCCATGATCGACTGGCTGATCCGGATATCTGGATCGTCGGTCATGCCTGCAGGCTCAAAGCGCATGTTCACGAACTTGCTCACGAAGGCTTCCAGCGGCACGCCGTACTGAATGGCGATGCTGATCGCGATCGAGAACGCATCCATCACACCAGCAAGCGTGGAACCCTGCTTGCCGAGCTTGAGGAATACCTCACCAAGCGCACCATCTTCGTAGCTGCCTGCGGTCATATAGCCCTCGGCGCCAGCGACACTAAATGATGTCGTGCGGCTTGGACGTGACTTAGGAAGACGACGACGAGTTGGCTTGCCAGCAAGTTCAGCAATAGCTTCGGCGGTCAGCTCGATAATGTCATCGACCTTCTTTGCCTTGGCATCGCTGAGCGGCTGGCCAACCTTGCAGTTGTCGCGGTAGATCGCAAGCGCCTTGACGCCCATCTTCCATGCTTCGAAGTAGATCTCCTCAACTTCGTCGATGGTGGCATCTTCTGGCATGTTCACGGTCTTTGAAATTGCACCGGAGATGAATGGCTGCACTGCTGCCATCATGCGCACGTGACCCATTGGGGTGATGGAGCGAGCACCCATAGCGGTGTCGAAGATCGCGTAATGCTCGAGCTTCAAACCTGGGGCGTCGATCACGTGACCGTTTTCGCCAATGAATTCAACAATGGCTTCAATGGTTTCTTCGGTGTAGTTCAAGCGACGAAGCGCCAACGGAATGGTCTGGTTGACGATCTGCATTGAGCCGCCGCCAACAAGCTTCTTGAACTTGACCAATGAGAAGTCAGGCTCGATACCGGTGGTGTCGCAATCCATCATGAAGCCGATGGTGCCGGTTGGTGCAAGCACGGAGGCTTGCGCGTTACGCCAGCCGTTCTTCTCACCTGTCTTGAGTGCTTCAGCCCAGGTCTTGGTTGCGACCTTGAGCACATCGCCATCAAGGGAAGAGAAGGCGCGCACGTTGTCGTTAGCCGAAGCATGCTTGCGCATGACGCGCTTGTGACCTTCTTCGTTGCGCTTGTAACCGTCGTAAGCACCAACGATGCCTGCGAGCTCTGCTGAGCGCTTGTAAGCAGAAGCGTTCATCAAGCTGGTGATGCTTGCTGCAAATGCGCGGCCAGCTTCTGAGTCATAAGGAAGGCCGGTTGCCATCAACAATGCACCGAGGTTTGCGTAACCGATGCCAAGCTGACGGTAACGACGAGTGGTGTCACCAATTGGTGCGGTTGGGAAGTCAGCAAAGCAGATGGAGATGTCCATTGCGGTGATGATGAATTCCGCAGCCTTAGCAAAACGCTTGGCGTCGAATGTTCCGTCTTCCTTCAAGAACTTGAGCAAGTTCAAGCTTGCAAGGTTGCAAGAAGAGTTGTCCAGGCTCATGTATTCAGAGCAAGGGTTTGATGCGTTGATGCGACCGGTTTCTGGGTTGGTGTGCCAGTCATTGATGGTGTCGTCGTACTGGATACCAGGATCGGCGCAAGCCCATGCTGCTTCGCTCATCTTGCGGAAGAGCTGCTTTGCATTGATGGTTTCAACAACTGCACCGTCGGTGCGTGCGGTCAAACCAAATGGCTCGTCGTTCTCAACAGCGCGCATGAACAGATCGCTAACGCGAACTGAGTTGTTTGCGTTCTGATACTGAACAGAAACGATGTCTTTGCCACCAAGATCCATGTCGTAGCCAGCGTCGCGAAGTACGCGGATCTTGTCTTCTTCGCGAACCTTGGTCTCGATGAATTCTTCGATGTCTGGGTGATCAACATCGAGCACGACCATCTTTGCTGCACGGCGAGTTGCGCCGCCGCTCTTGATGGTGCCTGCTGATGCGTCAGCGCCGCGCATGAAGCTCACTGGGCCTGATGCGGTGCCACCTGAACTCTTGAGAAGTTCTTTCGCACTGCGGATTCTTGAGAGGTTGAGGCCTGCGCCTGATCCGCCCTTGAAGATCATGCCTTCTTCGCGGTACCAGTTCAGGATCGAATCCATGGTGTCGTCAACGCTGAGGATGAAGCATGCGCTGACCTGCTGTGGTGAGTTGGTGCCAACGTTGAACCACACTGGTGAGTTGAAGCTGAACACCTGGTTCAACAACATGTCGGTGAGTTCGAGTTCAAAGATGTCGCCGTCAGCTTCGGTGCGGAAGTATCCGTTTTCGCGGCCAGCCTTGGTGTAGGTAAGCACGACTCTGTCGATGAGCTGCTTAAGGCTCCACTCGCGGTTCTCTGCGCCCACTGCACCACGGAAGTACTTGGTGGTGACGATGGTTGAAGCGTTCACGCTCCAAAAATCAGGGAATTCAACGCCGCGCTGCTCGAAGACGATCTCGCCGGTCTTCCAGTTCGTCTGAACAACGTCGCGACGTTCCCACGTCACGGTGTCGTATGGGTGCTTACCTTCAGCGGTGTAAAGGCGCTCCATTACGAGGCCTGGCTTGTTCAGGGTGTTATGGATAAAACCCTCTTTGGTACTGGCCGGAGTACTTGTGGTGACCGACATGGGTGGTGCCTTTCTTTCATTTTCGGATAAGGACCGGGAAGCCTTTGTGGGGAACTACTTGGTGGTGCTGGTGGTGCTCGGCTCTTGTCCGAGTGGTTCGCCCTCTGCGCGCAGCAGTGCGATCTCGGCTTCGAAATCCTCAAGGGTGTCGAAGGAGCGGTAGACGGAAGCAAAGCGGAGGTAGGCAACTTCATCGAGTTCACGAAGCGGCCCCAGGATGGCTAGGCCAACCTCTTGGGTAGGGACTTCAGACGCACCAGCGGCACGCAAGGTGTCTTCTACCTGTTGAGCTAATCGAGCAAGATCGTCATCACTGACGGGACGGCCTTGGCAGGCTTTGCGCACACCGTTGACCACCTTTTGGCGATTGAAGGTTTCCAGAGCGCCAGATCGCTTCGCGATCAGGAGGATTGAGGTCTCAGCCGTAGTGAACCGGCGACCACATTGGGCGCATTCGCGACGACGACGGATAGCTAGGCCATCCTCAGCCGCCCGGGAGTCGACCACGCGGGAATCGTCTTCTTTGCAGAATGGGCATCTCATCGGTGTCTCTCCCTTCTCATCTGTTTACTTCCGTAACATCTGTTTCACTTCTTCGGCCGTCTTGGGGATTTCTTGGGGGAAATCTTGTGGACAACCTGTGGTTAGCGAACCACTACCTGTGGAGTAATCACGACGTTGTAACTACTACATCTAGGGGTCGAAACATTACTGTGCGCTAGGCCACTTTGCAAGATTTCGACACCGACACGCCGCCACGATTCTTTTTTGCCCCTGATTTGGTCGTGCTGTGTGGGTTTTGCTCGAGTATTCGGGTCATTCCTGGGGTCCACTGCCCCACTTCTTTTACTTTCGCGTTATCCACAAGCCCTATCTATAGGGGCTAGCTCTGACATTGGGGTTTGCCTGCTTTTCTCCTTGAGCGCTCGTTGGTTATCCACTGCAGGTGGAATGTCTGGATTGCGTCCACAGATTGCGAGTCTGGCCTTTTCTTCTTGGTGTCTAGTAGATTAGACAGCAAGGGTGAAACGTCGAGAATTTATCGCGATCCTGAGCACCTTGGCTCACGAGGCAGGCGTTGAGTTTGTCTTTGTGCGCAATGGAAGCCGCCATGACATCTATCGCGTCCATCACCTCCCGATCAGCATTCCTCGGCATCGGGAACTTTCAGAAAGATTGACAGTTCGAGAAATTGGCAATTGCAAGAAATACCTCAAGGAGTTGAAGCCATGAGAAAAAAGTACAAGGTCTTTGCGGTTCAAGACGGCCCTTGGTGGTCATTACATATTCCAGGCATTGAAGGCGCCCTTGGCGGTGAAATCAATACGCAAGCTCGCAGAATTAATCGCATTGAGAGTATGGCTCGAGATGCAATTTCACTCATGCTCGAAGCTCCTGCAGATTCTTTTGATATCGATATCCACTTCGAGATGACAGATGAGATGCGCGCAGTGCTCAATGAAATCAACGAAGCAAAAGCTTCCGCTCTCCAAGCTCAGTCACTACTTGCTCAACGCACACGTTCAGCCGTGCGGTATTTACAAGCCCATGGTTTGAGTACTCGCGATAGCGGCACACTCATTGGCCTTTCAGCACAAAGGGTTTCGCAGTTACTTTCTGAGTGAGCGATCCTCAACCATTGATCTAGAACAAAAAGTGCTGCACGATATTGATCATGGCATCTCAAACCCACAGTCATAGCGATCGTCGGATCACACTCGCCCTCACCGAGAGCGAACTTGCTGACCTCAATCAAATAATCGCAGACCGGTCACTTCGTGAAGCCCTTGAAGAACTTTCTCATAGCGAAGTCACGGCAACCCACGACACTGACTCAGGGCTCATTCGCGCTATTTTGGTTTGCGGGATGAGCGCAGTTCATGGTCACGCCGAAACCCAGGGCTACAGAGAACTTGCTAATTCACTAACAGCAGAAGATGTTGAAGAAAGACTCCATTACGCCACTCGACACCGTGCTAACTGGACCGACTAACGACACGCCATTCGAATGAATTCTCATTCGATCCGTGATTGACGCTAACGACTAGTCGCAGTCCAGGCAGACAGGCTTCTTCAGATCGCCATTGGCAAGCTGGGTGTTGTTCTTCACCAGGAAGCAACGAGTGCAGGTGAACTCGTTTGACTGAATAGGCACCACGCGAACCTCAAGGGAAAGGCCCGACAGGTCAGCACCAGGAAGCTCGATGTCTTCGGCACTGATGTCGTTCTCATCGATCTCAATGGGGGTCTGCGATTGGGCAGCAGCAGCCTCTTTGAGGTGCTCAAGACTTTCGGCAGCCTCTTCAGAGTCGGTCTTACGCGGGGCGTCGTAGTCAGTTGCCATGGTGTTGGTGCTCTCCTTGATGTTCTTCGCCACGTAGATGGTCGAAGGAGGCGGACTTTACCTTGACTCCCCCACAGATTAGGGACGTGGGGCAGGCGCGTGTTCGGTCCGTTGTCCTGTTCAACAATCCTTAACGCTTTTTATTCCACTCGGGGCAAAACGGACAGGCGATATCGCCTCGTTTTCCACAAGGTCTTATCGCCTGGATCTCGTCCACAGATCGAGGTATGCGGCTTCCACTGGGCTTTGCCCCATCCCATGCTCGCCGCATGAATCAGCTTCAACCCTTGCCATCTGGATATTTTCGTACTACGTTAATGAGCGTCTGGTGTTAATCATCAACTCCAGCGCCAGAAAACATGGAATAGCTGAGGCTGACATAGAGCACGCAATTGCTTGGGGGTTTTATCAACGAATCCTCGAAGAAGAGATACCCAGGCGAGTGCTTCATGTCGGCCCCGATGGTTCAGGCAATCCCCTGGAAATCATCACCTTGCATTTTGATGATTCCAAAACCGTTGTGATTCATGCCATGAAAGTCACTCAGCAGTACCAGTGGATTCTCAAGGAGCGAGCAAAATGAAAAAGAATGATCAAGGCGAAGAAATACTTGGATATTCAGGCGGCATGGCGATAACTCAATCGATCATCGAAGAGCTTGCCGCCGAAGCCGAACGCGGTTACACCCGCGAACAGTTGCGACGAGGGCGCCCATATTTGGGTTCTGCGATTGCTAAAACCGTGCAAGTGAAATTGAGCCCAGAGCTTCACGTGTTACTGGAAAAACGTGTTGCGGCTGAAGGAAAATCACGCAGCGAGGTGGTGCGCGAAGCTTTGACGAAATACCTTGCAAGTTAGCGAATTACTGGCACCACAATCGATTGTCCACCAGGACATGAAACGGCTTGTCGATTAAGCGTTATCTAAAACACCAACTGCAAGCGAGTACTGAATTCATCCGAGTCAACCTTGATCTGCTCACTCAACACCGCCCCCAACCATACGTTCCCCATTCCAAGCGGTGCGCTTTCATTCAAGAGAGCGTTCGTGCGAGCATCAAGATGCAGGTCTTCCCCATGGTTGGTCAGTGAGAACGTAATTTGGGTTGCGCCAGCGCGACGCACAGCATTCGTCACCACTTCTTCAATCGCTGCCACAACAAGACTTAGCCGTGAATCACTGACATCAACAGAGGCCGCGATATCAAGATCTATTGCCGCAATCCCCTGCCACGCCTGTTGAATCCTCTCAATGCGCTGCAATGGCGTGAGTTGACTCTTATGAAAATCCTGCGCAATCGAGCGATTCACTAACGCGGCTAGACGCTCCCATGATTCCTCTGCCGCTTTCGTGCCCGGCGTTGCTTGATCAAGCTGTAGCGCTAAACCGGTGAGCTCTGATTGCAACGTGTTGTGCAGATAACTCGACATCGCCTGATGCTCTAACGGGGTCAACGTGTCAACGCGCTCTTCGATCACTTTCAAAATTTGGGTGCGATCTTGCTGGTCCAGTTTCAATGAGGCTGAGCCAATAACTAAGAACAACATTGCGAAGGGAACGAAGGCATACGTAACGATCGGAGCTGCCGGATTTACCCATGAGCCTTGAAGGTTCATAACGAGATCCGCGGCGATTACTGGGAGATACACACTTGCCAACACCAATAGTGGCGCCAAGAACTTGTTGGGCCAGCTACGGATCACTCGCGCACTCAAGGTCAACGCCAAAAAGAAAAAGGCAGAATTCACTGCCGCACTCAGCACACCTCGCTGGGTTCCGAACAACACCGGAGCGCCAATCGTTGCAACAATCCACCACAGCAGCACTACTGGCACGATGGGAACAGTGAAGCCGACAATCGCATCGCGAATCACCATTGAATAGCGAGCATGGGGTTCACGTGACTGCCCACTAAACCAAATGCGATGACTCAGCGGACGAATTCGGTGTTCGATCTCCCATCGAATCGCTGCAGCAGCGTCATCCAAATCCTGCTGCGTGGGTTCTACTGTCGTAGCTGCATCGGCAAGAGCTGACTTCAATTGAGACACTTCAGCAAGCCCCTCAAGGTGCCGAGCAACATTTCGCACCGCAACTTGATGAACAAGATCTTGATATCGCGTGCGGTACTGGCGCTCCTTGGCAACGATGATGCTTGAAGCTGGCAGCCAAACCAACGCTGCCAGAACTGCGTTGATGAAACGCAATGGGCCAAGCCAGTGTTCACCATGCTGTGACACTGCGACGACCAATGCGAACGTGACCGCCCGCACCACGCCAACCACAGCTGACACCAGTACCAGCGACCACACACCACGGATGAGGGTTGCCAACAGGAACGAAGACGCAACAGTCATCACGCCGACAACAAACGCAGCCAGCACACGCCAAGCCACGCTTACTTCCCACGTCAATGCAACGGTGAGGGCTGATACTGCACCAAAAATCCACATGGTGATGGGAGTGAAGCGAGCCTGCTGCACCCACTGGAGCCACATATGCGCTCCATGATCATGTGCACCGCGGGTTTTGCCAAGAACTTCCTTCACTTGGTTACGCACTAACTTGGCATCGCTTTGCCGGAAAGTTGCACATACGCGCGCGTTAATAACACCCGAGGGTTTCCTTGAGCCGAATCCAGGGATAACGCTTCCATTACGCGGGAAATTGTGCGCTCAACTGCTTTATTGCTCACCTGCATCGCAAGCGCAATCTCTGCATTAGTGCGACCTTCGGCAACAAGCTTGAGTACCTGCATTTGATTGTCTGTCAGTTCGCGCACCATGGAAGCCGAAGACGTTAACTTCAGTGGCTCACGCACTGCCTGCAAGAGTGTCGTGCGAAGCAAATCCACGTCATCGAGTGCAGTTTTGATGAGATAGCGGGCCCCTCTGGGAAGCGCGCGTTCACTTGGATCCTTGATTCGTGGATCAGAGAAACTTGTGAGAAGAATAAGGCCGATATTTGGCAAACGCTCTCGAAGTGCATAAGCCAAATCAATACCTGACGGCCCAGCTCCTAAATCCAAATCCAAGAGCGCAATTTCCACTGGCTCACCCCTTGCCCCTGCATCCTCAAAGGCTGCAAGTGCTTGCGCAGAGTTCGCACTTTGCCCAACGACAACAAAACCCAATGAGGTCAGTGACGTGACAAGCAACGCACGCGTAAAGGCTTCGTCTTCAACTAGGAGCACCCGAGCGTGAATCACTTGACCATTATTGGCCGTCAAGTGTCGACCTGCGCTATCGCACAGACCAAGTGCTCGCTGAGTTGTAATAGGGCTGACGCACGCACACAAACCCACCGGTGCCGCCATTGGGCCATTGCGCCCAGCTACGACCCCAAGCCTGATCCTTAAGACTGGCCAAGGCTGGGAAATCTGCGAGGTCCTTTGGTTGAATTTCGCAGGTTCCATCGCTTGTTCGGGCGTACTGCTGCATTGCTGCGGTGGGAATGTTGTCACCAAAGAGCTGAGCGACCAGTGAAATGAAAGTGACCGTGTTGTCGGTGGCGTTGAGGACATACGCACGCGTTGCGTCAGCGTTCACAGCAACATCTGTTGCCCCGGCACCTACTGGATATGTAGCCGACACTGCGCCTGTTACTAGTGAGAAGACTTTCAGTAACCGCCCTGTGCCGTCAGTTACATATCCAACGCCGCGGGCGCTTTGCACAGCAATGCTCGAAAGGTTTCCACCGATAACTAGTTGACTATTCGGCCCACCAGTTCGGCGAAACACATCAACGATTCCGCTTGTTTCAGGCACATAAGAAGTTACGCCATCATCGGAAATCGCAAGGCCAGTAATAACGCCTGTCGCCATGAAGTTGATACCACTGTTGATGTAACGAACTACGGACGTTCCGGAAACAGCAAGCTCAGATGCATTTTGCGAAACCGCGACAAAATAGCGATCGATCGATCCGGTATACACAATTGAAGTGGCGTAGGTGTTGGTATCAATCGCAGCAACTCTGAAATTTCCACTGCCGCAGGCGATATAGACGGCACCACCCAATGGGTTATAGGCCATAGCTCGAGGATCAGTACACCCCGAGATCGATGACACTGCCTGTACAAGTGTTCCATTTGCAGCGTTGATAATTTTATAGGCCGCGCCCGCAATCACAACGATTACGCGGGTGCCATCTGGGCTGATCGCGATCGCTGTAGGTGAACCAGTCACATTCCACGTATCAATCACCTGATTGGTGCTCGTGCTCACTACTGAGACAGCGTTGTTGGTGTTACTAGTGACGAATGCTTTTGATCCATCAGGACTCAACACCATGTGTTGCGAACCAGTGGGCAGAGCAACAGTGGCAACCACTGCGCCTGCTTGTGCCTGCGAGATACCCGCGAAGCTAAGGGTCAAGACGGATAAACCTAGGAGAACAATGCGTCGCATTACTGCAGGCTAGAAAAGCTGCATTGCCTTGCCTAATCACATGTGGGGATGTCCCCACCATGACGCCGACTGACTATCGAACTACTGGCACCACAATCGACTGACCAACTGCAACCACAGCGGTGTTCATGCCGTTGAGATCCTTGATGTCATTGATCGTTGCGCGAGGGTCCTGATCAGGCGCAATGGTTTGCGCAATTGACCACAGTGACTCACCTGGCTGCACGACAACGGTTGCTGTTGCTGGCCCAGCATTCGTTGATGTTGCAATTGCCTTGGAACCAAACAGCATCATCGCGGCGAACAGCGCAACAACAACGGCGAAGAACACGACCAGGCGACCGCGACGCGTAAGGCGCAGTGACTGCTTCTTCGTGGTGGCAGGGGCTTTCGCCATTGCCGACCGGTGGGATTGACCGGCCGCACGAGGTGCCCGTGGCAGTGGGCGGCTAACTGGAGCTACTGAGAGTGCGATCGCCATGGTCGTGCCTTTCATTCGGGGAAGAATGTTCAGTTGGTCTTGCTGGTATTGCTGGTATTGCCTAGCCGGTCTTTCTTATTCTTTCGAACACCTGTTCGATCGAACGTATGTGCGATTTCTAGCAGATTCCCTAGCGACACGTCCAGCACATTCGAACATGTGTTTGATTTGGCGTGTCGCATCGGTTAACGTGAACCCTGTCTTGAGGGTCTGACATTGCAGATGTTCGAGTCGTTCTTCCCTAAGAAATGCCCGATGTTCGAATGGTTGGAGTGGAAAATGAGCAAGATCGTGGAACTGCCTGACGGCCCGGCAGATAGCGACGGCCTCACCACACGTCAGCGCCAGATCCTGGTAATGATTCGCGAATCCATCGATGATCGCGGCTATCCCCCAAGCGTTCGAGAGATCGGCGAAGCCGTGGGCCTGACCTCTTCGTCCTCGGTCTCCCACCAACTCAAGAGCTTGGAAAAGCTCGGCTACCTACGCCGCGATCCCAATCGCCCACGCGCGATGGTCGTTGCTGATCCGTCGACTCCCCTGCCTGCAGCGCTCGGTGATGGCGGTTCATTTGTTTCTGGCCCATCGGGCACACCTGCATTGCAGGTCGTTGGTGATGACACTGAAGCACTTGCCGATTCACGCGTGCGTAGCGGCGCAGCACTGGTGCCCATGGTTGGTCGCATTGCAGCCGGTGGGCCAATCCTTGCTGAGCAAGAAGTTGAAGCAGTGTTCCCATTGCCTCGCGATCTTGTTGGCGATGGCGAACTCTTCATGTTGCGTGTCAGCGGCGACTCAATGATTGATGCAGCAATCTGTGATGGCGACTGGGTTGTCGTGCGTAGCCAAGCAACTGCAGAAAACGGCGAAATCGTTGCTGCACTGTTAGACAACGAAGCCACCGTGAAAACGTTGAAGCGTCGCGATGGTCATGTGTGGTTAATGCCACACAACCCTGCGTACGCACCAATCCTTGGTGATGACGCAACCATCATGGGCAAGATTGTCAGCGTGCTGCGCAAGATCTAATAACCACTGCGGTTATTGATTTTTCTCGACCTTCTGTTGTATTTTGGTGGGGCACCAGCAGTTCATGCTGCTGATGCCCCGAAGGTGCTATCCGTAGCCCCGAAGGGTACGAATGAGGTCCGCAATGGCCCTGACAGTTTGTGCGGTTCCATTAAGAATTCCGCACACTGTCAGGGCCATTCGCATTCCCCGACCAGTTTCCTGATCCACTCCTCCACCTCCCTTCTTCACCGCGGCTGCATCTCATTGACACAACCGCGGCGAAAAAGGTGCGGTGAATTGAACATAAATACGAGGCAATGTTTGCGCTACGTCCGAATGAAAACTGTGGATGAGATCCACAGTCCGCTAGTTGCTGTGGATGGAAACCTTGAAAACATGTTGGCGTTGTTGTAGTTTATGAGGGCACCAGCAGTTCGTGCTGCTGATGCCCTCGAAGGTGCTATCCGTAGCCCCGAAGGGTTTGGATGAGTTCAGCGATCGCTCTGACGAGTTGTGCGGTTCCGTTAAGAATGCCGCACACCGTCAGGGCTACTCGCTTCACCCGATCAGATTGCTGACCCACACCTCCACCTCCCTTCTTCACCGCGGCTGCATCTCATTGACACAACCGCGGCGAAAAAGGCGAGGTGAAGTGAACATAAATACGACGCAATGTTTGCGCCATGTCCGATTGAAATCTGTGGATGAGATCCACTAACGCTGTACAGCTGTGGATATAAACCTTGAAAACATGTTGGCGTTGTTGTACTTTATGAGGGCACCAGCAGTTCGTGCTGCTGATGCCCTCGAAGGTGCTATCCGTAGCCCCGAAGGGTACGAATAAGTAGAGCGATTGCCCTGACGAGTGTTGCGGTTCCGTTAA
Organism: Candidatus Nanopelagicales bacterium; assembly: GCA_028687755.1. Taxonomy (NCBI): domain Bacteria; kingdom Bacillati; phylum Actinomycetota; class Actinomycetes; order Candidatus Nanopelagicales; species Candidatus Nanopelagicales bacterium. Next base: position 267,498 of record JAQTZL010000001.1, read on the forward strand.
GAATTACGCACACCATCAGGGCTACTCGCCGCAACCAATCGAATTTTCGATCCACACCTCCACCTCCCTTCTTCACCGCGGCTGTATCTCATTGACACAACCGCTGCGAAAAAGGTGCGGTGAAGTGAACATAAATACGCGTGAAGGCCTGCGCCACAGCCGATTGAAATCTGTGGACGAGATCCACAGTCCGCTAGTTGCTGTGGATATAAACCTTGAAAACATGTTGGCGTTGTTGTACTTTATGAGGGCACCAGCAGTTTGTCCTGCTGATGCCCCTAACCGGAGTTATCCGTAACCCCGAAGGGTCCGGAGTAGTTCTGCAAGGGCTCTGACCGTCTGTGTAATTCCGTTAAGAATTGTGCACAGGGTCAGGGCCCTTCGCATCACTGAATCGAATCGATTCACTCCGATACCTCCCTTCTTCACCACGACCACACCCGCTGTGTGTGATCGCGGCAAAGAAGGCCGGCTTGGTGAACCTAAAGGCGTTGGAATTCGCTTTGCAATGACCAAAGTGAAACTGTGGACGCCGTACCAATACAACATCTACTTGTGGAAAAGTCAGAGGGCCTGCAGCTTTCGCTACAGACCCTCTGACGTTAGGTGATGGAGTTAGTTCGTTCGTATTTCCTTGAACGGCATATCGCGATCTAGCTGCGGTTCCTTTGGCAGACCAAGAGTGCGCTCACCAAGAATGTTGCGCATGATTTCTGGTGTTCCACCAGCAATTGCGCCGCCTGGTGAAGCAAGCAGGTTCGTGGCCCAACGCAATGACTCTTCATCATCGTTGGTCCAGGCCTGACCTGATTCAGCAAGAAGATCCATTGCCATATCGGCCACCTGCTTACCCAATTCAGAACCAGCGAGCTTGGCGATCGAACCTTCAGGCCCTGGAGCCTTTCCTGACTTCAGGCTGGCGCGCATGCGATCACCAAGGATTGCCAGCGTGCGCTCTTTAACCCAAATCGTCGCCAATTCATTACGAGTCACTGGATCAGTGATGGCACCGGTGCTTGTTGCCAGTTCAGCCAAACGATCGAACTGCACGGTGCCTGTGCCACGACCGAGTCCGCCGCCGCCGGCACCGATACTCACGCGCTCGTTCATCAAGGTGCCAATTGCTGCGGTCCAGCCTTGATCCACCACACCAACGAGCGACGTTGCTGGAACTCGCACGTTGTCGAAGAACACTTCATTGAAACCACTTGCACCACTCATCTGACGAAGTGGGCGAACGGTAACGCCGGGAGCCTTCATATCAACAATGAACATAGTGATGCCCTTGTGCTTTGGCACATCAGGATTTGTACGCGTAACGATCAAACCAAAGCTCGCGTAGTGCGCACCTGAGGTCCAGACCTTCTGCCCATTGATGACCCACTCATCGCCATCCTTGACAGCCTTGGTGGTCAAGCCAGCAACGTCTGAACCTGCGCCTGGTTCAGAGAACAACTGGCACCAGATTTCATCGCCACGAAGCATCGGCCCGATGTGACGCTTGCGCTGCTCTTCGGTTCCGTACTGCAAGATTGTTGGCGCACACATGCCAAGAGTCACCATGAACGGTGTGCTTGGCATGACGTAGCCACTTGCCTCTTCGTTGAACACCCGCTGGTGGTTCATGGTCAGGCTCTGGCCGCCGTATTCCTTTGGCCAAGAAAGCCCAGAAAGACCAGCGTCATACAACGTGTTCTGGAATTTGCGCGCAACAACCAGGAAGTCTTCGGTTTCGCCTTCTTCGACTTCATCCTTCTTGTCGGTTGCTACAGCGTCTTCGCGCGTGGCATTGGTGGCGAACCAGTCGCGAACCTTGATGCGGAACTCTTCGAGTTCTGCTGGAGTTTCAATTGAAGTAGTCATTGTCATATCTCCTAGTAACCCAAGCCAACAAGCAGTGCTTCACGATGTTGCGCAGGTGTGCCAAACAAGGCACTTGTACTACGTGCGCGACGGAAGTAGAGGTGAGCGGGATGCTCCCAGGTGTAGCCAATGCCGCCATGCACGCGAATATTGGTGAGTGTTGCATCGGTGAACACTTCTGAACATGCGATCTTTGCCAAACTTGCAGGAAGTGTGATGTCTTCACCTTCCGCAGCACGATCAGCAGCATCTTCAGCAGCACCACGTGCCTGCTCAACTTCAACAAGCGTGTTAGCACACATGTGCTTAATGGCTTGGAAGGAACCAATGATGCGACCAAACTGCACGCGCATCTTTGCGTACTCCACCATCATCTTCAGGATTGCATCAGCGCCACCGATTTGCTCGCTTGCCACCAGGGTCGCTGCGAGGTTTTGAATCTGCGTGAGCTGCTCTTGAGCATTCAATGCCAGCGGCGTTGCCTTGGCATTGTTCAAAGTAATTGCACTCTGCTTGCGAGTGAGGTCCATTGCATTGAGGTCGGTGCGCTGCACATCAGCCGCGTCCACCACAAAAATGCCTGGACCTTGTGGGGTGCTGGCACTGACGATGTAAAGATCAGCACCGCCGTTATCGAGTACGAAGCTCTTATCGCCGGTAATAGTCCATGCGTCACCACTTTGAGTCGCAACGGTGTTGTTGATCGTTGCTGGCCATTGGTTGGCCGCTTCACTGAGTGCCAACGCTGCTGTGGCACTGCCGGCAGCAAGTGCCTCCAGATACGGCTTGCTTGCGCTGGCGTTGTCACAGACCAAGAACGCAACGGTGCCAAGCGCTGCACTAGAAAGCATCGGCAGTGGAGCAAGGGTGCGCCCGAATTCCTGAAGCACTGCGCCAAGTTCGCCAAGGCTGGCTCCTTGTCCACCAAATTCCTCCGGGATAACCAAGCCAGCAAGGCCAAGGCCTTGGGCTGCTTTGGTCCATTCACCCGCAGGCACGTCTTCCTTGCCATTGGCAATGCGATGAACCTTGTCGATTGGGAACGTGGAATCGAGGTAATCCGCGACCGCTGCTTTGAGCGCCTCGCGTTCTTCGGTCATGACAGACATGCAAACAACCTTCCTTGGCAGGTACGCGAATCGTGCCAGAGAAGGGGCAAAAATGTGGGCGAATCGTCTAACTAAATGGTGAGTTCCTGGAGGGAATTTTCCGGAGCCGCCTGCACCTTGGCCTCACACGTTGGCTGGCCATCAATCTCAACGACCACGCGGTAGGACCCTGGCTGCGGCAGCACGATCGAATAGCTGCCGTCATCGTCAGTGCGCTCAAAGTCAATTTGTTGACCTTGCTCGGTCAGATACGTCACCTTGGCTTGCTTGACTGGATTTCCTTGTTCATCGCGAAGAGTTCCACGCATGACGAACTCGTGCGGATTTACCGTGAGCTGAGATGGGTCTTCCTTAGCGAGTGCGCCAGCACCAACACTGAGCGCTTCATTTCGCTTAGCCAAGTGAGCAGGTAAGAACACGGCGACAACCGCGCCAGCGAAACCACAAATACCCGCTGCGACATACACCGCGGTGAAGGCCGATTCACTTGGGTAGATCTTTCCGCCAACCACGATGGTCATGCCCGTAAGGAACGCGGCCACGGTTGCACTGGAGATCGACATGCCAACGTTGCGAATCACGTTGTTCAAACCATTGGCCGAAGCAGTTTCAGTGATCGGCACTGATCGCATGATGATGTTGGGCGCAGCCGACATGGATGTCATCGTGCCAAGTGACACCACAATTGCGCCGATCATGATCTGCCATGGGGCGTCCATGTAAAACATACGAATGACGTAACCGATACCAAGGAAAAGCCCGCCCAAAATAAAGGTGATCTTTGGTCCGTACACGTTGGTAATACGCGCTGCAAGTGGCGCCATGATCACCATCGATAACGAGGCCGGAAGAATCAACAGACCTGCGTGGGAAACCGAGAAACCAAATCCATATCCGCTTTCCTCTGGCATTTCCAAGAACTGAGTGCTACTCAACATGTTTGCGTACATCGCAAAGCCAACAAGCATCGACGCGATGTTCGTTAACAACACGGCCTTCTGCGCACTTGTTCGCAGATCAATAATTGGATGCCCGCTTTTGAGTTCATACGGGAACCAATAAAGCATGACGCCAAGGGTGACTGCCCAGCACGCAAGAATTCCAGGGCTTAGCCATCCCCAATGCGAGCCTTTGGTGACGCCGAGCAAGAACGCAGTCAATGCAACAGAGATAAGAACAGCGCCGCGCACATCGAAGCGACCACCAGCGCGAACTTTGGATTCAGGAACAACAGCGAAGATCGCAAGCCCACACAGGCTGCCCGTGATCACCGAGACCCAGAAAATCCAGTGCCATCCCAAGCTTTCAAAGATGATGCCCCCGAATGGCAAACCAATAGCTGAACCCACGCCCATTGAGCCACTCATGAAGGCAACACCCGATGCAAGACGCTCAGGCGGGATCAGATCGCGCATGATGCTCATGCCAAGGGGAATCAATGCGATAGCGAATCCCTGTAATGCGCGGGCCACGATCAGCACGCCGAGGTTTTCACTCAACGCACCAATAAGTGACCCGATCACCATCACACCAATACTGATGAGCATCATCTTGCGCTTGCCATACATGTCAGCAAGGCGCGACATCGTGGGAATAGCCACGACGCTGGAAATCAAGGTTGCGGTGATCAGCCACGAAGCGTTATCTGCGGTGCAATTTAAGATGCCCGGAATTTGGGCAAGCAACGGAATGAACATCGTCTGCATGATCGCCATGACCATGCCTGATGTCGCCAACACCGCGATGGTGACGGTGGGCGAGAAATTCCGCTTGAACTGCATGGATCGCTTTCGACTAGTGAACGATTGTTCACCATGAATTCTACGCGGTGCTACGAATAAAAGGGGGCATTTCGGATATCCACCGGCATCGCTCACCTGGGTTGGCATGCACAGATTGCCATCGCACCAAGAACAAGCCACTCATCTTCCCGTTAAGTGCCCATATGGCCATCATTGACATTGGGGATTTTGCACTGCAAAATAGAGGCAAGCCACTGAGGTTTGCCCGCTCCTCGCGCTCACACCACATTGGTCGGGGTCGGATGATCCAAGTACTCCTTGCACCACAAGCGATTTGGCGCTTCCCCCACGAACGTGCAGACGAGTACAAGGTCATGGTGGTCGGTGAAGATCACACAGGTCGAAGATTTGAACTGATCGTCGTCGTGACAGGACATGAATTACTTGTTATTCATGCAATGGATTTACGAAAGAAGTGGAGGTGGCTTCATGAAACGCACGAGTGATACCCATGGCTCTCATGACAATGATGTCCTGTACGTGTCCGCCGATGGCACACCATTTACCGAAGCCGATGCACAGAAAATCTCCAATGACTTTTCGCGCGATGATTTCGATCTCTCGTCACTTGAATTGGTGTGGACCAAGAAATCAGGACGACCACCGCTCTTTGGCCAGATCGGAACTTCTCCACAAATTACTTTTCGACTTCCTCATGAGCTTCGCCAAAAAGCAGTCGCGCTAGCAGAGCAGCGCCAATTATCACTTTCCCAGTTGGCTCGCCTTGCCGTCGAAGAATTGGTCAATAGTGCAATTCCTCCGGAAGACACGAACTAGTCCTTTAAGAAATCTTCATTCAGACGCTTCAACGAGCCCACCACGATCTCTTTATCGGTGGTGAACCAAAACGGCGGCAAGCTCGCCCGCAATGATTTTGCATAACCCGCGTTAGCTAAGCGTGAATCAAGCACTGCCACTACGCCTTTGTCGTTCGCTCCGCGGATGAGGCGCCCAACACCTTGGGCGAGCAACAACCCGGCTTTCGGAACTGAGATCGCACGGAAGCCTGAACCACCAGCATCGTCAATTGCTTGTTGGCGTGCAGCTATCAGCGGGTCGTCAGGACGCGGGAATGGAATGCGGTCAATCACGACACAAATGCAACTTTCCCCTGGCACGTCAACGCCCTGCCAAAGGGAAACCGTTCCTAGCAACGTGGTGGCTGGGGTTTCAGCGAAGGCTTTTACCAACGTGCCCACTGCATCACCTCGCTTTTGCACGAGCATCGGGTACTTCTTGTTGTCTAAGCGCACTCGCAAATATTCCGCTGCGCGTTCAACACCTCGCCAACTTGAAAACAGCGCCAACGTGCGCCCACCTGCTGCTTCAATCAATTCAGCCAAGGTGTCCAGGGCTTCCATCGGAACACCATCGCGATCGGGCGCAGGTAATTCGCGCGCCACATACAAAATGCCTTGCTTGGCGTGATCAAAGGGTGAGCCAACATCCATAGTGTTCACATCGGCATCGGTGAGACCAAGACTTGCGATCAGTGAATCAAAGCCGCCACCAACAGTCAGCGTTGCGCTCGTGAGCACCACTGGGCTCTTGGCAAAGAGTGAATCCCGCAGGAGGCCACCAATAGATAACGGGGCTCGGCGGAGGACTGGCGCACGATTCTCACCGGGATCAAGCCACACAACGTCGTAATCACCTGAATTGATGATCAAGCCTGCGGTGTCATGCATCTCCTCAACTACCGCTTTGGCCTGCTGCAATTTGGCAAGCGCGTCAGGATCCTTTTCTTCCTTATTTGCATTGAGCACCGTCATTACTTGATGCCCGCTATCGCGCAACAAAGTCAACGCCAAGGTCAGCGACTGCGGCATCGGATCGAGCCTTGTCGGACCTTTGAGATCAAGACATAACTCGCGAAGTTCATCATCGAATGCATCCATGGCATCCTGTAACTGCGCCAAGGTAGGTTCATCAACCAAACGCTTCGATCGGCCTAGTGATCTCTCAACCATCGCAACACTGAGCTCATTGGTCAGTGATCCGGTAGCACGATCAACGAGTTCGTGACCTTCATCGATAATGACCGCGCCGTGCTCAGGAAGCACTGGAATGTTTTCTAACGCGTCAATGGCCAACATTGCATGGTTGGTAATGATGATGTCAGCTTCATTTGCCTGCGCTCGACGCTTAGCCGTGAAGCAATCCTCGCCGTACACGCACTTACTTTCACCCACACATTCGCGCCGACCAACAGTCAGACTGCGCCATACCCGCGGATCGATTTCATCGTCATATTCGTCGCGATCACCGGTTTGCGTTTTCTCAGCCCATGCGCGCACGGCAACTACTTGCTCACCAAGCGCGCTGCGCTGGGTGTTGAACAACGCATCCGACTCATCATCGGGCACTGCACCGTGCAGCTTTTGTAAGCAGATGTAGTTGTTGCGGCCTTTGAGTACGGCATAGGTGATTGGCCGCTCGAATTCATCTTGAAGCGCTTCAACCATGAGCGGCAGGTCTTTATCCATCAGCTGACGTTGCAAGGCCAGGGTTGCTGTTGCCACCACGATGGGTTCTTTATTCGCGATGGCAGCAATTGCTGCTGGAACCAGATAACCCAGCGATTTACCGGTACCAGTGCCAGCCTGAATGATTGCGTGTCGATCACCTTGAATGGTGCTGGCAACCGCCTTAGCCATTGCGTGCTGGCCCTCGCGACGTTCGCCGCCGATCTTTTCTACGACCTTGTCGAGCGCATCATCAATCTCAGACACGTGCCTGCTGCAATTCAAAAGCTAAATGCTTGGGCACTCGTGCATGGATCTTTGTTCCACCTTCAAGGTGTTCAAGATCTAACACATCACCAAGCTCATGCGCACGCGAAATCAGATCGCCGCGTGAGTAAGGCACCACAAGGTCAACCTCTTCAAGGAATTGTGGAAGATCAGCTTCGATTGCAAGCAGCAGCTCTTCGATACCAGCACCAGTTGCAGCTGAAACCACCACTGCACCAGGTTCGCGTCGAAGAATCTGATTGATCATTTCTTGATCAGCAATGTCAGCTTTATTGATGACGATGAGTTCGGGAACTCCCCCGGCATCAATATCGTTCAGCACTTCTCTCACTGCAGCGATTTGTTCAAACGGTGCCTCATCGCTGCCATCAACCACATGCAAAATGAGATCTGCATCTTTAACTTCATCAAGAGTTGATCGGAAGGCTTCAACAAGCTGATGAGGAAGGTGGCGCACAAAGCCCACCGTGTCAGCAATCGTGAATTCACGTCCACTCGGCGTTTTGGTTTTACGTATCGTGGGGTCAAGGGTTGCGAACAGCGCGTTCTGCACCAATACACCGGCACCCGTGATTCGATTCAGCAAACTTGACTTACCCGCATTGGTGTAACCAGCAATCGCCACCGCAGGCACTTGCGCACGCTTGCGTGCTGCGCGCTGAGTGACTCGAGACTTTTCCATCTCTTTAAGTTCGCGGCGAAGCTTGGTCATCGAATCGCGAATGCGACGACGATCGGTTTCGATCTTGGTTTCGCCAGGGCCACGAGTGCCCACACCACCACCAGCACCACCGCCAGCACCACCAGCCTGACGAGAAAGGGCTTCACCCCAACCACGAAGCCGCGGAATCAAATACTGGAACTGTGCGAGGGCAACCTGAGCTTTACCTTCACGGCTACGTGCATGCTGCGCGAAGATGTCAAGAATCAACCAGGTTCGGTCAACGACTTTGACCTTCAAAATATCTTCAAGTTTGCGCAACTGACCAGGACTGAGCTCACCATCACAAATCACAGTGTCAGCTCTTGTTGCCTTCACAATTTGGTGCAGTTCTTCCACTTTTCCAGAACCCAAGTAGGTCGAAGGGTCTGGATGTTCGCGACGTTGGATCACTGCCTCGAGTACTTCTGCACCCGCGGTTTCAGCAAGAGCGGCCAGTTCGCGCATGCTGCGCTCGGCTTGTTCCAAGGTGCCTTGGGTCCACACTCCTGCCAACACAACCTTTTCCAGTTGCATCTGGCGATATTCGGCCTCACTGATGTCTTCAAGCTCAGTAGAAAAGCCACCTACCCGGCGAAGACTTTGACGATCCTCGAGTTCAAGCTCACCCGTGGAGATTCCGCGGGGATCATGTTCTTCGTAAAAGGTTTCAGTCATGGCTTACTTACGCTGGCAACAAAACCGTGCCACGGGCAACAAGCGTTGCTGGGCCAGTGAGTGAGAGATGTCCATTGGCAAGGAGACGAACAAAGACTGTTCCGCCTGGAACATCGACCTGAACCCCACCTTCGGCAGTTAGATCCATATTTGGGTAGCGCTCACTGGCTGCCCACGCAACAGCGCACGCACCCGTTCCACAACTCATAGTTTCGCCAGCGCCACGTTCGTGAACGCGCATTGCGACGTGATTTGATCCGCGCTGCACCACGAACTCAACGTTGACACCGTCAGGGAAAATAGTGGGAGGCAATACCGGAGGGGCTGTTTCCAAACTGCCGATATCTTCAAGATTTTCAACGAACGTCACGGCATGCGGATTTGGCATCAGCACAGCAACTGCCGGCCACAGTTCGTCTTGAATACCGACCAATGGAATGGCATCAGTTTCTGGCTGGCCTACTGGACCCATGTCAACGGTGATCGACAAATCTGAGTTCATCTTGCATTCACGTAAACCTGCACGTGTAGCTATCACGACATCCGATTCTGTGATCAGACCAACGGCATCGAGGTAGCGAATAAAGACGCGCACTCCATTGCCACACATTTCTGCGATGGAACCATCGGCATTGCGGTAATCCATAAAGAATTCAGCTGACGCAGCGAACTTCGCGAATTCAGGAACATGCTCGGTGCGCACCACGCGCAGCACCCCGTCAGCACCGATACCGGTGTGACGATCACACAGGAAGCGCACTTCGTCAGCAGTCAGATCACGCTTGCCGAGGAGGTCAGCGACGATAACGAAGTCATTGGCTGTGCCATGACCCTTAATAAAGGGAATTTCATTGAGGGCAGCCATGGGTTTTAGTCTAAGTGACGGGCACGCACATAAGCCTCGTCGACTCGGGCCAGCACGAGCGGCCATGACTGCTCAGGCGCAGTTGAGCGGTTGTGCTCCCCTAATTGCGCTAACAGCGCACGATCCTTGGCCAAACTCACGATAGCTGAGGCCATAGCGGAGTCGGTATCTGCGAGCAACCCTTCTTGGCTGTCGCGAATGAATTGCGTGGTGCCCGTTTGCGAACGAGCAACGACGGGTAGACCAGCCGCCCGCGCTTCCAGGGCTGCGATGCCAAAAGACTCTTTCACTGATGGCTGCACATACACATCGCTCATCGCGAAGATTTCGCGAATTCCTGCGTGATCCAAACGACCAGTGAAACTTACGAGATCCTTGAGACCATGTTGCTGGACGAAACTTTCCGCTCGCGAACGCTCTGGTCCATCGCCCACTAAACGCAAATGAATACGAGTATTGACGCCAGCACGTTCTTGCGCGGCTTTCACAATTTTGAGTAACGGCAGTGTGCGCTTACGCGGCGCTAAGCGCATGACCGTAACCAAATTCAAGGTCGCTTGTTCATGCTGCCGTGCAGGTAACTGCCAGTCAGCTACATCAATGCCATTGGGCAGTACCAGAACTTCACCAAGTGATGGCACCGCATGTTCTATTGCCTTTGCCGCCACCGCGCTCACTGCAGAGACCGTGACGCCCCACTTCGACCACTTGGCAATACGTTCACTGAGGCGATAGCCAGGGCTAGCCAGCGGCCCCCAAATTCCATGCACGGTGACCACTGTTGGAATCTTCAATTGATGTGCAGCGCGAATGGCCCCCCAAGCAAAGGGTGAGATCACGCCAACATGCACATGCACGACATCCACTGGCGATTCTTGTAGCGCTTGCACCACATGGTGACGGGTACGCGGATGAACGGGCAGATCACCAGGAATTTTCGCAGTGATGCGAGTGACAGGGAGACCATCGATGAGCTCGGTACCGCTGCGCACCGCACCCGGGGTTGCCGTCAGGATCTGCACCTCATCGCCTGCGGCTGCCTGATGCATAGCTAAAGCCCGCACCTGCGTCTCTATCCCACCCGTACGAGGCAGATAGCAATCGGTGACGTGGGCGATTCTCACCATGTGACCGTACGACAAGATAGGACGATCATGACAATCCACACGCCTGCACGCACGCTGGTCTTTGTGCATGCCCATCCCGACGATGAGGCATTACTCACGGCCGGAACGATGGCGCGCGCCGTGGCTGAAGGTCAACGAGTCATATTGATTGTCGCCACCAATGGTGCGGCGGGGCTTACTTCCTCAGGAAATGAAGGGGAACTGGCAGCGATGCGTTCCCGTGAGCTTGAAGTCTCCGCTACGGCTTTGGGTGTTCATCGCGTGGTTTGCCTTGGTTACGCGGATTCTGGATTACATGGCGAAGTCGCCGAAGGCCTCGCGCATGTTGAACGTTTCACTGTGGCTCAGCGCATCGCGGAAATTCTTGATGAGGAATCTGCCGACGTACTAGTGGGCTACGACCCATCAGGAGGCTACGGACACCCAGATCACCTTGCTGTGCACCGCGCCGTTCGGGCTGCCAGCGTGCTGGCAAAGAAAGCGCCAACCGTATTTGAAGTGACCTTGCCTCGCGAGCCCATTGCCCGCGCAGTGCGAACAGCAGGTCGGCTACACATCACCCCCAATGATTTTGATGCACACTCATTTGACTCAGCGTGGACACCCAAAGCAGACATCACTCATCGCATTGATGTGCGCGATTTCTGGGTGGAGAAGAAGGCTTCCTTGCGCGCTCACGCATCGCAGCATGAAGCTGATGGCCAGATTCGTACGTTGGCAGTACTGACTCGGTTACCGAAGCCAATTGCAACAATGCTGCTCGGCACTGAGTACTACTGCTTAGTGTCTGCCCCGAAAAGCGCACACACTTTCAACACCAACGCAGCATCGTTGTAGTCCAACCACGTAATCCGAGAATCTCCGGCAAACCATCGCTGCTGGCGCCGGGCAAATTTCTTTGTGATGGCAATAGTGGTGTTGATTGCTTCATCTAACGTGCAATCGCCCTCGAGATATTCCAGAATCTGGGTATAACCAAGTGCGCGAGATGCGGTGACTGAATTCTTTAGATCTGGTAGCGCCTTGACTTCTTCAACAAATCCATCGGCAATCATTTGATGGACACGAACGGCAATGCGTTCATCCATTTCTTGTCGCGGAATATGAAGCCCCACCCGCACGGTGGAATACAACTCCACGGGTTCGGGTAATTTGGCGTTATGGGGTTTCCCAGTGAGCTCAATGATTTCTAAAGCGCGTACTAATCTGCGCCCATTCGTTGGCAGCATCACAGCTGCTGATTTTGGATCGAGCTTGGCTAGCTGACGATGCAAGGCCAACGGACCTTCTTGTTCTAGCTGCACTTCATATTTTGCGCGCACGTGCGGATCTGTGGGCGGAAATTGCAAATCATCAAGAATCGCTGACACATATAAACCCGAGCCACCCACAACTATGGGCACTACTCCACGAGCAAGGACATCGTTGATTGCCGCACGTGCAGTGTCTTGATAATCCGAAACTGTCAGCACGTGATTACTTGGCCACACATCAAGCAAGTGATGAGCAATTCCTCCTCGCTCTTCTTCTGTGGGCGATGCTGTTCCAATGTCCATACCGATATAAGCCTGCATCGAGTCAGCGCTAATGATTTCCGCAGGCTGGCCTTGATCAATAAGTGCTTGGGCGACTTTGACGCTCAACGAGCTTTTACCTACGGCGGTCGGGCCAACAATGACTAACACCTGGCTAGTGCTCTGGCTCATGCGCGCCACGAGGCAACGAGGTAATTCACCCCAAACGGGGCTGATTCAAGAATGAGTGCACTTTGGGTTGGCTTATATGCGTTGGCTACTACCTGCCACACCGGCAAACCGCGACACCACAAGCGATCCGCGGTTGCCTGTTCAATAGCAAGGATTGATTCGCGATCAGCATTCCCAATCGCAGCATTGATTGCCTCATCAAAGGCAACAGCATCTGCCTGGATATAGCCCGGGGCCTTCTCTGTGCGGGTTGCCGACCCATCTCCTACAGCGATAACCAGCGTGCGTTGCGCTTCGCTCTTTGCGAGGAGTTCCTGCGCGATGACCTCTCGCTGTGCCGCAGTGGTCTGATGATCTATCACTAACGCCTGAACTTCGCCGCTCCAACCAGCAGTCACAACAACTGAAGCTCCAACTGTTACCGACTGGGGCAACTCTTCAACACCTGATCCAACTGCGTAATGACTTACTCCGCCAAAACCGCGAGTGCTACCAATGCCACCGTGCTCAAACCAAGTAGTGGTGTTCCCCACACCAATAATGACGACAAGATCGGCGTCTTGTTGAAGTTCAGCGACGAGTTCAATGGATGCCGCACGCTCATCGGCCAGCAAAGATTCAATGTCAACATCTGGGCAGAGCAACGGAGCTGCCGGAATGAACGCAACTCCGGTGATCATGGTTGGCCTACGCGAATCGTTGGCATTCCTAGCGATACTCCTGGAATTTCTGGTGGCAACTCACTCAGATCGCCCGCTTTGGTCCGGCGAACTGAAATCAACTTGTCGGAAACCATGTGAAATGGCGCCGCATGCGTAATTTCCGCCGTGACCACATCGCCTGGACGTGGACGTGGTTGATTTGGATCAACAGTGACGTGCACTAAGCGGTAATCAGGCGTGCGGCCTGAAACGCGGTCGGTATCGCCATCCTTGCGGCCTTCGCCTTGCGCAACGAGCACTTCTACAACCTTGCCCATTTGCTTGAGGTTTTCTTCCCAAGCAATTTGATTGCCAGCTGCAACTAAACGCTCATAGCGATCTTGCTTCACGGCATGAGGAACCTGATCAGGCATTTCAGCGGCCTCGGTGCCAGGGCGAGGTGAATATAGAAAGGTGTAAGCCATTGCAAAGCGTGCTTCTTTGACCACGTGCAGTGTCTGTTGGAAATCTTCTTCGGTTTCACCTGGGAAGCCGACAATGATGTCCGTGGTAATTGCCGCATCAGGCATCGCTGCGCGAACCTTGTCGATAATTCCGAGGTATTTATCTTGACGATAACTGCGACGCATCGCACGCAAGATCTCATTGGAACCTGACTGCAAAGGCATATGTAGTTGGTTCATTACATTTGGTGTGGCAGCCATGGCTTCAATGACATCGTCAGTGAACTCACCTGGATGTGGTGAAGTGAAGCGCACACGCTCTAGGCCTTCAATTTCACCGCAGGCACGCAGTAACTTGCTGAACGCTTCGCGGTCACCAAACTCCACGCCGTAGGCATTGACGTTTTGACCAAGGAGGGTGATTTCAGAAACGCCCTGCTCAACAAGTGCCTCAATCTCGGCCAGGATCTCCCCCGGCCGACGATCACGTTCTTTACCGCGAAGCGATGGCACGATGCAGTACGTGCATGTGTTGTTACAGCCCACGCTGATCGAAACCCATGCCGCATATGCAGATTCACGCTTAGCTGGCAGAACAGAAGGAAACTCAACTAAGGATTCCTTGATCTCAACTTGAGCTTCTTGCTCGATTCGAGCACGCTCCAGCAACACTGGCAATGATCCGATGTTGTGGGTACCGAACACGACGTCAACCACTGGGGATTTCTTGGTGATCACATGCTGGTCTTTTTGGGCTAAGCAGCCACCCACGGCAATTTGCATTCCTGGATTCTTGGCTTTAACCGGAACCAATTGGCTCAAATTTCCATAGAGCTTGTTATCTGCGTTCTCACGCACAGCGCAGGTATTGAACACGATGAGATCAGGCGTGGTGCCCTCATCAAACTTGATATAGCCGGCTTCCTCGAGCATGCCAGCAAGGCGCTCAGAGTCATGCACGTTCATCTGGCAGCCATGGGTGCGCACTTCATAGGTGCGAGGGGCAGGCTGATTCACCCCGACAGTCTAGAGAGTGGGGTTAGCCCTTACTCGCCTTGGTTGTGGCATGCACGACGGCACTCTTCTTGGCGGTCGAAGTGTTGGACTTCTTGGTGTACGTCACCGCCTTGACTGATCCAGCACTTGCCGACGCACCTCCACCAGCGGCAACGGTGGAGGCACTATCTGCCGTCCGAGTAGCAATGAGCCCACCAATACCGAAGAAGACTCCTGCTGCCAATACCGACGACATCACCTTTTGCTTGGTGGAGGTTGGTCGATTGATCTGGGCTTGGTTCCGGTTCGTGTTCATGCAGATAACACTGCTCGGGAGGTATTCGTGCTCGATTCGGCTGAGGTAAGGCTGGGGTTAAGTCTTCTCACACCCTGTCGGTCCCTTCATTGCAGGACTTCGTGACGTACCGTGGAATACATGCGCTTCCTCAAAACCCTGCTCATTGCCGGTACGGCAACCACGCTTGCTGCCTGCAGCGCGGCGTCAAGTGCTCCTGTGAACGGATCCACTGATCAATCAGTTCAGGCTCAGGCCATTGAGGTGTTTTCACCCTTGACTGGACTTCCAGAAAGCGCACCCACGCCTGTACTCATCGTGAAAATGGATAACACCCGCAATGCGCAACCACACACGGGGCTCAAGGATGCAGATGTGGTGTACCTCGAAGAGGTCGAATACGGCATCACGCGCATTGCAGCAGTGTTTTCCAGTGTGATTCCCGACCGCATTGGGCCTACTCGCTCAGCTCGGATCACCGATATTGATCTCACTGCTCAATACGGCACGCCAGCCTTTTCTTTCTCAGGTGTCCAACGCAAAATGTGGCCAGCCATTGATGCGTCAACAGTGATCGACGTTTCGCCAAATAAATACGCCTCTGCGTATTTCCGCGATCACTCACGCCGCGTGCCATACAACCTTTTCCTCAATGGCCCCAAGGTTTTAGCTTGGGCTGCAGATAAGGGTGTCGCAACTGACAGGAACATTGGTTTCGTTTTTTCCAGCGACATTCCTGGCAATGGAACAACCAATACGGGTGCAAAAATGAAATGGGGTGGCGCATCCGCTGAATTTACGTACGACCCAGCTTCAGGGCTCTATAACGTTTCATTGAATGGTATCCCTGCAACAGCCAGCGAAACCGGTGCAAATCAACAAGCTGCAACCGTGGTGATTCAAAACGTTGTCCAGACGCAATCAAAGTATTGGGATAAAGGCGGCGGCAATACTCCACATGCAGCAACAATCGGTAATGGAACAGCAACCGTGCTGCGCGACGGAAAGTCATACAACGTCACTTGGAATCGACCATCGGCCGACGCGGGAACAACTTTCACGATGGCTGATGGCTCACCAATGCCATTTAAGCCTGGTCAGCAATGGGTTGTGCTGTTGAACACCAAGACGCCAGCAACCTTGTATCCACAACCTTCACCGGCACCGTCTTTGGCGTCCAAAGCTCCGGCTGCAATTTAGCCAGCGTTTAGGTAGTTGCCGCAATTTTCTCGTAGTACTCGTTTTCTGCTGACTTCTTAGGGAAGAGCGCGACAACTAGTGCAAGGCCAACAATGCTCAGTATGAGAGCAACACCCATCGCTGCAGTTTTTCCATCGGTGAAAGCTTCTGAGGCTGCCGTTAAAATTTGCTGGCCAATGTTAGGTGGGTATTGCGCTGCCACATGGGCGGCATCACCAAAAGATGCGGTCAATGAATTGGCAATATCTGAATTGACTTGATCTGCTTGATTTGCCGGTAGCCCTTGAATGCTTTCACTCATTTTGTTCACGTACACGCCAGCTAAAATTCCGCCAAGCAATGCTTGAAGTACTGCCCCACCGAAATCTCGCGTGAGATCAAGAAATGCAGAGCCCATACCTGAATGGCTTTGTGGAACTGATGACATCAACGCACGCGAAGCCGGTGTTGCTGCCATGCCCACGCCTGCACCGACAAAGCCATACGCCAAGAGAATCCACGTGAGGTTTGCGCCTTGTTTCCAGGTCAGCATCATGATCGCAAACGCAATTGCAACCAGCCCAAGGCCGATACTCAGGGTGTCACGTGATCCGCGCGAGATCACAAATTTGCCAGCGATTTGGCCACCTACTGCGGCGAACACTGCTGAAGGAACCGCAACTGCGGCTGCGGAGAGAGTGTCGTACCCCAAAACATCCTGTGTGAACTGCTGACCAATAAACATTGCACCGATCAATGCACCAAACGTGATCGCGCCAGCAACGAAGGCAACCCAGAAGGTGCGAGCTTTCGCAAGTGGTAGGTCAACGAGTGGACGCGGTGCTCGCTTTTGGCGCCAAAAGAATCCCACCATTGCCAAGAGAGTTACTGCTGCACTGATGAGCCAGGTCGTGTCGAAGCCATCATGAAATGACTGAATGATGATGACTAAGCCACCCACACCCACAATCGAAAGAATGCCACCGAGATGGTCAACTGGTGCCTTCTCAGTCGCCACATGACTTGGGATCACGATGATGCCAATGATCAATGCAACAACAACTAATGGAATTGAAATCAGGAACACTGATCCCCACCAGTACGACTCCAACAGGAATCCACCCAGCAAAGGCCCAAGCGCCGCAAATCCAGCCCCCAAGCCAGACCACATTGCAATGGCCTTCACCTTGGCATTGCCGCGATACAAGGTGGAGATCAGCGAAAGCGTCGTCGGAAACAACAATGCTGCGGCGAAGCCCGAAGTTAGTCGAGCAAAGGCCAAGAACTCAGCATTCGGAGCCCACGCTGACATGCATGCCGTCGGAATCGTCAGCACCGCACCAATAATGAACAGCATCTTTCGGCCGTATCGATCACCGATCGCGCCCAGATACAACACAGTTGAGGCAAGGCCCAAGGCGAACGCTTCCGCGATCATGTTGAGCTGATCTTGACTTGCGCCTAACTCTGAACCGATCGTTGGTAACGCAACGTTGGCAATCGACAGATTGATATTGGCAACGATGGCACCAACGATCAGCGCGAGAAGAACAAATGCACTGCGTGGTGGAGTGTCAGATTTACTGACCGGTGAACTCATGCCTTGGAGGCTACTACCGACTCATCGTCAGTGATCTCATCTTCGCCTGGCTCAATTTGCACCGTAGGAAGAATGCGATCCAGCCAACCTGGCAACCACCAGTTTGCCTTGCCAAGAATTGACATGATCGACGGAATGAAGATCAATCGAATGATGAAGGCATCGATGATGACAGCTGATGCAAGTGAGACACCGAACAACTTGATCATCGAGTTCTTATCCGGAACGAAGGCCAAGAAAACGCTCGCCATGATCGCTGCTGCAATCACTACAACGCGACCCGAACCTGCAAGGCCACGTCGTACCGAAGCAGCGTTATCGCCGGTACGAGCCCACTCTTCTTGCATACGTGAAACCAAGAAGACCTGGTAGTCCATGGAAAGACCGAACAGGATTGCGAACACCATGATTGGCAAGAACGGGAAGATTGGCCCGGTGCCTGAAAGCCCGATGAGATCAGCAAACCAACCCCATTGGAACACCGCAACGGTAATACCCGTTGCCGCAGCAAAGCTGAGCAGACTTGTGATTGCCGCAGTGAGTGGAACCACAATGGAATGGAACAGCAATACCAGTGCCAAGAATCCAAGACCGACCACTACGAGCAAGAACAGCGGTAATGCCTTTGTCATAACCGAAGTGAAGTCACTGATGATTGCTTGCTGACCACCGACATACAACTTTGCGCCAGTTTGCGCAGTGATCGCAGGGTTGACATTTTCACGCAAGTTCGTGAGCAGCTCATCGGTTGCTTCATCTTGTGGTGCAGATGCAGGCGTCACCATGATCGTGCCGATAGTGCCGTCAGATCCAAACGCACTTGGGTTTGCCAGCACGATTGGTAGGGCTGCACTACTTGGCAGGGTTGAAGCAACTCCTGGGCTTGCTTCAATCGCCTTGACTGCAGCAGCGTAAGCAGCCACGTCGTTTGGCTTTGGAAGTTCAACAGCGACGAAGAACGGACCATTGACACCCGGGCCAAAGCCTTCAGCCATGAGGTCATAGGCCGTGCGCAGCGGCGTTCCCTCTGCCTTACCTGAATCGTCTGCAAAGCCAAGGCGAAGTGACAGCAATGGAATTGCCAACACGATTACCACTGCGATGGACAGAAGTGCCGGAATGATCGGCTTGCGCTGAAGGATTCGGCCATAGTGCGCCCATGCTTTGCCCTCAGGGTGAACTTCGCCAGCCTTCTTACCCCAAGGCAGACGAAGTGCCAGTGCTTTTGTGCCCATCAAGCTGAGCAGTGCCGGCAAGAACCACAGTGCTGAAAGCATCACAAACACAACAGTCACGATTGAGGCAACCGCAAGACCATCAAAGAAGTTGATACGCATGATGAACAAGCCCAGCAACGCGATGATCACGGTGCTGCCAGCGAACAACACTGCACGGCCTGCGGTTTCCACCGCCTCCATCGCAGCGGCCTTTGGATCATGACCGGCAAGAATGGCCTGGCGGTAACGATTGATGACGAAGAGCGAGTAGTCGATACCTACGCCAAGGCCAATCATTGCTGCGAGAGTTGGAGCGAAGGTTGCCACGTCAAGGAAGTTCGCGGCGATGAGCACACCCATTTGGCCCATGGCCAAACCAAGGATTGCTGCAACGATTGGCAAACCAGCGGCAACCAGAGAACCAAAGGCGATCAACAAGATCACGATGGCAACAAGCAGACCTACAAGTTCGCTACTTGGTGGCTCTTGGCCAGCGAATTCCAAGATTGAGCCGTTGTATGCAACGGTGACATTTGGTGAGTTTGCCTTATTGATGGCAGCAACGATTGCCTTGGCGTCAAGCGAATCAACTGATGATCCGTCGCCCGCAAACGTGATGTTGGCGTAGGCGACCTTGCCATCTTTGCTGATTGGCGCAGATGCGGCCATGAATGACTGCAACGCTGCCTTTTGTTCAGCACTCATCTGCGCGAGCTGCGCCTGGGTTGGTGCGGCCTGTTGCGCTGGGCAATCGCTTCCGCTGCTACCAAGAATTGAGGTGATGCAAGCAATGGACTTGTTCTTGGAAAGTTCGGTCAGCAGCGGCTGAACAACAGCCAACGATGCTGGGTCACTGGCTACACCGCTCTTGGGCGACCACACCACCTTGGCTCCGGCGTTGAATGAACCGCTGCCAGCGCCAGCTCCCTTGACTAGCAGATCCTGCGCTGTGGTGGATTCAGTATCAGGCAGTGAGAAGGAGTCATTGAGATTGCCACCCACACCCATACCTAGGCCAATGACCGCGATCAGTGCGACGAACCAAGCAATGAGGGCAACAACTGGGCGACGAACGGCCCACTTGGACAAACCAGGCACAGGGATCCCCTTATAAAAGTGATGTAAGCCCACCCTAAACCCTCAGTTCAGGCACCTCTGGCACCTGAACAGGTGTGACTGGTCTCAATCACAGGTCTTTTTGCAAATATTTCGCAGATACCCAAACCGCGTTTGTCGACCTGCTCGATAGGCAATAAGTTTTCACCTACATCCAGAGCGACTGAGAGATCTGGCTCAATGAAGTCGCAGCAACCCGGAACCTCGGGTGCTAATGCCAGAAGCGATGTGGAGGAAAGCACTGTCGTAGCTGAATGTGGTTTGGGTTGTTCCACCCCCAAACCAACACAACAACCTCAAAGTCAATTATTCGAAAGGGAAACACCATGTCACTTCGTCTTGGAGATATCGCTCCTAACTTCACCGCCGAAACCACGGACGGCACCGTTACATTCCACGACTGGAAGAACGAGAGCTGGGCCATCCTGTTTAGCCACCCAGCCGACTACACCCCGGTATGCACCACCGAACTTGGCGCAACTTCAGCTCTTAAGGGCGAGTTCGACAAGCGCGGCGTCAAGGCCATCGCAATCTCGGTGGATCCAATCGAAGATCACCGCGGCTGGGCTGGCGACATCGGTGAAGTCACTGGGCACCCACTGAACTTCCCAATCATCGCTGATCCAAACAAGGAAGTTTCAATCGCTTACGACATGATCCACCCAGGCGAAGGCGACACTTCAACAGTTCGCTCAGTCTTCATCATCGATCCAAGCAACAAGGTTCGCTTGACCCTCACCTACCCAAAGAGTGTCGGCCGTAACTTCAACGAGATCCTTCGCGTGGTTGATGCACTGCAGCTCACCGACAAGGCTCCAGTTGCTACCCCAGTGAACTGGGTACCAGGCGATCGCGTCATCGTTCCACCAACCGTGTCAACTGCTGACGCCATCGCTAAGTACGGCGACCAGGTCGAGGTTGTGAAGGACTACCTGCGTTACATCCCACAGCCAACGGTGTAATCGCAAAGAAGTAAAGCCCCCAGCCGCGATCCGGTTAGGGGCTTTACTTATGTCTGGGTTGCGTTACATCGACTCTTGGATCGGTAACTCAGCAATCACTTCGCGCACCACACTGGAGGCCACTGCCCCGCTGTAACCACGACGCATCAATAAATTCATCACCCGACGTTGCTGAGTGGCAGCGTCATAGCGAGCAAGGCTTGGCAACTTTTTTTCCACGAGTACACGTGCGCGTTCATATTCATCTTCACTGGTGATGTCTTCAAGGGCAGCAACGATTTCATCATCAGGCACACCCTTGCGCCGCAATTCTTGACGCAGTACCGGCTTTGCGGTGCCACGTGAACGTTGACGGGACGCTACAAACATTTCTGCGTATTGCGCGTCGTTAATCAAACCCAATTCAGTGAATCGATCAAGGACAGCGTTGGCGGCTTCTTCGGGAATCTCGCGCGCAATCAGATCGTCATAAAGATCTTTACGGGTACGCGCCATGGCATTCAAGCGACGCAGCACGACTGTGCGCGCGACTGAATACGGATCAGCCTCTTCTTGTACATCAGCGAGCGAACCCGGTGTGGGTTCGCTCGCTGATGAGGGGAACTTGCGTGCCATGAACGCTTACGCGTCGATTGGCTTTGGTTCTACCAGCTCAACTTCAATTGGTGCATCGATGTTCGCACCAATTCCAAGCTCAGCCTTCAAACGACGTTCGATTTCATTGCAGAGGTCTGCGTTATCAAGAAGGAAGGTTCGTGCATTTTCCTTACCTTGGCCGAGCTGATCACCTTCATAGGTGTACCAAGCACCAGACTTCTTCACGATGCCCTTTTCCACACCCATGTCGATGAGTGAGCCTTCACGTGAAATACCAACGCCGTAAAGAATATCGAACTCTGCTTGCTTGAATGGTGGAGCAACCTTGTTCTTCACAACCTTGACGCGAGTGCGGTTACCGACTGCTTCGGTACCACCCTTCAACGTTTCAATGCGGCGAATGTCCAAGCGCACTGATGCGTAGAACTTCAGCGCCTTGCCACCAGTGGTGACTTCTGGTGAACCGAACATCACGCCGATCTTTTCGCGCAACTGGTTGATGAAGATCATCGTGGTGTTGGTGTTGCTCAGTGCGCCCGCCATTTTGCGCAGCGCCTGGCTCATCAAACGTGCCTGAAGACCAACGTGGCTGTCGCCCATTTCGCCTTCAATTTCTGCACGCGGCACAAGGGCAGCTACAGAGTCGATCACGATGAGATCGATAGCACCGGAGCGCACCAAGGTGTCTGCAATTTCCAAGCCCTGCTCGCCAGTGTCTGGCTGAGAGACATAAAGACTGTCGAGGTCAATGCCCAGGCTCTTTGCGTACTCAGGATCAAGGGCGTGCTCAGCGTCGATGATGGCTGCGATGCCGCCAGCTGCTTGAACATTGGCGATGGCGTGCAGAGCCAAGGTGGTCTTACCTGAAGATTCTGGGCCGTAGATCTCGATGATGCGGCCACGTGGGTAGCCACCAATGCCAAGGGCTAAGTCAAGGGCGATTGAGCCGGATGGGATCACATCGATGGGTTCGCGGCCTTCGTCTCCGAGGCGCATAAGTGAGCCCTTGCCAAATTGACGCTCAATTTGTGCGAGTGCTGTTTCGAGTGACTTCTCACGGTCGTTCGCGGCCATGTCTTACTCCCTTGTCTGGTGTTCGTCGGTTCGGTTGAACCTAGGGCGACCCTCTGACAGTTCGACATGATCTCGCTTGGGCAGCTGCGCTGCTGTGGATCGAAACCCGTTGACCTGACGGGAGTGAAACTACATCGAACACCTGTTCGAATGGAAGCGACACGCCGCACTTCCCAAACGGGAGCTACTTGCGAGCTGGGCCTTCCCCTTTGGCCGGTGAATATGCCGTCCAAGCTGCCAACATCAATACGCCGCCAAGGATCCACATCAGCCAGATGGGCCAGAAATTATTCTCATCGGCGCCTACTGCGTACCAAATGCCGATCGCTGCCGCCCAGATCACCAAAATCGCGATTCCTAGCGGCTTAATTAGGCGCTGGGCCTTGGCTTTGACCTCTGGGGAGACGCGCAGTTCTTGGTTATTGGCCACGTGGGAAGTCTATGCATCCGTGAGGGTCTGTCACTGAACGTCACCCATGAGGGCGACCACTAAGTTTGTCCCCATGTCCAAGGTCCTCACCTCGCTTCCTGTCGGAGAACGTGTCGGTATTGCCTTCTCAGGAGGGCTCGACACGTCAATTGCGGTCGCTTGGATGCGCGAAAAAGGTGCAGTCCCCTTCACCTACACCGCAGACCTAGGCCAGCCCGATGAGCCAGAGATCGAGACCGTGCCGGGCCGAGCCATGGCCTACGGCGCTGAAGGCGCACGCTTAGTTGATTGCCGCACCGCTCTCGTAGAAGAAGGGCTCGCTGCCCTTGCCTGCGGTGCTTTCCATATCCGCTCCGGTGGTCGTCAGTACTTCAACACCACTCCCCTTGGCCGCGCGGTCACGGGCACCTTGCTTGTGCGCGCGATGCAAGACGACAACGTTTCTATCTGGGGCGATGGTTCCACCTACAAAGGCAATGACATCGAACGGTTCTACCGTTACGGCCTACTTGCGAACCCATCACTGCGCATCTATAAGCCATGGCTTGACGAAGATTTTGTGAATGAACTCGGTGGCCGCAAGGAAATGTCTGAGTGGATGAACTCACGCAACCTTGAATACCGCGCAAGTGTGGAAAAGGCGTACTCAACAGATGCAAATATCTGGGGCGCAACCCACGAGGCCAAAGATCTTGAACACCTTGATGTGTCAATGGAAATCGTTGAACCAATCATGGGCGTGCGCTTTTGGGATCAAAGTGTTGCAATCGAACAAGAAGACATCACGATCACGTTTGCGCAAGGTCGCCCAGTTGCGATTAATGGTCAGAGCTTTAGCGATGCTGTTGCACTGGTTCTCGAAGCCAATGCCATTGGCGGACGTCACGGTTTAGGCATGGCTGACCAAATTGAAAACCGCATCATCGAAGCCAAGAGCCGCGGCATTTACGAAGCCCCAGGTATGGCGTTGCTGTTCATTGCGTATGAGCGTTTGCTCAGCGCCATTCACAACGAAGACACCGTTGCGAACTATCACGCTGAAGGTCGCCGACTTGGCCGCTTACTTTATGAAGGTCGCTGGTTGGACCCACAAGCAATGATGCTGCGTGAATCACTACAGCGTTGGGTTGCTTCAGCTGTCACTGGTTCAGTCACCATTCGCCTTCGTCGTGGTGACGACTACACGATTGTCAAGACTGAAGGTCCGAACTTCAGTTACCACCCAGACAAGCTTTCAATGGAGCGCACTGAAGACGCTGCCTTTGGTCCACTTGATCGCATTGGCCAATTGACCATGCGTAACTTGGATATTGCTGACACCCGAGCCAAGTTGGAAATGTATGCAGCTCAGGGTCAACTCCTTGAGATTCACACCAACCTCGTTGGTGAACTCACTCCTGGCGGCGCGGCTGCGATTGCTTCAGCAGAGGATGAATCAAATCCTGCTGCTGAAAGTTCACTTGATCGTGCAGCCATGGAAGCCGGAACCGACTAGTTCGTTTCTTCGCTTTCCTGAGCATGCGGGCCGTGGTCTAACTTCACCGCAAGGGCTTCTTTGACGCCTGCATCATTACTTGGCAACTGCAGTGCCGCGAACGCCTTAATAAGTGCATCAGGGTTTTCCTGCCAGTCTTCATAGTTCAACAGATGCGCTTGCTGCGTGCCAAGGATTGTGTTCAAGTCATGTGTTGCTTCAACAAGCCAATCCCGTGACTGTGTTAACGCAGCAATCGGATCTTCGTGGTTAGGCCACCAGCCACTGCGAGCTGCAGCTTCAGGTTCACGCACATTGAGGATGTAGGTAATTCCAGGAAAGAGTTTGTTTAAGAACAGCAGATAGGAAAGCATCACTTCATAACTTTCAAAGTGACCTGGCTCGTACCGCACTTCCTTGAAACCAATAACCGACGTATCTTTCTTCGGCTGCAGCACATGCTCAATTACATGCCGGCGCTGATCGTCGAGAATGGCTTGCGGATTGATGCTCGCTGAACCAAACCAAGGATGTCGCGGGCGCTTGGCGTGATGGCGATCAGCAGTTTCTGCTATCGCTTGCACGTAGGTTTCAAGGCCGCGCAACGCTGAGTAGTTTTCGCCCCGCACGAGTACGCCCGGAAGAGTGTTCAGCGCTGCCTGCAATGCGGTGCTACCGGTTCGCCCATAGGTCACCACTGTGAGATACCTCAAAGGTTGCTGGCGCTTACCGAACATGGGATCAGCCTAGGCGTAAGGCGCCAGATGCCGGCTCAGTGCTAGTCCAGATCCAATTCGTACGCCCGCATTGCTGAGAATTTTGCCCACGCATCTAACTCAGGATCACTATCGCCACCGCGTTGTGACAAGGTTCTGATCTCTTCCACACACTTGAGTCGATGTATTTCACGTCGCAACGCGCCAATGACAAATGATTGACGGTCGCTAGCAACTCCTTGGACCACAAACGAATCCATCTGGCGCACCAGCGACTCCGGTATTTGCACTTCAGTAAAAGTGTCCACGGATGTAAGCATGCCAAAACACTTTCCACATGACTAGATCCGAATCCGCCCACGATTCGCAGCGACGATTCGATAGCCAACTTCAGCCAGACTGCGGATCACTGGCCACTGCATCACAATTCCCGCGCTGCGCCATGGCTGACCACAGGCCTGCAGACACTTGGCGATAGCAGCTCCCCCAGATGCATGTTCATCACCATCAACCCACTGCACACGTTGCTGGCATTGGTTTGCCGTCACGCCCATTGATTCCAGATCAGCGACTTGCCAGGCAATGATCTGCAGATCCTGTCGGGCATGATCACGCAACCACGTTGCTCGTCTTCGACAAAACCCACACTCACCGTCAAAAATTAGCGTGGGCATGGGTTAACGCAATATGGATGGAACTTCGGTGCTGACGCACACAGCACGCCAGATTTCTTTGGTTTCCACACCCTTGTCGATGGCTTGCAGCACAGTGCAACCAACAGTGGGAAGAACAAAATCACGAGCCCAAGACCGTGCATACACAGGGCCAAAGACCTCGTCCATGCGTTCCCAGAAATCAGTGAGGCGCATGAGCCTTAGACAGGCACAGCGATTTTTGCAGCTCGATCAAAATCGAGCTTCATTGGATTTTCAGCCTCAACAATGTGAGCAGTCACCGAAGTGAGTACGTCAGCAATTGAGATCTCCAATGCGCCACAGATTGCTCCAAGGAGCTCACTTGAGGCTTCTTTTTGCCCGCGTTCTACCTCTGAGAGGTAACCCAAAGACACTGCTGCTGCGGCTGATACATCGCGAAGAGTGCGGCCCTGATCTTGACGGCGGCGGCGCAACTCATCCCCAATGACTTCGCGTAGGACGATCATGTTGCTCCTTTCGCACAATGATGAGGGCTTCTGATTAGCACTCAACCTTGCTGACTGCTAAGTCTAACGCACACCCCTGACCAGTTATTCCCGAATGGTTGCTTTTAACTTTGGGCAGCCAACAACTCAAGGGCTAGGGCAATGACTCCGCTGGCCGCCATATCCCGGATATAGCCCCGATCCCCTTGTAGATGGGCGTATTTAGTCAATGTGGTGTTGCTTGGCGCATGGTGAACCGCCAACCAAAAGGAGCCAGGCGGTTGATCGTCGAGTGAGTCAGGCCCAGCCACCCCTGTGGTGGCCAAACCTAAGTCAGCTCCCAAGACTCGCGTTGCCCCGATAGCCATTTGAGTGACCACGGCTTCGCTGACCACGTGATCAAGGATTGATGCATCAAGACCAAGCACCGAGTGCTTCACATCGGTGGCATAGGCCACCACGCCTCCGCGCAACACGGCCGACGCTCCGGGCACTTCAGCGAGCTTGGAGACTGCCAATCCGGCGGTCAGCGACTCTGCGGTCCCAATCGTGATGCCACGCGATTTACACAGCGCAATGAGATCTGACTGCATGGGCTAACCAATCGAGGTTCGACGAAGCTTCACGGCACGCATGATGTAGTCAAAGCCTGTAATGATGGTCAGCAGTACCGCAATTGCCATCACACCTTCAGCGACGTTGCTCCACCAATCAAGATTGGCTGGAACATAGAGATACATGCTGATCGCAATCACCTGAGCAAGGGTTTTAGCCTTACCGCCACGTGATGCAGGAATCACACCATGCTTGATCACCCACATGCGCAAGAAGGTCACGCCAAGTTCGCGAACCAGAATCACAATGGTGATCCACCAGGCAAGGTCGTCAAGCAATGACAAACCGATAAGTGCAGTTCCGATTAATGCCTTGTCAGCTATTGGATCCGCGAGTTTGCCAAATGAAGTGATCTCCCCGCGTTTGCGTGCAATCGCGCCATCCATTAAGTCGGTAAATGCAGCAACGAGAAACACCACAGTTGCCCATGCGCGCGCATCTCGAGTGTCAATGGCCATCAACCAGATTAAGACCGGAACTGCAACAAGACGCAGTGTGGTTAAGGCATTGGGAATATTGACGATTTTGTCATTGGCAACAGGCAAGGTTGCTGGATCAACTGGCGCTGGCTTCATGCAAGCTCTGCAATCAAGTCAACACCGTCAACATCAACAACGACGGCGGTGACAACATCACCAATTGAAACTTCACCTTCTTCAACAGGAATGAAGGTTTCTGCATCGTCAGGGCCTTGATGACCAGCATGACCAACAGCAACAAGCCCGCCATTTTCATCTTCATCAAAGCGTTCGATGATGACCTGCACGGTGCTTTCGATGCGATCTTCAGCGCGCTGGGCCATTACTTCATCAGCCATGGCACTGATGTGCTCGACGCGCGCACGAATTACTTCAGCATCAATCTTGTCGCTCATGGTGAGAGCTTCAGTGCCATCTTCATCGCTGTAACCAAATACGCCAATGGCATCCAAACGAGCCTTCTGCAGGAACCGAGCAAGCTCTTCAACATCAGCTTCGGTTTCACCAGGGAAACCAACGATCACGTTGCTGCGAATACCCGCCTCTGGTTCAAGGTCACGAATACGCTCGATCAACCCCATGAAAGCTTCGGTACCACCGAAACGACGCATCCGACGCAACACACTTGCACTGGCGTGCTGGAAAGAAAGATCGAAGTACGGGGCAACCTGATCCGTTTCCGCCATCACTTCAATCAGACCTGGTCGAATTTCAGCTGGCTGCAAATAGGCCACACGCAAACGTGTGATGCCACTTTGCTCAGCTAGCTTTGGTAACACGGATTCCAGCATGCGCAGATCACCGAGATCCTTGCCGTACGAAGTTGAGTTCTCACTCACGAGCACCACTTCTTTGACACCGGTGCGCACGAGTTCACTGATTTCAGCAAGCACTTCCGAAGGAGTCCGCGAAACAAAGGATCCACGGAAAGTTGGAATAGCACAGAATGCACAGCGACGATCGCAACCAGAAGCTAACTTCACCGAAGCAACAGGGCCTTGCTCTAAACGCACGCGAGGCGCAGCAACATCGCCATGACCTGGAACATGAACATGTGAATCATCGCGATCAACAGGAGCGATCGGCAAAATCAGGCGACGATCAGATGGCGTATGCGCTTCGGGGCGTTCACCTTGCACGATGCGCAAGAGTCGATCAGCAATATCTGGGTAGTCATCAAAACCAAGAACAGCATCTGCTTCTGGTAACTCAGCAGCAAGGTCTTTGCCATAACGCTCAGACAAACAGCCCACTGCGACAACAGCTTGAGTTTTGCCAGATGCCTTGAGATCCGATGCCGCCAGGATCGCATCAATGGAATCCTTTTTCGCCACATCGACAAAGCCACAGGTATTGACCAGTACTGCGTCTGCCTGTTCAGCGTCGGTGACTAAATCCCAGCCTTCTGCAGCAAGCCGACCGGCAAGTTCTTCGGAGTCGACTTCATTGCGAGCGCAACCAAGAGTGACGATTGCTACTGAGGGGCGAGACACCCCAGAAGTCTAGTTGCCTTGTGGGGATTCGTTAGTCCGTGCCATGCAAGCCAGCTTCAACCTCTAGCGAGAAAGCCGCTACCAGAGCATCAGGGTCAAGATTTAACACTGGCGCAAGTGCACGTAATTGACCTCGGGCGTAGACCAAACCGCCACAGTGACTGAAGTCGCCGGCCTCCATGGCCGACAGGATTGAAGCGCGCAATTTACTCTGAGCGGCCAGATCATCCAGGGATAAACCCGCGGCTACCCGTGCGTCGGAAAGGGTGGTACCGACGCTCATGCCAGACCCCTCTCACACGTGTAGTCGGACTGTACTCAGATCTACCGATTTGTAATAGAGGGACACCGCAAAATCATGAAAGTGTCCATGGATTCAAGGACACTTTCACATGAGTGGAAGTTATTCACCGCGCAGCATTGCGATGGTGCCAGGCAGATCATCAGGCTTCAGGAGTACTTCACGCGCCTTCGAACCTTCACTTGGCCCAACAATGCCGCGGGATTCCATCAGGTCCATCAAACGACCAGCCTTTGCAAAACCGATGCGCAACTTGCGCTGCAACATCGATGTCGAACCAAACTGCGTGGACACCACAAGTTCAACAGCCTGCAACAACTCATCAAGATCGTCGCCAATGTCCGCGTCAACTTCCTTCATCGCTGCAACAGGCGCGGTTACTTCGTCAATGAATTCAGCTTCACCCTGAGCCTTGCAGTGATTCACAATTGCGCGGATCTCAGCTTCTGAAACAAAGGCACCTTGAATACGCATGGATTTGCTTGCACCCATCGGCATAAACAATCCGTCACCTTGACCAACGAGCTTCTCAGCTCCTGGCTGATCAAGAATGACGCGTGAGTCAGTGACACTTGAGGTCGCGAAAGCTAGACGACTTGGCACGTTGGCCTTAATCAAACCGGTAACCACGTCAACACTTGGACGTTGCGTTGCAATGACCAAGTGAATACCTGCTGCACGAGCCAGCTGGGTGATACGCACGATTGAATCTTCAACATCGCGCGGCGCAACCATCATGAGGTCCGCAAGTTCGTCAACAACAACGAGCAAGTATGGATACGGAGCAAGATTGCGCTCACTACCTGCAGGCAAGGTGAGCTTGCCTGACTTCACTGCCTTGTTGAAGTCATCAATATGACGGAAACCAAAGTGGGAAAGGTCGTCATAACGACGATCCATTTCCTTCACTACCCAAGCAAGCGCATCTGCTGCCTTCTTCGGGTTGGTGATGATTGGCGTGATGAGGTGAGGAACACCTTCGTAGGCCGTGAGTTCCACACGCTTTGGGTCAACCAAGATCAGGCGAACCTCTTCAGGTGTTGCCCGCATCAGGATTGACGTGATCAGCGAGTTAATGCAGCTGGATTTACCAGCGCCGGTGGCGCCAGCAACCAAAATATGAGGCATCTTGGCCAAGTTGGCCACAACGTAGCCACCCTCAACATCCTTACCCAACGCAGAAATCATTGGGTGGGTGTCCCCTGTTGCTGCCTTGCTACGCAGGACATCGCCAAGGGCAACTAATTCACGATCGGTATTTGGAATTTCAATACCGATGGCCTTCTTACCTGGAATTGGGCTCAGAATGCGCACATCAGCACTGGCAACTGCATAAGCAATGTTCTTGCTGAGTGCCGTCACGCGTTCAACCTTGACTGAAGGTCCAAGCTCAATTTCATAACGAGTGACTGTTGGGCCTCGCATGAAGCCAGCAACCGTTGCGTCAATCCCGAATTGCTCGAGCACTTCAGTAAGTGCTGCAACAACTTGATCATTGGCTTTCGTTGCCGCCTTTGGCGCTGGGCCGTTCTTGAGCATGTTTGCTGGCGGTAGCACATATTTCGCCTTGCGTAGCTTCGCGCGAGGGATGGCGGGTGCTGCTTCAGCAACTGCAGCAGTAGCGTTGATCGCAATGGTTTCGTGACGAGCAGGGTGCGCATCAACAGGAATGGCTTGAGTTGAGTTGAAATCTGCATCGCTTGAAGTGCCTGAAGGCGCGATGCCTGACATCAACAATGCTGCCGGCCGGTGATCTTCTTCAATAACTGGCGCGATGAATGGCTCATCCCCCGCCAGCACTTCTGGGAACACATCGTCATCAAGTTCTACATATTCATCTTCGTAGTCTTGGTCGTAATCCAACTCGCCTTGTTCGCCGTCAACTTCTGAGCGATTCGTGAAACCGAGCACGAATCCCTTGGCACTTTGCAGGGATGTTCCCGTCACAACTAAGGCACCAAAAGCGATGAGCAAAACCAACACAATGCCGGTCACGATTGGACCAACAGCACTCACTAGCGGAGCGGTAAAGATCCAGCCAAAGAAACCTGAAGCCGTATCCATGGCGTTAGCGCCATCACTTGGACTTGGCGTTCCGTTCAGCAAATGCCACATGCCGACAAGCCCAATGGCTAGGGCTGACCCACCAATCAATACGCGACCAGGAATGAAGGCTTCATCAGGGTGACGCAGGGTGCGCCAAGCTATGACGGCCAACACAATCGGCACGAAGATTGCAAGAACACCAAAGAGTGAGTGACTGATCATCGACAGGGCTGACACGAACCACGCGTCAACGCCAAACCACACGCCAGCAACCAAAGCCACTGTGGTGGCAAGCAAGGCAAGGGCCAGACCGTCGCGACGCTCATGCGCCTCAAGGTCGCGGGCACCTGAGCCAAAGCTTCGAGCCAAATGACCAATGCCGGTGGCAACGCCCAGCCATAGACCGCGCAGCATGCGACCAAACCACATGACAACACGGACCAATGGGCCAGGTTGTAATGGTTTGGACGGTCGTTTGGCTGCGGCCGGCTTTTTGGCAGGCTTTTTTGCAGGGGCAGGTTTGCGAGCAGCGCTCTTTTTCGCGCTGCCACGTGGGGAAGATCCGCTTGCCGCACGCGAACGTGCTGGGGCGGACGTACGTGACGCCATGGCGCGACCATAGCGAGGAAACCTCATAGATCCCGGTAGCCACACTCGCAACTTCTGCCCCACACTCTGTGGATAACTAGCCCAGCGCCCCTCGAAAAGTCAGCGCGACTTGATACACCTCAGCCATGAATATTCAGGCCCTTGCCCATCCACATCTTGAATTGTACGATTCGTACATGAAGAAAATACCCATCAGCGAAGCACGAGAGGGCCTCGCCGAGGTCATTGAAGGCGCTCACCGAAGCGGTGAACCGGTGTACCTGACCAAACGCGGGCGAACAATTGCAGTGGTCTTGGACCCCGAGGTCTATGAACGCCTTCTCGAAACTGCCGAAGATGTCCTGGATCGAGCTGAGCTCGCCCTTGCCAGAGAAGCATCCGACTTCGTGCCGTGGGAGCAGGTAAAAGCAGACCTTGGGTTGATGTGATTGAGCCTCACACAGTTCAGCTCACTC